>JAIVHO010000038.1 GCA_020201035.1 Bacteroidales bacterium
CGCCCACTATAAGGAACAGATCGCCCTGCAGCCGGTATGCATTGTCCACGTTAGAGCTTTCACCATACTCCTTTCCAACGGGCCATCCCATCCACTGTTCATTCCACCATATCTTATCCATCCTGTTATCATGGCATCCACAGACTGACACACCAACCTTGTAGAAATCGGGATGAAAAAGGAGAGCACCTGTTGAATTTTGTCCCCCGGCAGACTTACCGTAAATACCAACCTTGCTGATATCCATCCAGGGGCGTGTTGATGATGCATCCTTTATCCACAGAATCCGGTCGGGGAATCCGGCATCTCCTATATTTTTCCAGCAAACATCCTGAAACGCTTTGGACCGGTTTGATGTTCCCATGCCGTCAATCATCACAATCACAAACCCCAGCTCAGTAAGGGAGTGCCTGCACCTGTTATAGTAGTCGGTAAAATCCTTTGGTACATGATTTCCGTGCGGACCGGCATAGATATACTCAATAACAGGATAGGTTTTTGCAGGATCGAAATTGGATGGCTTAAGTATCATTCCCCATATATCGGTAACACCGTCACGTCCCTTTGAGACAAACACCTCAGGCATTTCCCATCCCGTGGCAAGCAGGCTGCTTATATCTGCCTCCTCAAGCTCCATAATGATTTTACCGGTTGCTGCATCCCTTACAACAGAACGGGAAGGCATATCAACCCTTGACCAGGCGTCAACAATAAATTTTCTGTCAGGCGAAAGAGTGGTTCTGTGGTTTCCCTCACCTGCCGTTAGATGCTTTAGCCCGCTGCCATTAAAGCTGATTCTGTAGAGATGTACAAAATAGGGATCACCCGGTTCTCTGCCACTGGCCTCAAAAAGGATTGTACGTGCGTCAGGATCAACATTCACTACCCTGCGAACCACCCATTCGCCACTGGTAATCTGGCTTTTAACCTTTCCTGAAACGCCGTCATACAGATAAAGATGATTCCAGCCATCACGTTCCGATGCCCAGATGATCTCCCTGCCATTATCAACATCATATCTGAACTTCTTTCCGCTGTAGTCTATAAATGTCTCAGCCTTTTCATCTATAAGCACCCTTGGGGGAGTACCCTCAGCATCCAGTTCAATAACCTGATAGAGCTGGTGGCCCCTTTTGTTATATTCGAAGGTAACCCTTTTGCTATCGGGACGCCACTCCGGATTCCCAATACTGTACTGGTTCGGGATCATCTCATCACACTGAGCCACAAAACCCTTTGCACCAAGGGCAAAAATCCTTGGGAAGTACTGCGGCAAGGCATCACCCGGCTTGTAGTACTCAATGGCTGTATGAAGCGGTTGCAACTGTGATTCGGGAGATGATTCTATATAGTGAACCATATGTGGTTCAGCCGGTCTTACCAGTGTTGTAACCACCTTTTTGGAATCAGGTGACCACCTGATTCTTTCAGCAGAATAGTATTGACCAAGTCCACCGTCAAAACTGAGCTGCTCACTGCTGCCGTCCGCCATATTGGAGGGAAGCCTGCATACCCAGTTAAAGTCGTCAAAGACAAATCTAATCTCATCCGTTGATTCGGTAAATTCAAGATTGCGGAGATCTGCACCTTTTAACGTTATCATTTTGTTCTGGACATCAGTAAAGGCAGCTTCGAGCCTCTGCAGGTCAAATGCCTCCCGCCTGTCCTGGTTCACAGGATCAACAATAAAAAACTTCTCCCCTTCCCGGGTATCTGACATATACCAGAAAACAGAGCTCTTTCCTATCCATTGAGGCGATACGGCCCCGTTAAACAGATTCCCCTTTGTAAGGGATTCAAACTGTTCATATCTGCTGTATGCTTCGGCAATTTCCTGGGCGGAGATTGTCTGGAAGCTAAAGAGTGCTGCAAGAGTCAGCAGAAAAATACTCCCGCCTCTTACACCGTTTAAATTTCTCATAATTCCTCTCCTTTTATGATCTGAATATTCTGCTAATGATCTGAGTAATCTACCTGTGATCTTATCATTCTGCTACTGATCTGAGTAATCTACCTGTGATCTTATCATTCTGTTAATGATCTGAGTAATCTACCTGTGATCTTAACATTCAATCTGATCTGATAAACTATTTAGCTTTGTTATATATCTTCTCCCCGTGGGGTATTCCATTTTTCATCCAGCCGGGAGCATCGGTTCCCTTCAGGTGATGATCAAAAAACTGCTTCATCCTTTTCTGAAAATCTATCTGATTGTTTTTATTTGCAAGATGGTGATTTTCATCAGGATACGAGAGCAGAATCACCTCTTTCCCCAACCGGCGGGCCGCATTGTAGAACTCCAGACCCTGGCTCCAGTCCACAGCACCATCAACGGTTCCGTGCAGTATCATAAACGGAGTTGTTATGCCAGGTGCATTTTGAACCGGTGACTGATCAATATAAGTCTGAATATCATCAAACATCCCCTTACCCATACGTACCTGTCCGGTCTCAAATATCCCATGGTTATTGGTGCCTGAATTTTTATAGAGAATATTGTACATACTGGTAAGGTTTGTTACCGGGGCACCTGTTACAACGCATGCAAACATATCTGTCTGGGTAAGTATAAATGACGACTGGTAACCGCCCCAGCTGTGACCCTGGAGTCCTATATTTTCAGGATCGGCATATCCCAGTTCAATAACCTTTTTAGAGGCTGCTGTTACACAATCCAGTGCATTCCAGCCGGGCTTTCCCTCATAATACTTTATGTCAGGCATCAGCACCAGATATCCGTTGCTGGCATATGTTGACATATGCGGCCGGTCATCATAGGTGGGCATTGAATATGAGTGATGATTATTTGATACCTTCTCGTAGAAATAGACTATCATGGGATATTGATTACCCTCTTCATATCCTGCAGGCAGGGTCAGGGTAGCCTGGAGAGGGTCACCGTGTGAATTCTCAAAATCAACCAGTACTCTCCTGCCCCATGCGTATTCTGACTGTTGGGGATTGGCATCAGTCTGTTGTACAGGATTGCGAAAGTTTTTACCGCAGGTGTTGTAATCAGGAAAATCAACAAATGTCTGTCGGGTAAACATAAACCGGTCGGCATCCTTTGCCTTACTGAGCCTTCCGTAGGATGCATCACCAAATATCAGTTCACGAGGTGCTTTGCGGTTGTTCAAAAGGAAATAGCCCGATTTTTTGGTCCATTCGCCATATGCTGTCAGGTAGTTATCCCGGCTCAGGTCTATAAATGGTTCCCGGTTGAGCCTGTTAAGCCTCAGCCTAACTTCGTTCTCCGTACCGTAGTTACCTGTAATATTAAAACCTCCGCTGCCGTCAAGTGCCACCACCCAGAGGTCATAAAGATGGTTCAGCATCACTGATTTGACATCAGATAACCATCCTGCCATTCCGTACGAAGGGTTTTCATAGGGATGATCCTCTGTAATATCGATAAAGCTAATATCCATACTTCCTGATATATTGACTGTTTTACCACTGCTCAGGTTATAGGACCAGAAGTTACCATCCTTAAACCATAAAAACCAGTTACCGTCCGGTGAGAGGCCCATGCTCCTGCCTATCTCCTTTTCAATAAGTTTTCTGCTTCCGGTTGCTGGATCAATAAGGTAGTAGTCGTTCTGCGCACCGCTCCAGTTAGTGTCTTTAATATATGGTTTTGGATCACCCCCTATTATTCTGTCTCCGTTACGACTTACCATCACACTGCGCATATCATCAGATGAGAGCTGCACAAATTTAAGCGGATTAAGGTGAAGAAGAGCTGTATATGTTGAGCGTCTTTCCCTCGGGCTGCGTACCATTTGAACCGACTGTATCTGTTCATCGTTCCAGTGCCACACATCAACATTGGCAATTGTATCACGACTGATCTTCTCCACCTTCTCCTGCTCCTTTACAGCTATTATCATTCTGCTGTTGTCAAGGCTGAAGGAGAGTCGGCCCATTTCACTGATCACAAGGTCATCAGGAAATGCACTGTCATTTGCAGGATTATATTTAATTACCTTCGGAGACGCAGATGTAACATCCATAAATACCAGGAGGCTGTTTACCCGCTGTGCTACCGTATCGGCCTTATTTCCCTTCAGCACTGCAAGTGAACTGCCCTTTTGGCCCTGCTCAGATTCATAGAGCATCTCATCATCCCATGTCAGCTGGCTGTATGTAGCACTGTCGGTGTCCAGAGGGCGTATTGAAAGGTTTGAAAGATCCAGCAGATAGATACCATTACCAGCCTTGCTATCGGCATCGATAATCCAGGCAAGGTGAGTGCCCAGGCCATTAAATTTAAGCTCGGATACATTACCAGTATTGATCAGGTTGCCGTTTTTCAGGTTCTTAAGCAACATATCAGTGCCACTGAAGCCCTCATTATCGGCCTCTTTTCTTATAACCAGCCAGTCAGATCCTGCTGAGAAGGAGATATCATTAACCTTATCCCATTCCAGTTTTTCTCCGGTTTTAAGGTTCAGCAGAACTCCTTTGCTATAAACCGGTTTTTTACTTTTCCTGAGAGCCTCTGCCTCCTTGCTTTTCAGGTTTCTCTTAAATACTATCCACTCAGAATCGTCTGAGAACTGCGGACTCCCGCAATATGGCTCACGGTAGATTTTACCAGATTCAATATTTTTAATAAACAGGGTGTCGTCGCCACCGTTCGGACTATAGGAGTAGCTCATCCACTCCCCGTTATCAGAAAGGCCTGTTGAGCCAATCCTGCTCCAGCGGTCATAGTCATCAACAGTAAGGACCTTTGAGCCCTCCTGGGCAGTACCTGTTATACCTGAAGACGCAGCAAGTGCAAACAGGATAAATAGCTTAATCAGTGATTTCATCAGATAAGAGTTTGATTGTTTATATGTTCAGCATGGTATTAATTATTCAACAAAATTAGTGTTGTTTCAATACCAAGGCATGCTGGTAAACATATTTTAACCTCTCTTAACCACGATCCGATTTTCTCCGTTTATAAGTGTAACACAGGAGCAGTTACTCTGATACCCTATTTCAAAGGAGCCATTCTCAGGAATCACCGGAATATCAGCATTATATGTACCTGAACATTCAACCTTTCCATCAGGGGAATATCTTGTTATAAGGAAATCATTATTTCTGGCTGTAACCACAAACCATGATCCTGCGCCTTCACCTGCCAGCCACCTGGCATCTTCAGGGATATTCCTGTGCATTGCCGGCGCGGGAAGCGTTGAACTCAGGTAATCCGTATCAGGTTTCCGTGAAGGAGTTAAGGGGAGCCATCAATTCAAACTCTACAGTATATATCTGTTTATGCTTAATAATCTAATATTTATTGCAGAGGATACTTTCAAATGCTGTATCAATAAATGCATGCAATTGATCCTCAGGTATTATTCTTACTCCAACAGACAGGCCCTGTATAACGCCAAGCAGATAGGAGGCGGTATTTTCAATTACGGTGGACTCGTCCACAAGTCCCTTCCGTACCGAGTTATTCAGTAGTTTTATTAACATGTTCCTGATAAAATCGTAATAGAGTTTCAGCTCCTCTGCTATCTGATCATCCCGGGCGATCAGTGATCCGGTAGTATTGACAACAAAACAGCCTAATCTGTTACCTGCGCCGGCTTCTTCTATCCTCACCTTCAGAAGTTCCCGGAGTTCAAGTATGGTTGATTCATCATTAATAAGACCGCCAAACAAATTCTTCTCTGCATGTTCCCTGTATTTTCTTACTGAGAGAATAAAAAGATCCCTTTTGCTCTTGAATGAGGAGTATATTGAAAACTGGTTTATACCCAGTTCCCGCTCGAGATAACGCACCCCGGTAGGTTCAAAACCATTTTCCCAGAACACCTCCATTGCCCGGTCAAGCACCTCGTTTTCATTATACTGTTTCTTCCTTGGCATTTTAAGATTTTTAATAATATTTCTAAGCAATTGCTTTGCAATATAGAATAATATTATTACATTACAAATATCCCAATAAACACCTCCATATGGTAAAATCACCAATTGATGTATCAGTAACCTCGCCCGAAAACGAATCCTATAATTTATTTATTAATCTTTTCAACAGTGTCAGGGATGCCATACTGGTAACAGATACAGATAGGAATATTATAAACTGTAACCCAGCCTTTTCTGATCTGTTTGGATACAGCCTGGCTGAAATATCAGGAAAACCGACATCGCTGATATACCGTGATGCTGAGGAGTTCAGGGAAATGGGTCAGAAGTTAAGAGACAGAATGGGTGATCCAAACTTTCTTCAGACAGTCTACTACAGTAAGAAATCAGGAGAGATTTTCTCAGGTGAAACAAACGTATTCTTTCTGAAAAATCAACAGGGTGAGATTGAGGGATTTATTGGTCTGATAAGGGACATTACTGCCCGATTGAAAACTGAAAATGAACTGTTTGAGAGCAGGGAAAGTTTCCGGGCAACTCTTAACTCGATCGGTGATGCAGTTATTACAACTGATCTTAGCGGGAAAATTACCGGGATAAATCCGGTGGCCGTCACTCTGACAGGCTGGAGAGCTGAAGATGCTATAGGAATTGATCTGGACAGAATCCTCGAAATAGAAAATGCCATTACCGGTGATAAGGCAGAAAATCCTGTAAAAAAGGTTCTGGCGAGCGGCAGTTCTGTAGGACTGACAAACCACACAAAACTTATCTCCAGGTATGGCAGGGAATATCAGATTGCTGATTCCGGGTCTCCATTAAGGGACAGGAATGGCAATGTAACAGGAGTTGTTATGGTATTCCGTGATGTCACAAAAGAGTATGAGATTCAGCAAAAAATTGTAATCAGTGAAAAGAGACACCGCCAGTTGGTTGAGTCTGTAAAGGCGATAGTATGGGAGTATGATATTGTCTATGACAGGTGGTCCTATGTAGCGCCACAGACTGAGAACCTTACAGGATGGCTTTCTGAAGAATGGACCAACCTTGAGTTCTGGGCTGATAAACTACATCCTGACGACAGGGATAAATCTCTCTCCTACTCCCTTATGTGTACCGGCAGAGGGGAACCGCATGAACTGGAATACAGGTTCAGGAAAAAGGATGGATCCTATATCTGGTTAAAAGATATTGTAAGTGTTGAAATGGATGGTAATAAGCCTTCCATGATCAGGGGATTCATGTATGATATTTCACAAAGGAAAGAATCTGAAATTGAACTGGCAGAGAATAAGCAATTTATTGAGAATGTGCTTGATAACCTGCCAATTGGCGTGGCTGTAAACCACATTGATGACGGCAGGGCCTTTTACATGAACAAGCGGTTTGAGGATGTTTACGGGTGGAACAGAGACGTTATTACGGATATTACATTGTTTTTTGAGAAGGTATATCCTGACCCTGAATACCGTGAAGAATTGATGAGCAGAGTAATGGCAGATATCGCCACAGGTGATCCATCAAGAATGCACTGGGAAAACATAAAAATAACCCGCAGCGATGGTACTGAATCTTTTATAAATGCTTTAAATATTCCTCTGCAGGAGCTGAATATGGTGGTATCTACTGTTATGGATGTAACTGTTGAAAATGTGCTGATCAATCAGTTGACTGAAGCTAAGGAGAGAGCGGAGGAGAGCGACAGGCTCAAGTCATCATTCCTTGCCAATATAAGTCATGAGATCCGTACCCCGATGAACGGTATCATGGGGTTTACAGAACTTCTTAGAACAGCAGACATTTCAAACGAGGAGAGAAGCCAGTACATTGAGATTATACAGCAGAGCGGTAACAGGATGCTGGAGACAATCAGGGATATTATTGATATTTCCAGGATAGAAACCGGCCATACGGAGGTTATTCTCAATGATACCGATATTAACGAACAACTGAAATATAACTATGACATTTTCAGAAGTATGGCTGAACAGAAGGGCCTAAAACTGAAACTTACGTCACTATTACCTGAAAAAGCTTCCATTATATATAGTGACAGAGCCAAAATAGACAGCATACTGTCAAACCTTATTAAGAACGCAATTAAATTTACAGAATCCGGCAGGGTTGAGTTCGGAGCCATACTTTCAGGCAAAAATATTGACCTGTTTGTCAAAGATACCGGAATCGGGATACCGGAAAGTATGTTAACCAGCATTTTCGAAAGATTTGTTCAGTGTGAAGACAGTATATCCAGAAGTTTTGAGGGATCCGGGATAGGGCTATCGATAGTCAAGGCATATACCGAGATGCTGGACGGAAAGATAAGGGTTGACTCCAGGCAGGGTAAGGGAACTACCTTCAGGATAACTTTTCCTGTTAACGGTCCGGATAGCTCCGGTACTCAATCTGCAATTTCAATTGATGATCAGACAGGGAAAGTCCATAAGAGAGGATTAAAGATTATAATTGCTGAAGATGACAAATTCAGCGGTCAGTATCTGGCAATAGTTCTCAGGGACATTGCCAGTGATATTATACATGCCGGCACAGGCTCTGAAGTTGTAGAGTTATGCCGCAATAATAAGGATGTTGACCTGATACTTATGGATATCACAATGCCCGAAATGGGAGGATATGAAGCTACCGGAATAATACGGGAATTCAATAAAGATGTTATTATTATTGCCCAGACAGCTCATGCCCTGGCTGAAGATAAGCCAAAGGCACTCTCAGCGGGTTGTGATGCATATATTTCAAAACCAGTTAACCGTAATAAACTTCTGGAACTAATAAACAGCAAACTGTTTAAATAATTTTTGTTACCGCCTGATACCGTCAACTCTAACATTTTGATCCTTAGCCATACAGATCCCTTGCTTTCCCTATATCAGTTTTGAATCCGTAACTATTTCAGGTAGACCTGTTCCCTTGTAGGCAAGCAGACTCTTCAGAAATTTTTGTATCTTATACAGGGGTTTCATTATGAATGGAATAACTTTACAGATATTAACCCGATAAGGGAGAGATTACAGGTATCAGGAATGTCAGGAATCTCAAAAATACCGACCTATTGTGTGTGGAAGGGTACCAAGAGCCCTTTTGGAAATTAAACATAAATAAGATAGATTGAAAAATAATAAAATTGACAGTTATGAAAATCGGATTTATAGGATTGGGAAAAATGGGAGGCAACATGGTTCAGCGCCTGATAAATTCAGGGCATGAAGTAGTTGCGTTTGACAGAAACAATGAGGTTGTAAATAAGATGTCTTCAATGGGTGCTATCCCCTCCTCCTCGCCTGAGGAAATGGTATCAAAACTTGAAGGCCGTAGAATAATCTGGCTGATGGTACCTTCAGGCAAACCCGTTGATGACACCCTTGAACAACTTTTATCATTAATGAAAAAGAATGATATAATCATTGACGGTGGTAACTCAAATTACAAGCAAACCATTGCCAGAGCGGAAAAAGCAGCCGGAAATGGTATTCATCTGCTCGATTGTGGCACCAGCGGAGGGGTATGGGGACTTGAGAATGGGTACAGCCTGATGTCAGGTGGTAACAGCGAAGCATCTGAATATGCCTTACCCCTCTTCAGAGCCCTGGCTCCCGAAGGAGGATATACCTATTGTGGTGAAAGCGGAAGCGGCCATTTTGTGAAAATGGTACATAACGGGATAGAATATGGGATGATGCAATCTTTTGCGGAAGGATTTGAGATAATGGAGAAATCACCTTTCAACCTTGATCTCACTTCAATAGCCAGTGGATGGCAGTATGGCAGTGTTGTTAAATCATGGCTGCTGGAACTGATAGTTCTCGCCCTGAAAGAGGATCCGAAACTGGATACTATAAAGGACTATGTTGAGGATAGCGGGGAAGGCAGATGGACAGTTGAAACAGCCATTGAGCTTGATGTGCCAGCTCATGTAATATCTGCTGCTCTATATACAAGATTTGCCTCAAGGCAATCAGAGTCATTTGCAATGAAGTTGCTGGCCGCCCTCAGGAACCAGTTTGGAGGACATGCAGTTTTAAAAAAATAGAAGATGAAGAAGCCTGAAGATATGATACTGGTAATATTCGGGGCTACAGGAGACCTTGCTTACCGAAAACTTATTCCTGCCCTTTTTGCTCTGGATTGCCGCAATATGCTGCCAGAAAAATTCAGTATCCTTGGTGTGGGGAGAAGCGATCAGGATGACAATGTGTTCAGATCCAGAATGGAGGAAGGGATTAATAAGTTTGCTGATAAACCGGAAAGTGCTTCCACAGAATCTTTGGATAGATTTATCACAAAACTCTCATACTTCAGGATGGATATGAAATCAGCGGAAGATTATCTTTCACTCAAAAATCATCTTGAAGATATAAAAAACAGATCGGAGAACGGCAGGAATATACTGTTCTACCTTGCTATGCCACCCGCCATGTTCAGTGTAATCTCTGATGGCCTTGGAGAGTCAGGACTCAGCAGAAGCGAGGAGGGCTTCAGAAGGCTTATCATAGAAAAACCATTTGGCTCTGACCTGGAGTCGGGTCGCGAACTTAACAGGATTCTGCACCGCTCGTTTGAGGAAAACCAGTTATATCGTATTGATCACTACCTTGGCAAGGAAACTGTTCAGAACCTTCTGGTGATGAGGTTCGGCAATGGTGTTTTTGAACCCCTCTGGAACAGGAATTATGTTCATCACGTTGAGATTACATCCGCAGAAAGCATTGGCATGGAGGGTCGGGGCGATTATTACGAAAGCTCCGGAGCTCTCAGGGATATGCTGCAAAACCATCTTATGCAGGTGGTTGGACTGGTAGCTATGGAGCCGCCATCATCGATGGAGCCCGACTCCATCAGGAATGAAACGATGAAGGTATTTCAGTCGCTCCGTCCCCTTTCAGAGGAGGATGTACCACGCCAGGTCATCAGGGGACAGTATATTTCTTCAGAGATCGGAGGTAAAGTAATTCCCGGATATCGTGAAGAAAATGAAGTAGATCCCTCCTCCAGAACAGAAACTTTTGTAGCAATGAAGTTCTATATCGATAACTGGAGATGGGGTAATGTACCTTTTTATGTTCGTACAGGCAAAATGTTGCCAACAAAAGTGACCGAAGTAGTTATACACTTCCATCCTACTCCACACAAACTGTTTAAAGACAATGATACCTGTAACAGCTGTAACCAATTAATTATCCGTATACAACCGGATGAGGGTATCCTTTTAAAAATCGGAATGAAGGAACCCGGAGCGGGATTTAATGTCAGGAGTGTAAATATGGATTTCCACTATGCTGACCTTACTGATATCCACCTTCCTTCAGCATATGAAAGACTGTTATTTGATGCCATGAAAGGAGATTCTACACTCTTTTCCAGAGCTGATGCTGTTGAGGCAGCCTGGAAATTTGTTGCTCCTGTTCAGAAAGTATGGAGCAGTGATCCTGAACAGAAGATTTACGGATACCCGGCCGGAACCTGGGGGCCTGAGATTGCACATAAGCTTATTGAAGGCAGTAAGACCGGCTGGCGGTTTCCGTGCGATAATCTGACCGGTAACGAAACCTATTGTGAATTGTAACTTATTCAGGCTTACTGAATAGAAATTGCCAGGAGTAGGATTAACCCATAGAAGATAATTGGAAAAACATTAAGTATAATATAACCAAATAGTTATGAAAAGCAACACAAAACAACTGAGCGAAAAGGGTCAGAGTATCTGGCTTGATAATATAACCAGAAAAATGATTGATGATGGTACACTGAAGGGATATATAGATGATCTTTCTGTTACAGGTCTCACTTCAAACCCATCCATCTTTGATTCTGCAATTGCAAAAACCGGTTATTATGATTCAGGCATTGCAAAGGCAGGCAGCAGGGATATCACGGATGAAGAACTTTTTTTCTCCCTTGCAATAGAAGATATACAAAGAGCTGCAGACCTCTTTATGCCAGTCTATAAAAAAACAAACGGACTGGATGGATTTGTTTCAATTGAGGTTTCTCCCCTGCTGGCCTATGATACTGAAAATACCATTAAGGCAGCAAAGGATATTTTCCGAAAAGTAAACAGGCCAAATACCTTTATCAAGATTCCGGGTACGCCGGAGGGACTCCCGGCAATAGAAGCTGCCATTGCTGAAGGCATTCCTGTAAATGTGACCCTGCTCTTTTCAACTGATCAGTATATAGCTGCTTCCCGGGCTTACCTCAGGGGCATTGAAACAAGGATTGAAAGGGGAGTTAATGCGGATATCAGGTCAGTAGCTTCCGTTTTTGTGAGCCGGTGGGACAAGGCCGTGGCAGATAAGGTTCCCACGGAGCTAAACAACAGACTAGGTATGGCGATAATGGGAGGCGTTCTTGCTGCCTACCATGAGTTTCTTGCGTCAGACAGGGTGAGGAGAATAATGAACGAGGGAGCAATTCCGCAGCGACTGCTATGGGCAAGCACCGGAACGAAAGATCCCAATGCACCTGATACATTTTATATAGAAAAACTTATTGCGCCGTTCACTGTAAATACAATTCCTGAATCAACCCTGCTTGCTTTTGCAGACCATGGCAAAGCAGGGGAAATCATGAAAGTTGATACAGCAGCCAGTGATAAGGAAGTCAGCCTCTTTTCAGACGCCGGTATAGACTCTTCAACTCTGGGCAGTCAGTTGCAAAAAGAGGGTGCAGAAGCTTTTATCAGTTCATGGGAACACCTGATAGAAAGCATAGGTGAAAAGAGAAAGAGTGTATAGATTTGCTTTATTACAATAACTGTTGTCAATAAAAAAACTATTATGCACAAGCTTACAGACAAAGCTTCCTGGAAATCACTGGTAAATCATTACAGATCACTTGAGAATATTTCGCTGAGAGAACTATTCTCTGAGGATCCTGATAGAGGTAAAAAACTAATAATCAGGGCTACAGATATTTATTTTGATTATTCAAAGCAACGCGTTACAGACGAAACCATTAAACTGCTGATAAATCTTGCCCGGGAGCAGGGATTGAAGGAGAGAATGGAAGCCATGTTTGCCGGTGACAGAATCAATACAACAGAGAATCGTTCAGTATTGCATACCGCATTAAGGATGCCGGAAGGCAAAGAGCTTTTAGTTGATGGTATCAATGTAACTGAGGAGGTACACCGGGTTCTTGCGAGTATGACTACATTTTGTGACAGGATTAGAACCGGAGAGTGGAAGGGCTTTTCTGGTAAGCCGGTCCGTAATATCGTAAATATTGGAATAGGCGGATCTGACCTTGGTCCGGTTATGGCGTATGAGGCTTTAAAGTACTACACTTCCGGGGATATGACCTTCAGGTTTGTCTCAAATATTGACGGGAGCGACCTTGTTGAAGCATTGCGGGGGCTCAATCCTGATGAGACTCTTTTTATTATCTCCTCAAAAACCTTTACCACTCTTGAAACGCTTACCAATGCAAAAAGTGCAAGGAGATGGTTCCTTAAAAACGGGGGAAGCAAGGCTGATGTGGCAAAGCATTTTGTTGCTGTTTCAACAAACAGGGAGAAGGTAATTGAATTTGGTATTGATCCGGAGAACATGTTTGGATTCTGGGACTGGGTAGGAGGCAGATACTCAATGGATTCGGCAATAGGTCTTTCAACTATGCTTGCTGTTGGACCAGAAGCATTTCGTGAGATGCTGAGAGGATTCCGGGAGATGGATGAGCACTTCCTCAACACACCCTTTGAACAAAATATACCGGTAATAATGGGCCTGCTGGCAGTGTGGAACACCAATTTCCTGAATCTCAGGACACAGGCTATACTTCCGTACGACAACTACCTGAAGCGATTTCCGGCGTACCTGCAGCAGCTTACAATGGAGAGTAATGGAAAAAGTGTCACCCTTGAGGGCCACAGGGTTGATTACCATACAGGACCGGTGTACTGGGGTGAACCCGGAACCAACGGACAACACTCCTTTTACCAGCTGATACATCAGGGTACAATGATAATACCCTGTGATTTTATTGGTTTTATATCACCCCTCAATGACCTTGAACCGCATCACGATTACCTGATGGCAAATATGATTGCTCAGGGAGAAGCACTTGCCTTTGGTAAAACCAGGAAAGAGGCTGAAGAGGCAGGTATTGAGAGCCGCCTTTTACCACATAAGGTATTCGAAGGCAACAGGCCGTCATCAACCTTTCTTCTTGAAAAACTTACACCTCACACTCTGGGAAAACTGGTGGCAATGTATGAACACACTGTTTTTACCCAGGGAGTATTATGGGGAATCAACTCCTTTGATCAGATGGGGGTTGAGCTAGGAAAAGTACTTGCTGAAAAAATAATATCAGAATTGGAAGATCAGGGAAACGTTATGGGGCACGACAGCTCAACAAACGAGCTGATAAAGATTATTAGCAGGCCTGTCACTCCTTAATGCCGTCAGTCAGGAAGTGGATTAGTATTTATTGCTTCTCCCAGAGGGAATCAACAAACCACCCTTTTGAGTCGGTGAAACTCCGGATAACGTTGAACCCATGATCATTGGCTAGTGTTTTAATTTTAGAAAGATCAAATTTTCTTGATCTTTCCATAAGTATAGGTTCCCATTTAGAAAACCGGAATCTGTCTCCTGAACATTTAAAAGTAACTTCCTGTTGATCAGTTGAAACAAGATAGCTACGCACCTCTCCTCCAAGGGGGTTATAAGTGGTGTGATGTTCAAATTTATCAATCTGAAAATCAGCCTCCAGTTCACGATTGAGGCGTTCCAGATGATTAAGGTTAAACCTGGCTGTATGGCCATGACTATCATTATATGCATCCATTATAACCCCGGGAGATTTTTTCAGATCAAACCCGATAAGAACCCTGTCGCCAGTTGAGCATATATCAGCCAGGAAAGTAAGGAAGTCATTTGTTTCGTGATCATTAAAGTTTCCGATATTGGAACCCAGAAAAAGGATCACTTTCTTTTGAGACACTGAGCCATTCAGCTTTTCCGTAAGTCTAAAGAAATCTCCGGTAAATGGGTCAACGGGCAGGTCTGGAAAATTTACAGCGAGGCTGTCGACGAGTTCTCTGTTTGCTTCTGAACTAATGTCAACGGGAACATACCTGAATTCAGCTCCTGATTTAATTATTTCCTCAAGTAGTATCCGGGTCTTTAATCCGTCCCCAGAGCCAAGTTCCACCAGATCAAACCTCTCCGTGTTGTTAACAAGAGCTTCCGTGATTATCTTTTTCTGGTTTCTGAATATCTCCAGTTCACAACCGGTTAGGTAGTATTCCGGCATTTGCATTATCTCCCGGAACAGGTCACTTCCCCTGCTGTCATAGAAATATTTTGACAAAAGATACTTAGGGTCACAAGATAGCCCCATTACAGCATCGTTCTGAAGGGCAGTAGTGATTATTGATGATTCTACAGGCATAGTTGATTATTTATGGTTACATATCCCGAAATGGCGTCAAATATTTTATAGATCCCTTTCAAAGGGATTTGAGGGATCGCTGCTCCACTCAAACCAGCCACCGTCATATACAGAAACCTCTGGCCATCCCATCAGCCACGCATTAAACCAGGCTTCGCTGCCCCGCCACCCCGTACCGCAATAGAACGCCAGGTGCTTATCCGGAGTGATTCCTGAATCAACCCAGCCTTTTTCAATTTCACCGAATTCCCTTGTTGTATGATCAAGATTACGATAATTCTCCATGTGATATGCATCAGATCCGCAATCAGCAAAAATGGCTCCTGGAATCCTCCCCATGGGCTCAATATAGTTATAACCACTTGTTTCGCCCCTGTATTCGGGCAGACTTCTCACACAAACCAGTTCAGCATCATCTGATGCTATCATTACCTTTGCTTCAGGCGTATCAACAAACAGCTCAGGTTTTGCCGGTATAACGGCCCCGAAATCGTCAGTACTCTTTCTCTTTTGCACATCAAGAGTGGATGTCTTATATCCTGCATCTATCCACGACTGAAATCCCCCGTTAAGGATCCTGACATCCCTGACACCTGCATACATCATTATCAGTGCACACCGTATTGCTCCAATATCACCGGCAGCACTTCCCGGGAAGGGGTCCTGATTATCCGGCGACATAAATTTTCCATAAAGAATAACAGTGGTGCCGGCTGTAATACCATGTTCCAGGAGAGCCTCCTTCAGTTCTGCCGGTGATCTCCTGTTCCATGTTTCAGGTGCCTCCAGCGCCAGGGTATCCATATCAATTGCACCAGGTATATGGCCGGTCAGATAGGCATCCCTGTTACGGTAGTGAGCATGCACAACCACGAAACTTTTACCATCGTATTCAGCCGGTTGTTCACCTGAAATAAGTGAGTGTACCCATTTTGCAGAAACAAGATTCCTGTAACGTGCAAGCTTGCTTACGGGCCTGCTTGCATCAGCAAGCCATTCGGAAACAAACTCATTAAATATTGAGACATAGCTGTAACCTGCCCCGGTAAATCGTTGGGCCACTTTAAGAATATCAAATTCATTATTCCCGTATATTATCAGCTTGTGTCCGGTGGTAATCCCCTTGTTTCTCACAATTTCAATCCAATCGATATAATCGGTCCATTTAACCGGAAGACTCCCTGCCCCGGGGATATGACCTCCCCGACTGCTCCCGGACTCAATCCAGCCGTTATATAGATCCACTGATCTGGAATCAATAATTATAACTTTTGAGTCATCCAGATAACCGGCTACTTCCCCGGAGGTAACTCTTTCAATTTTCTCATTACGGGGTAAACTCATAATTTAATTCAATTATTTTCAGTTGTCAGTTATATTCAGTTAACTTCCGGTAATCTCCACGCCCTTCCAGAATGCAATGTACCCCTTTATATGTTCAGCGGCTTCTTTGGGTTGCGGGTAATACCAGGCAGCATCCCTGTTTATCCTGCCATCGACAGTGATATCATAATAGGATGCATTTCCCTTCCAGGGACAAACTGATTTTGTTTCGCTGTCACTCAGAACTTCCATCCTGACAGAGTCAGGCGGGAAATAGTGATTCTTCTCTATTACTATGGTATCGTCGCTATCGGCAATAACCATATTATTCCATATTGCTTTCATCCCGTTTATATTTATTGGTTACATATATACTTAACATTTTCAAATAGATTCAGTTCTATCCTGTTAGCAATTTAAGAAACAATGGCATTGTTTCTCTCAAGTGAGGGTATCTTTCTGTTCACCCTGTTTTTGACCTCAGGAGTGCAGTTTAGCAACCTCTGCTCTGTTAATATGTAGTGGTTGTAAGTGGATTGATGTTCAGAGAGGCCATCTATCCGGAAATATACCCTGCTTTTTGTACCTTTTACAGGGCGCCATTAATGGAGTGTTTAATAAGTAATTATTGCAGGCAGTTTAATTATTCTGCTGCAATGTTTTCAGCACCTCCCCCTGGCACAGGGGCTGTTAGTAACAAAGAATCCGAAAAATCCACCTATACCGATACTTTTTAAAATATCCCCTGCAGGGATTATTTCCAGGTGCAGACCCTCTGTGAAATAGTAATAGAGAAAACCTGCAACGGCTCCTATCAGCACTGCCATTGCCGTTCTTCGGACCTGTTTTGACCTGATACTCCTTGTAAGCCAGCTACCTTCCTTTTCCAGTTCGAGTTCCTTAAATTTCATTGTATATATATCTATATATTTATATGCAAATATATGTATTATTTGTAATTTATATACCTTTCAGAGCATACAAACCGATGAAGTTACCTGTCTACACTGATCAGAATATTCATGAATTCCGCATATTCCACAATCAGACTGGCTAATAGTAAATCCTGATCTGAGCGATACAGGATTATTAAATATTACAAATCAGCAGGTTGAAAGTTAACAGAGGGTACCCACCGGGATACCCTCCTGTAACGTCTTAAATCAGTTAACAGATCATCCCTTCTCACCCTTTTCCTTCTTCTTGTCATCCTCTTTAATACGTTCATACTTGCAGCATGCCGGCAGTTTATCATATACATCATTTTCAGCCTTTACCTGCCTGGTATCATGCCCCACAGCGGCAACTGCCTTGTGAACACTCTTAACATCTTTGCCTATAGCGTTAAACACAAACTCCAGCATTTTTGTTTCGGCACTCCATGAAGCTTCTGATACTCCTTCAACTGTTCCTGCAGCCTTTTCAATCCGGGCCTTGCACATCCCGCATTCTCCTGCTACGAAAATTTTCTCCTTGTCGGACTGTGCCGACAGTGAAAGGGTTGCCATTAGTGCGACAACCAGTGTTCCAAATAATTTGTTTTTCATAATTACTCTGTTTTTAGTTTAAAAAAATCTATTTAATAATCTCCCTGTTCTCACCACATTTAAGCATCATATCACCAAAATATGGATTCCTTATCTCCTCTGTTTCACTTAACCAGAATGCTCCGCTGTCATTCTCAGCCATAGGGCAATACTGGTAGTATGCCACCTGTCCGCTGAGACCGAAAAATTTCACAGTCTCAAAGAATGCAAGGTTAAATTGAGCAAACTGATGTCTCTGTACTTCAATATCGTCTGACTTTTCAATCGGGTCGAGCAAGCTCATAAGTTTCTCCATCTTTTTCATCCAAACCATATGTGCATCACCCCCCAGAAGAGCCATATCGGTTTTGTCAATGGCTGATTTAACTCTGGCAGATTCATCGCTTACAGTGACGGCATCAGAATTAACAAAGGCATTCTTCATCTCCAGGTAAGCTAAATAGACAGATGTTAACTGAACCTTGAATTCTTCAGGTATATTCACGCCTCTCGTTTCCGCCGCACCCCGCACTTCTGCGATGTTATCACCGGAGGTACTACTCATAGATCCATGATTATGCCCTGTAGAGGCCATTCCTCCCTCAGGATTCATCATACCCGGCTTTCCGGCAAGCTGTGCCGCGGCATCTATACTGAAGGTTCCGTTAACAGCAATCTCTTCACCCTCATGCAGACCTTCCGTTATTATGTAGCTATCGCCAAGCCAGGGCCCCAGATCAATCTCCCGCATCAGGAAGCTTATACCGCTTTCTGACTCACTTTTAACGTAAACAACAGATCTTTTACCTGTCCACATAACTGCTGATCCCGGCACAACAATTACCTCCTTACCACCCTTGAGTGAAGCTTCTGAAATTCCTGTGGCAAACATTTCAGGCTTAAGTTTTAAATCCCTGTTGTCAACCTCAACCCGTGCCCTGGCTGTCCTTGTACGGCTGTTTATTACCGGGTCTATAAATGAAATTGCACCGCTGAATTTTTCACCGGGCCAGGAAGAGACAGTGAAGCTTATCCTGTCGCCGCGATTGATCCACGCAATATCTGACTCATACAGATCAAACATAAGCCACACCTGTGAGAGGTCTGTAATCTCATAAATTGTCTGTCCGGTTTTTATATAATCACCGGCAGAGACGCCGATTGATGTAACAAATCCGGAAACATCCGCTCTTACAGGAAACTCTTCGGTTACCCGCCCGGATTCCAGTATATCTTCAATCTGGCTGTTTGATAGCTTCAGGTTTTTCAGCTTCTCCCTTGCAGCATTAAATATAACAGGCTGTTCTGTCTGAATCTTCTGCGCTTCAAGAAGCTCCTGCTGAGCAGTAACAAGATCAGGTGAATAGATTGCCGCTATTGTTTGACCGGCTTCTACAAATTCACCGGTAAAGTTTACCCGCAGATTCTCTATCCTGCCGGGAATATGAGACGATTGTGAGTATACCAGTCGCTGATCGGCCACAACCTTTCCAGTGAGACGGATATTTTTAACAGGCTTTTCTGAACTCACCATCATTGTACTCACTCCTGCCAGTTTGATGGCGGTTGGTGACATCTGTATGGCATCAGGATCAGCATCTCCGCCCTGATCTGATTCAAGAGGTATCAGATCCATTCCGCATATCGGGCAATCGCCAGGTTCCTGCTGTCTTATCTGAGGATGCATTGAGCAGGTCCAGGTTGTTTCACCATTCACTTCAGCCGCCTCAGTATGCAGATGTTCACTGCCCCGGGGTTTCTTTGAAAGGCCGAAGATCAATCCACCGGCCAGCAATCCGGTAAGGAGAGCCACGGTACCTATAATTATTGTTGCCTTATCTAATTTCTTCATTTTAGTACTCTTTAGCAGTGATATAATTCATTTTATTCAGAAGGGTATGGTAACGGGCGAGAGCTGAATATCTCATCTTCCGGTATTGCAACAGTTGCTGCTGCATACGAAGAACCTCCTCAAACTCTTTTCCTGAGCCGCTGTAAGCCTCAAGCAACAGTTTAACGGATATCTCCGTATTCTCAATCTGTTCACCATACAGCCTTACCAAATGCTCCTCACGGGTAATTGATGAGATAAGAGTTTCATATTCCGTTTCCAGAAAATTTGTGTATTCTTCTTTTTTCAGGGCATTACTCTCAGTCAGCAACTGCGCACTTCTGATGGCAGCATTATACTTTTTTCTCCAGAGCGGAATGGTAACCGATACCATTGGCATCAGAATATCCTTGCCGTTCTCATCCATTGTAACACCGGTTCTCTCTCCTGTCACAACATAGTCTACACCCACTCCTATTCCTGGCAGACCCCGCTTCCGGGCCACCTCCTCCCCTGCCTTTCCGGCCTCGATCTTCAGCTCAAGTGATCTCAGGGCAGGATTGCCGGCTGTGATATCAGCAACACTATATCCGGGATCTGAGAGGTCAACTGAAAGCTCCCCTTCAACGTTTACAGGTTCCCCTGCATCCCTGTTAAGCAGATTGTTAAAGGCAGTCAGCAGTGGTTTTTCCTTCTCTTCAAGAATCTCCAGGCTGGTCAGCGATTCGTTAATCATATTATCAACTCTCAGCACATCAACCATTCCGCCTTTACCATTCCGGTACTTTGATGTAACCTGTCTCTTATATGACTCAAGTATTTCAATGTTTTCCTGTTCAATATCCATCCACCGGTATAGTTCAAAGAGAGAGTACCAGGCACCGGCTACCCGGTAGTATAGCCTGTTCTTTTCATCAATAAATGATTGAAAAAGTGATTCCGCCTGCAGTGCTGCAACATTACCCTCAGCCTTCAGGGTTCCGAACCATGGAAACATCTGTGTCAGTGAAAATCTGGCACGCTGCGGGCCTACCCTCGTTTCAACCGGTGAAATAAAATAGCCAAATGAGAATGAAGGATCCGGAGGATATATAGTATATGTTTCATGACTGGTTACGCTTTAGTTTACGTTCTTCCCTGACAGCATAAAGTACAGGGACAATAAAATAGGTAATTGAGGCAAGCAGCATACCTCCGAATGCAGGAATTGCCATTGGGATCATTATGTCTGATCCCCTGCCTGTTGAGGTCAGTACAGGCAGCAGTGCTATTATGGTGGTAGCGGAAGTCATTATTGCAGGTTTTATTCTCCTCTCACCTGCTTCAATAACTGCATCCCTAATACCCTTCAGGGTACCCGGTCTGTTACTTTTAAAACTCTGGTCGAGATAGGTTCCCATAAGCACGCCGTCGTCAGTGGCGATTCCAAACAGCGCGATAAATCCCACCCATACAGCAACGCTCAGGTTCACTGTCTCCATCCGGAAAAGATCCCTTAAATTGGTACCAAGCACTGAGAAATCTGCAAACCATGTCTGGCCGTACAGCCAGAGCATAATAAAACCGCCGCTGAATGCCATTGTAATTCCTGCAAAGATCATCAATGAGGTGCTTACCGACTTAAACTGGAAATAGAGGATAAGGAAAATTATTATCAGAACCACCGGCACAACTATTGAAAGCCTGTTTTCAGCCCTCACCTGATTTTCATAATTTCCTGAAAACTTATAGCTTATACCGGCAGGTACCGTTAATTCCCCTGAATCAACTCTCTGCTGAATTGCATCCCGGGCGTCCTCCACTACTGTCACTTCTGAATACCCCTCTCTCTTATCAAAAAGAACATACCCAACCAGAAAAGTCTCCTCGCTCTTAATAGCCTGGGGGCCCCTGACATATTCTATATTCACAATCTGCTGAAGCGGAATTGTTGCCCCTGACGGAGTAGATATTAATATATTACCCAGCTCTTCAGGGCTATCTCTCAGTTCGCGGGGATACCTTACACGTACGGGGAAACGCTCCCTTCCTTCTACCGTATAAGTTACGGCCATTCCCCCTATGGCAGTCTCTATAGTTTGCTGAACATCATCAATATTTAGTCCATACCTTGAGATCTTATCCCGGTCAATATTCAAATGTATATATGGTTTACCAACAATACGGTCGGCAAACACAGCCTCACTCTTAACCGAAGGCACCTCTTTCAGAACAGACTCAAGCTGCATACCAAAATCCTCAATGGTATTTAAATCGGGACCATACACCTTTATCCCCATGGGTGCACGCATACCTGTCTGAAGCATTACGAGCCGTGTCTCTATTGGTTGTAGTTTTGGTGCCGAGGTAAGGCCTGGGATCCGGGTCACCCTGACAATCTCATCCCAAATATCATCCGATGATCTGATATGATCACGCCAGTTACGGAAATAGAGGCCTTTTTCATCAGGTACCAGGTCTGATGATTTGATACCATTTTCCAGAGCCTCACTGTTTGTATAGCTCTCACCGCCAACCGTAATAAACCGGTTATCAGCGTCCACCCTGAATTTCTGTCGGCGTCCTTTCAGGTTCAGAGCATATTCCGGTTTATAATTTATAACATTCTCAAACATGGATATTGGAGCAGGATCAAGCGCTGACTCAACCCGGCCAAGCTTACCTACGGTAAGTTCCACCTCGGGGATTGACGTGACCAGCATATCAACCTGAGCCAGAACGTTCAGGTTCATTTCCATGCCGGAGTGGGGCATTGTTGTGGGCATCAGCAGAAAGCTCCCTTCATCAAGTGATGGCATAAACTCCTTGCCAATACCGGGAAAGGTATGGGACAGGTGCGACCACACACCGGCTGTCCGGATATTCAGACCAACGCTGTCAAATCCCTTTTCTACAAACCCGAACACCCTGCTGAATCCCATCCATATTACGAGGGCAAGGGTAATTAATAAAACCGGCAGACTAATAAAGAGAGCCTTATGGTCAAGTGTCCAGTTGAGTATTCTTTTATAAAACCTCTCAATTGCCAGGAAAAATCCCAGTATCAGGGCAACAAGCAGCCCTACGAACAGGAAGTTGGTAAAGAGGCTTTCTGACGGACCAAGAGGTAACCAGTACTTTGCCAGCAGCCAGGTAATTGCAACCACTGCTATAATGAGATCAGAGAGTTGAAGAGCTCTCAGCCCGAATCGCTTCACGGCGTTACCAAAGCCTGATTTATCTGAAATAACATAAGTGCCATAGCGCTCTTTTACCATCGCAGATATACCGTAGGCAACCAGTATGATGCCCCCGAATGAAAACCCTGTAATAATTGCTGCTACACCGACCGGAATAAGTGAAATATTAATCCATTTCACAATCACCTTCCTTTTAATGGTTGCTCCAAAAAAGATGTGAGCAAGCGCAGGAAGGATAAAGAGAGAAACGATAAGGGCGGCAATCAGGGCAAATGTTTTTGTAAATGCCAGCGGGCCAAATAGTTTTCCTTCAGCATGCTGCATGGTAAATACAGGGATAAAACTGACAATCGTTGTTGAGACTGCAGTCAGAATTGCAGATGATACTTCTGAGGCACCATTATAGATTGTTGTAATCAGTTTACGGCCAGGCGGACTCTCCTTAAGGTGTTTAACCACATTTTCAGAAAGTATTATTCCCAGATCGACCATTGTCCCGATAGCAATTGCTATTCCTGACAGGGCAACAATATTGGCATCAACACCAAAATATCTCATTGCTATAAACACCATCAGAACGGATATCGGCAGCAGGCTTGAGATCAGCAGGGATGCCCTCAGGTTGATCACCATAACCATAACCACCAGTATGGCAATAATTATCTGAAGGATCAAGGCCTCCTCGAGTGTCCCAAGCGTTTCATAAATCAGTTCTGACCGGTCGTAGAATGGAACAACAGTCAGTTTGCTCAGAGTGCCGTCAGAGAGTCTCTTTTCTGGCAATCCGGGGGTGATCTCTTCTATCTTATCCTTTACGTTATTGATAACCTGCAGTGGATTTGCACCATACCTTGCAACCACAACCCCACCTACCACACCGGCACCATCCTTATCAAGTGCTCCCCTTCGCGGAGCCGGGCCAAGGGTTACCACACCGATATCGCTTATCCGTACCGGAGTATTATCCTGCACTGCAACCACTGCCTTCTCAATATCCTCTGGTGATTTGATATATCCCAGTCCCCTTACCAGATACTCTGCCTGGTTTATTTCGATGGTACGTGCACCAACGTCCCTGTTTGAACCCTGCACTGCAACCATCACTTTATGAAGGGGTATATTATATGCCTGCAGGGCATCCGGATTCACATCAATCTGATACTCCTGAACATATCCACCAATTGAGGCCACCTCTGATACACCGCTGGCAGCATTCAGTCCATACTTTACATAGAAATCCTGAACTGTGCGAATCTCATGAAGATCCCATCCCCCGGTAGGGTTCCCATCCGGATCACGTCCCTCCAGAGTATACCAGAAGACCTGACCGAGTGCAGTAGCATCAGGGCCCAGAGCAGGCTGAACACCTTCAGGCAGGATACCCGGGGGAAGGGCACTCAGTTTTTCAAGAATACGGGAGCGCGACCAGTAGAATTCAATATCCTCATCAAAGATGACAAAGATGCTGGAAAACCCAAACATAGAAGTGCTCCGGACTGATTTTACCCCGGGAATACCCAGTAGCCAGGTTGTCAGCGGATAGGTAATCTGGTAATCAATATCCTGTGGAGACCGGCCTTTCCATTCGGTAAACACAATCTGCTGATTCTCTCCGATATCCGGAATAGCATCCACCGGCACCGGATCTGAAGGTAACACACCTATCTGCCATCCGAAAGGAGCGGTGATAATACCCCACGAAATTAAGAGACCGAGTAGAAGAAGTGTTACAAGTCTGTTTTCAAGAAAATACCTGATAATTCGGTTTAACATAATATAGCAGTTTGCAAATGATACAACAATTTACAGTACCATAGCCGGTTAAGAGTTTATCCGGCTAATCTGTTGACAGTTGTATACCTGCTATAAAATATATACCTGAAGAGAGGCAAGCCTCTCACCTAATGGGATAGGCGGCGGCTTGCGGTTTGAGTTAAAATGAGGGTTTACTTTTGTCATTGAGGCCTCTGACATATCTGCCAGTTGCACCGGAAACAGTTCAATCACATTTTCATGTGACAGAACATCTGACCATATCGGGGTAAAATCATCCTCCAGAAGAATTGTAACTGTTTCATTATGGCAGCACCCTTCCATATCACAGCATGCCTGGGGCGTTGTCATAAGTGCCACAGACCTCAGGCTATCACCACAGAAATGTCTGGTAATAGTCACGCCTGATGTCACCATGACAACTGTCACAACAAGAATAATATGTAAAACCCTCCTTAACATTGTAACTTATTCTGCACGGATAACAAACAGGTCTGATCTTTTGTTTAGAACAAAAAACTCGTTTGAAAACAAATAACTGGTTTAAACAAATACCCGTCTCCAACAAATACCTGTCTCAAACAAATACCTGTCTTAAGGAAAGGACCTGTATTAAGTTAAATCAAGGGGAAAGTGTCTTTACCGGTCACGTTTCAGCAGGGCTTCAGCCGGTGGGAAGTGTGGCTATAATATCTTTCAGAAGCCTGTTAAAATCCATACTGTTATCCGGAGAGTATCCCAGGATAACCACAGCAAGGTCAAGAGAGGGTATCATAAAGATCCTCTGCCCGTCGTGACCGATACACATAAACATATCTGCAGGTGCTGAAGGCACCTTGTCTCCCCTGTTCAGCCAGAATAATGATCCATACTCCCCGGCACTGGCCTGAGTGGCTGACACACTATATTCAACCCACCCCTCCGGCAACACCCTTTCGCCGGCAAAGAGACCATCCTGCAGATAGAGAAGAGCAAAGCGGGCATAATCCCTGGCAGTCATATAGAGATATGAGGACCCCACAAGGGTACCGGAAGCGTCAGGTTCAAAGACAGCATCAGTAATTCCAATCCTGTAAAAGAGATCAGTGTGGGGAAAGGCATAGTACTTATTATCATTGTCAAACTCCTCCCTCAGAATCCAGGAGACTATATTTGCCGTGCCTGATGAGTAGTACCAGTGGGTACCCGGTTCATAGGCCAGATCCTTGGTGTATGCAAACCGGGCAAAATCCTCCTCACAATGCAGCATTACCGTTACATCAGAGCGGTTACCGTAATCCTCATTCCATCCCAGTCCGCTCTGCATCTGTAAAAGATTATTAATGGTAATCTGACTCCGCCTCTCCCCATCCCAGTCGGGCAGCAGGTTATCCGACTCAATATCAAGTCCTCTCTCCATATTCATAACACCCACCATTGCATTGGTTACACTTTTTGCCATTGACCAGCTTAAAAAGGGAGTCTCAGCCGTGAACTGAGGCTTATATGACTCTGCTACCGGTATTCCGTTTGACATAACAATAAAGGCAAATGCATTTCCTCCGTAAGCATTTTCGGTTATCAGGTTCTCAGTTATAGTGCCAAGCTTCTCCCTGTCTATGCCTGCCAGTGTATCTGTAACAATTTCACCCATTGGCCAGGGAATATTATCTCCGCTGTACCCGGGTTCCACTCCGGAAGGAAAATAAACACTTTTCAACTCATCAATGTCAACACCCCGCACCAGGGTAGCACCAAAGCGGTCCCTGAAGATAGCCTTTGACTTTCCCCACAAGAAACGGCTGGTAACACTCTTCTCCTCCATATCAATACTGTTGCTGGTAAGGCTGATAAATGAGAAGTTCAGATCAGTTGACTCAACCTCCTCCTGATCCCGCTGCTGCACAAAGACAGCTGAACAGAGGTTCTTTGCTGCATAGCCTGTAATAATGGGAAGCAATGAATTGAGGTAAACGGCAGCAGCTATAATAATCAGGGCTGCCAGAATCAGAAGACCGTACATTACTCTTCTTACAGACCATTTCCGGGTTATTTCGTTCATATCTTTCGGATTAATAATTATGCCACAATTTACAATCTTTTTCACACCGGGCAGAAAGATACTGCATAAAAACAGGCCCGGAGATCAAATTTCCTACTGGCCAGCATTCAGGGAGGAATGAATCATTCTGCCGGCCTGAATGATTTAGTCATGTATCACCCTCTAATCTGTTCTAAAGCATAAATCGGTTTAATTATCTCCTGTGATGACTGCCTGTAACACTATTTTTTTACATTTAAGCCGCAAACTAATAGTTGAAAAGGATGAAGATCATTGAACCACAAAAAGCCGGAATGAGCCTACGCAGAAGGCTGTGCAATCATTCCGCACTATCATCACGCCTGATGGCCATGCTGATAATCATTATTATTTCCTCTGCCGGAAGAGTTGTGGCACAGGAAAAAATTACCGATCCTGAAGAGTTCTTCGGCTTTGAGATTGGTGCCGACTACCACCTTACCAATTATGTGAAGGCGGTTGAATACTGGCAGCTTCTTGATCAGCAATCGGATCGCATGGTGATTGAAGAGATTGGCAAGAGTGAAGAGGGTCGGCCGCAATATATGGCAATAATCAGTTCTCCCGAAAATCTTGCCAAAAGAGAGCACTACCGGGAGGTAGCAAAAAAGCTTGCTCTTGCAAAGGATCTTACGGATGATCAGGCAAGGGAACTGGCAAAATCAGGCAAGGCGGTAGTCTGGATTGACGGCGGACTGCATGCTACTGAGGTTGTAGGAGGGCATCAGTTGATTGAGACTGTTTACCGGCTGACAAGCAAAACAGACGATGAAACACTCCGTATTCTTGATGATGTGATCATTCTGGCCGTTTTTGCCAATCCTGACGGATTTGATCTTATCGGCAACTGGTATATGAGAAAGGAGATTCCTGAGGAGAGAAGTTCGGGCGGACTCCCGGTACTTTATCAGAAGTATACCGGTCACGACAATAACCGCGACTCCTATATGGTTACTCAGGCTGAAACAGAAAATATGTCTCGTATCATGTACCGTGAGTGGTTTCCACAGATTATGTATAATCATCACCAGACCGGGCCTAACGGGATGATAGTCTTTATACCGCCATTCAGAGATCCGCCTAACTATAACTACGATCCACTTCTTATCACCAGTATTCAGACGGTGGGACTGGCAATGCACAACAGGCTGATTGCCGAAGGCAAGCCAGGCAGCGGAATGCGCTCCGTGGCAAGCTATTCCACATGGTTTAACGGTAACCTGCGAACAACAGGGTATTTCCATAACCAGATAGGCATTCTTACAGAGATCAAGGGTAACCCCACACCCGTGGAGATTGAATTTAATCCTGACAGGCAGCTTCCCACCAATGATATGCCATTCCCGGTGGAGCCAAAGGTTTTTCCCTTCAGGGAGGCTATTGAGTACTCTTTTACGATGAATATGGCAATACTTGATTATGCCTCACGGTACAGGGAGACTCTTCTTTACAACCGCTATATTATGGGACGCAACCATATAGAACGCGGCAGCAGGGACAACTGGACCGTTACTCCCGATAAGATTGACTATCTGAAGGCAGAGGTTGAGAATAATGCCCGCAACAGTGAGCAGACTGGACGCTCCAGAAGAGGTCTTGACCCTGAAAACATGAAATATCTGAGGCTGCCTGAAAACAGGGATCCGAGAGCTTTTATCATTCCGTCTGATCAGCCTGATTTTCCCACTGCTGTTAAGTTTGCCAACACCTTTATCAAGAACGGGGTAACGGTGCACAGGGCAACAGCTGATTTCACCTTTAACGGTAAGAGCTATCCGGCGGGATCATTGATTTTTCGTACCGATCAGGCCTTCAGGCCTCATATTATGGATCTCTTTGAACCACAGGATCATCCTGACGACTTCCGATATGAAGGTGGTCCTCCTATTCCTCCATATGACAATGCAGGCTACACCCTGACATTTCAGATGGGCATAGAGTTTGACCGAATCCTCGATCCGATCACCGGTCCGTTTGAAGAGATTGAAGGCTTTGCCGCTCCCCTTCCTGGAAAGATAACAGATGGCGGTAATGCCAAGGGCTTTCTTGTTGACCATGCCGTTAACGATGCAGCAATTGTTACCAACAGGCTTCTTGCGGCAAAACAGAAGGTTTACTGGCTCACTGCGCCGGTTACCGCAGCAGGCAAGCAGTGGCCGGCAGGAACCATCTATATTCCTTCCGCTGGCAGGTCAAGAACAATAATCGAAGCCGCAGCCCCCGAGCTTGGCTTAAACTTTCAGGGAGTATCAGTCGCTCCGGTATCAGCTGCAATGGCAATTGAAGCACCCAGGATCGGACTGTGGGACAGGTATGGCGGCTCCATGCAATCAGGATGGACGCGCTTTATCCTTGAACAGTTTGAGTTCCCTTATAAGAAAGTTTTTCCGAAGCAGCTTGATACAAGTAACCTGATTAAGGAATTTGATGTACTGGTCTTTGTTTCAGGCGCTATTCCGGCCGGTGAAACACGTACAGCATCCTACTCAGCCTACGGGGGCGGCAGCATTGACGAAAGTGATACTCCTGCCGAGTACCGCGACTGGCTGGGAAGTGTAACCAGCGATAAAACAATTCCTCAGCTTCTGACATTCCTGCGGGAAGGTGGAACAATTATCGCCATAGGGAGTTCAACAAACCTGGCAACACATGCAGGCCTTCCCATGAGTGACCATATAGTAGACGGTAAGGGTGACAGGCTCGGCAGGGAGCAGTATTACATACCCTCATCAATACTGAGTGTAAAAATGGATAACAGCAGGCCGCTGGCGTGGGGCATGAATGAAAGGGTGGATATCTTCTTCAGTAACAGTCCGGTATTCAGACTGAAACCCGATGCCGATAAACAGGGTATTACCCCTGTTGCATGGTTTGACAGTGACAGACCACTTCGCAGCGGATGGGCGTGGGGACAGGACAGGCTCTACGGAGGAACAGCTATCGCCGAGGCATCAGTAGGTAAGGGACAGCTCTACCTCTTTGGACCTGAGGTTCTCTTCAGGGCACAGAGTCACGGAACCTATAAACTCTTCTTTAACGGACTCTATCTCTCTGCAGCTGATAAGGTGAATGCAGTCCGCTAACCGCAGTATCTGATACTGGTTTTTAAATTATTGAAAGAGGGTGCCTGGCGGGCACCCTCTTTTTATTGTTAATCGTCCCCGCAAGAAGTACCTATACCTCTCTTTTCCCGGCTATAAAACAGGACTTATAAACCTGTTCCAATTGATGGTAATTGAACAACCCGGAAAAGTTCCGTGCTTCCAATTATTTTCCGGGATTATAGGTACGCTCAGCATCAGCCTCAATATCGGTGCGGTAGAAAAGTACATCCTTAAAGATACCCTTGCTGTACATCTCTGCCTGATCATCGAAATGGGGTGAGTCAGGGTCACCGCTAATTCCGCCGGCAAGTATACTTTTTGCCACAATAGTATCTCCAAACTCAACGGCAGCAACAAAGCTGTTGCCGCTGGTTCCGTACATACGCACGGTACCCGGATAGGTGCGTGCACCAAAGGAGGCCAGTGAGCCCCATCTGCTGGAGGTAAACGGTACGGGCAAACTCGGCTTGTTATCATCAAACTGCTGCACAATATCGCCTGTAAGTCTCTGGTAACGGTTTATCTCACCCCACGGCGTCTCCCATGTTCCAAAGTCCTCACCGAGTCGGGTCACCGCAGCATCCAGAGCATCAACAAGTACTTCATCTTCAACAGAAGTGGCCAGGAAATCAAATACAGATTCTCCTGACGGAATATCATAACCACGCATCCGGCTGAGTACCTCATCACCCCAGTAAACAGCGAGTGAGGTGGCTACCGACTCATTCCCCCATCTGAAATCCCAATTCCTCAGCACATCTGCCGCATCACCCATTTTTCTTTTCACGGCCGGAGTAACTGCAGCAATTCTGTCAAAAGCTTTTACCAGAGCCGGCACTGATTTGTCAAATGCCGGAAGATATGAATCATAAGCTGTCTCTATCAGTTTATCAACAGTAAAGTCAGACTCTCCCTCCAGCACCATCACAGCATGTATACCGCGTGGATTCTCAGCATCAGGAGCCATATAAGCGGGATAATCAGACGGATCAGGGCTATATTCACCCGCTGCAGTAAAGGGGGTAGAGTTGCAGTTCTGTATCCACCCGTTTTCAGGATTAAGAAGTGTCACCATATCCTCAACTTCATGAAGTCCCTTCCAGTCGGTTGCAGGATCGCTTCCGTCAACAATCCCACTCCAGTCAAAGCTCTCATCCCTGACAGGGATAAAGTTGCCATGGAAATAGGCAATGTTACCATCACCATCAGCATATACGGTATTATTGGAGGAGTTGGTCCTTAACCTCATTGTCTCTTTAAACTCCTCATAGCTGAGTGCCTTTGTTCGCATATAAGACTGTGTAAGTGCCTTTTCCCTTTCCACCATAAGACTTACGGTGATCCAGTTGTCATCCTGTTTTCTTACAACCGGACCATGGTGTGAATAGTAAGCCGTGAAACTCTTCTCCTTAAGTTCTTCACCATCAATATATTTAACGGTAATCTCCTTTGTTGTGAACGACTTTATATCCTCTCCATGCTGGTAGAAATAGTTACCATCCTGCTCAACCACACTCTCGCTGTAATAATCAATGATATCAGCCCGTGTGGAGGTATGCATCCAGCCGCACTTATCATTAAATCCCTGATAAATAAAGAACTGCCCCCATGTAACGGCACCATACACATTGAGTCCCTCTTCACTTACAACATGCACTTCAGGCCTGAAGAAAAATGAGGTATGCGGATTGATAAGCAAAAGAGCATTACCGTTTGCACTGAGCTGCGGGGCAATGGAAATACCGTTTGAACCTCGTGGCTCACGATCGGCATAAGGATCATCATCCTCCATGGCATCTGTCACTGCCACTAACTCCGCCATATTTTCTTCATCGCTGTAAAACCGGCGCAATCCGGCCACCGAAATCTGCTCAATATCACCCCCTATGCTCCCCTCGCTGAAAGAGAGAGCCATCCATGGCTCGAATCTCTCAATAAGGAGAGGTTCAACATCCTGATGGGTTTGCAGATAGTAGTTAATACCTGCAGCCCAGGAGTCCATCAGGTCGCGAAGCCAGCCCGGGCTTGCTGCATACTCCTGCTTAAGTACTTCAGGATCAATATATAGCTTCATCCGCAGATCGGTAAAGATTTCATCCTCACCCTTTACCTCGGCCATTCTGCCCATTGCCGTAATGTAGTTAACCTCCACCCTGTTAAAATCATCCTCACACTGGGCATAGATCATTCCGAAAACAGCATCGGCATCAGTTTCACCATAGATATGGGGAATGCCGTAACTATCCCTTATAATGGTAATTTTATCTGCCTGCTTCTGCCATCCGGCAATCTCGCGTGAATTACCGCCGGAACCGGAGCAGGAGCTGGCAATCAGCAAAACAACAGCCGATTGCAGTAAGATGTTTCGTAAAATTTTCAGGTTCATGGTTTTATGTTTTTTGGTTTGTAGTTAAAATTCAGTTTCAGTATCTGGATATTATGCGGGTTATTGATGTTCTCTCCTTGTCTATAAAGATAAAAAAAAGGAGAGGATACTGTTCCTCTCCTGATAAATTCATTTAGTAACATTACTATTTTCCTAAAGTGGTAAAGATTAAAGCAGCAAAACCGGCAGCAGGCCCTCCCGCAGCGACAAAAGTTATATAACCGGACATGTGAGAGAAATAAGCAGAATACAAATAGCTGACTGATCCGGATTAAGACTCTGTTATCAAGTCTTATGCATAATAGCTTTATAAGCTAATATTGCCCTCTCCCGTGCCATAGAGTGATCAACAACCTGATCAGGATAGCGGGTTGTCCCGTACTCAGGAACCCATTCAGTGACATACCTCAGGTGAGCGTCAAATTTCTTCTGCTGAAGAGTCGGATTGAAGACCCTGAACCAGGGCGAGGCATCACAGCCTGTACCTGCAGCCCACTGCCAGTTTCCGTTATTGGATGAAAGCTCATAATCAAGAAGGTGCGAAGCAAACCAGGCCTCACCCCACCTCCAGTCGGTAAGAAGATGTTTGGAAAGGAAGGATGCGGTGATCATCCTTACCCTGTTATGCATAAAGCCGGTCTGGTTAAGCTGGCGCATTCCTGCGTCCACTATAGGGTAACCGGTAGTTCCGTTGCACCAGCGCTCAAACAGTAACCCGTCATTGAGCCACTCTATCCTGTCAAAATGAGGCCGGAAGGAGTCTGTTACCACATGCGGAAAATGAAATAGTATCTGTATAAAAAACTCACGCCATGCGAGTTCCTTCAGAAAGACCAGACTCATCCCGGCAGCCCGTGCAGCCACCTCCCGTATGCTTACTGTACCAAACCGGAGATGGGGTCCTATCATGGAGGTACCCCTGACCCAGGGCAGATCACGCTTCTGTTCATACTCCAGCAACAGTTTGTCACCAAGGTCATACGGTTCAACAATGAGCTGTGAAGTTTTGAAACCGTGGCTTTCAGAATCACAGCGGCAAGGTTCACCTCCCTTCGCAAAGCGTGACAGATAATCAGCTGTTGGCGTCATGCCGACTGAGGTTACATCACCGGTGTTGTTCCTGCCCTCTATTGCAGACCTCTGATATTCAGCCAGCCAAACCTTGCTGTAGGGAGTATAAACGGTATAGGGTTTACCATCCTTCTTCAGGATATCACCGGGCGAGAATATAACATGATCCCTGAACGAACTGAAGGATACACCTTTCTGTGCAGCCACTCCTTTTACAACGGAATCGCGCTCCAGGGAGTACGGCTCATAATCCTCATTAACAAATATCTCTGCCACTGACCATTTGTCGATAATATAATCAAACAGGTCAGCCGGATTCCCTTTCAGTATCCTCAGACTGCTGCCTGCATTTGTCAGCTTACCGGATATCTCCCTGAGTATATTGAAGATAAAAGTTATTCTGGCATCATCCCTCTCCAGATCATCCGTTATCCCAGTATCAATGATAAACAGCGGGATTACGGGTCGACCCGAATTAAGTGCTGCCTCCAGCCCCCTGTTGTCATGAAGCCTCAGGTCGCGACGAAACCAGAAAAGGGAATTCTGACTCATGAGACAAGATTCAGTTAATTGATATTATGACTCTTACATCCTATTTATTAAAGTTCTGCAATAAGTGCATTCACTGCTGCACCGGTATCAGTTTTATAGCCGCAACTGTTCAGAGCCGTTCCTATTGCTGCAATGGTTGACACCAGATCATTTCCGGCAGCAACCCCCATATGTCCTATTCTGAAATATTTCTGCCTGTTGGCAGGATGAAGTCCGCCTGCCAGAGTTACACCAAGAGCTGCTACCTTTTTCAGGAAAGAGGGACCTTCCACTCCTTCAGGATAGTAAGGAGCAGAGAGAGTATTTGCTGATACAGAGTCATTTTCCGGTATCTGGCTTAAACCCATTGACTTCAGAGCTGCACGTATTCCTCTTCCGATCCTCCGGTGCCTGTAGAACCTGGCATCCATACCCTCAGCGAGGATTTCGGTCAGACTGACATTTAGTGCTTCAACAAGGTTAACGGCAGGGGTGCCGAAGTATGATGGTTTTCGTTCCAGGTATGCTGTCATGACCGGCAGCCAGTTGCTCCAGTCAGCATAATAGTTTCCAACGGGAGACTTTCTGTTTCTCCATTTCTCCATTGCCCGTTCTGATACCACCAACAGTGCGAGTCCGGGCGGAACGCCAACTGCCTTCTGGGAAGCTGTCAGCACAACATCTATCCCACACTCCTGCTGCCTTATCTCTTCTGCTGCAACAGAGCATACACCATCCAGCACAGTGATAACGCCATATTTTTCCCCAAGCTCTCCAACAGGCACAGGATTAACCCGAACAGCTGTAGAGGTATCGACATGAGTAAATGTCATCAGGGAGTAACCTCCTCCTTTCAGTTCATCCTCAACAGCTGACATATCAGGTACGCTGCCCGGAGGAGCTGAAATTACAGTTACCCTGGCTCCGTAGCGCTTCAGCAGTTCCGCATATCGGTCACCGAAATATCCGCTGCTTATAACCAGAACCCTGTCACCCTGCTCCACCAGGTTTGAGCCTGCACTGTCCATTGCCAGGGTCCCCGATCCTGCAAGAATAAAGGGATAACCATCAGGCGCCATCCAGACGCTTCTCATTTTTTCAAGGGCCTCCCCGAAAGTATTGATAAAGGAGGGTGAAACATGGCTGTCAGTAGGCCGGCTTAAGGCTTCCGTCACAGACGGAGAGAACTCTACCGGACCAGGAATCATTAAGAGGTTTCTTCCTTTCATTAACTAGTAGTTTATTGTTGTGTATAGTATCGGATTGCAGTGTATCTGTTTATGGGTTTTGTCCCTTACAGTATTGTAGCATAATAATTTGTATTGTCTTATGCGTATTGTCTTATGCGTATTGTATTGTATTGTATCGTATTGTATCACTTTGTATCGGCCAGGATCAAATCAAATCGAAATTGTTTTGCATTACATTGATTTAATGATATTTAAAAGGCTTGCATTAAACAATATTTTCAGCTTTGAAAAGAGCTATCAACTCCTTTCTCTTCTCCTCTTCGGGAAGCTGAAGAGGTCTGCGTACAGCACCTCCATACAGTCCGGCCTCATCCATTACACACTTCAGGGCCGGTACACCTCCTGCGGAGGTAACAGCACTGTTAAGTGGCACTGCCCTTCTCTGAAGTGCTGATGCCGTTTCCATATTTCCAGAGAGAAAGTTTTTTCTTATACCCAGGCATAGTTCAGGTGCCACATTGGCCAGAGCAAGTATTCCCCCGGTTGCCCCCACCGTCATAGCGGGCAGCAGGAATGATGCCGAGCCGGCGAAAATATTAAAGCCCCGGGGAGTTAGTCTGGCAATCTCAGACATCTTAACCAGATTTCCGCCTGAATCCTTCACTCCGATAATATTCTTATGGCCGGCAAAGAGCGCTATTGCCTGAGCATCCATATCCATACCGCTGTTGGCAGGCATATTATATATCAGGACAGGTACAGGTGATTCGTCCGCCACTGCAAAATAGTGGTCACGAAGAGCAGGCGTGGTCATCAACCCCCTATAGTAAGAGGGGTTTAGTACCAGAACAGCATCGGCACCATGTGATGCCGCCATAATGGTCAGCCTTATTGTCTCCCTTGTAGACTGACCGCCTGTACCGGCTATCATTATCCTGTCGGCCGGAATAGCCTCTCTGGCAGTTGAATAGACAGTCTCCTTCTCCTTTTCATCCAGCATTACCATTTCACCGTTGGATCCCAGTACCAGTATCCCGGCCAGAGGGTGTTTCAGAAGGGATTTGATATTTCTGGTTATCATCTCCGGCCATAAAGACTCATCCTTCCGGAATGAAGTAGGCAAAGGAGGGTAAATTCCGCTCAGATCTCTCATTATTAAAGTATTATATCATGTTTTTATTGTTTGACGTGCCAGATCACCGTAACCATTGAAGTTAAAACTGTTTCCGGTTCACCGTTGAACTCACCCCTAAAACTACAACAATGGATTCATTTTTCAAACCATATAGACTGCCCTCCGAATTAATTTATGATAAGAGAGGAGTATTACAACTGATAAAAAAGGTGTATATTGTGCCATAATTTCAAAACCGGAAACATATGAAAAAGACTCTGTCACTAATGATTACGGCCATCTTTATTCTGACGGCTGCAACAGCTCAGAACGGTATACTGAAAGTTGGGGATAAGGCTCCCGGGTGGGTACTGGAGAGTGCCTCAAAGGTGGAGCATACCATGGATACATGGAAAGGAAAGGTTTTGCAGATCAATTATGTAGACCCTGACCTCTCTGATCTTAACGATCCCTTTAATGATGCAATTGACAAGGCAACAGATATTGATAAGAGGATTGATCAGAATTTATTCAAGGGATTTGGCATAGTTGATACCAAATCAACATGGAAACCAAACGGGGTAATTAGAATGATTGCAAAGAACAAGGAGAAGAAATATGATACAACCATATTGTTCGACTATGATGGTTTGCTGCGTGAAAAATGGGGGATGCCCGCAGATAACTATACTGTTGTGATAGTTGATAAGAACCGGGTGGTAAGATATCTTCACACAGGAGAGATACCCGAATCAGACCATGAAAAGATTATCGGAATGATTATTGAACTCACTAAGGAGTAACAATATAACACCAAAAAAAAGGGTGTTGCGACTTTCTGACGCAACACCCTTTTTAAATTCTATAATTATCCTACATTACAGGACATTCAATATTTACAAGCATATTGTTCCAACAGTGCCATTCATTATCTTCAAAATATGCCGGATTTTTAATCCTTCCCGCCTTTGACTCCGTGTCCCATTCTATATTAACGGTATTTGATGATAGGGAAACTGTATAATATGCATCATACTCCAGAGCCGGATTCAGACCAAATATTATATAACTTCCGTACTCGTCACTTCCTGTTTCCATGTATGTATACTTAAGATCGGAAACACCGGTTTCAAAATCCTTATTCCACTCTGCCTCAATCACTTTAACTTCACCTTCATCATATTTATAAAGATTCCACAGAGCATGGGTATGATCATACCTGATTACACCGTCGAACCATACCACTCCCTGTTCGGGATAGGCAGCAGAGGCAATCTTCATCTCCATACTAAACTCCTCATTATTAAGCCTCACAGCTGTCAGGGTTGCTGTATAGCTCAGATCCTGATAGCCAAACTGTTTTGTCCACACCCAGGTATTATCATCAATATATTCAGGGTCTCCTGCAGAATTCAGAACGTATGAGCCCTTTCCTGCTCTTATCCGGAGGCATCATTGTTATGCCCGGTTTCAACATTTATAAACACAGAACGAATGCATTTATTGCGAATTAACCCCGGTTTCTTCAGGTAAACCTCCGGATCATAACTATTAGACGTAAAAGGAGTTAAAAAGGTTGCCTAAACCTCTATGGGAATAACATAAAAGAAGATTGCAAAGAAGTGGCAGATACTGCCTGCCAGCACCATAAGGTGCCATACAAGGTGAGCGTATTTAAATTTTGGTCTTCTGTAAAACGTTATTCCCAGCAGGTAGCATACACCTCCGATCATTATCCACATAAATCCCATAAAGGGCAGGGCTTTTGTAATGGGTACAATTGCAATTACCAGCATACATCCCATTACAACATACAGGATAATATCAAAAAGGTTAACCCCGGCTTCAACCCTGCCCGGGTTAATCATCTTCCTTGTGATACCCACAATAGCAAATGCCCACTGAAGTCCGAACAGGGTCCATCCCCATGGACCGTGCAGTGCCACCAGGGCAAGAGGTGTGTATGTACCGGCTATAAGCAGGAAGATAGCGGCCTGATCAATTGCAAAAAAGAACTGCTTGGCCTTTCCCGGAGGGAGTCCGTGCGCCACAGCAGAAGAGAAATAGAGGATTACCATGGTAGAGCCAAAAATGGCAGTACTGACTATGTGCCAGGCATTCCCCTTCATAGCAGAAGCCACTACCATCAGTGTAAGTCCGACACCAGCCAGGATTGCTCCGGCAAAGTGAGATAGAAAATTAGCCAGCTCCTCCCTATATGTAAACCTTCCTATCTTATCACTCATCACTGCAAAATCTCCAGTTTATTACAATCTATTCTTAAGATACCATCTGGATCCATAAATGACCCCGGGTTCATCTCATTTTTGCAATATCAAAGGTAGGAATTATCAACCTTTTTTAAAACGTTTTAACAAACCGTTCTAAATTTTTATTTTCCGCATTCGCAGGCTCAAAGGGGTAATTTCAAGATATTCATCATCCTTTATATGTTCCATTGCCTCTTCAAGTGAGAATGTAATTGCAGGAGCAATTTTAAGGTTCTCATCAGAACCCGAGGCTCTCATATTTGTAAGTTTCTTTCCCTTGGTAATATTTACCTCCAGATCGCCTATCCGGGTATACTCACCTATTACCATTCCGCGATAGACCTGCACACCAGGATCAATAAAAAACCTGCCCCTGTCCTGCAGTCTGTCGATGGCATATCCTGTTGCCATACCGGTATCCATAGCTATAAGAGAGCCGTTTTTGTCAGTTCCGATATCCCCCTTGGCAGGAGCATAGCCTCTGAACCGGTGATTCATGGTAGCCTCACCTGCTGTTGCAGTAAGCATATTACTTCTGAGTCCTATCAGTCCCCGGGCAGGAATATCAAACTCAAGGTGAAGCAGATCACCACGATGTTCCATTACCAGCAGGTCTCCCCTGTTCAGGGTAACCAGGTCAACAGCGCGACCCGAATACTGTTCCGGAAGTTCAATTATCAGGGTCTCAAAGGGTTCATTTCTTACGCCGTCAATATCCTTAAAGAGTACCTGTGGTTTGCCAACCTGGAACTCATAACCTTCACGGCGCATTGTTTCAACGAGTATTGAGAGGTGAAGAAGTCCCCTTCCGAATACCATAAACTTATCCTCTGAACCAGCTTCTTCTACCCTGAGAGCGAGATTTTTCTCAGTCTCTTTAAAAAGCCTGTCGCGCAGATGTCTGGATGTTACAAATTTCCCCTCCTTTCCGAAGAACGGAGAGTTATTAATTGTAAAAAGCATGCTCATTGTTGGCTCATCCACGGATATCCTGGGCAGAGGCTCCGGGTTCTCAGCGGCACCTACGGTATCACCTATTTCAAAATCTTCAAGACCTACAATAGCACATATATCACCACTCCTGATGGTATCGGCTTTTACCCTTCCCAGTCCTACAAACTCATATAACTCCTTAACCCTGACCTTTTTTCTGACATCATTTCTTTTACAGAGGGTATAATCATCGCCTGTTTTGAGTGATCCGCGGAAAACCCTTCCTATCGCTATCCTACCTACATAGCTGGAATAGTCAAGGGATGCTATTTGCATCTGGGGGGTTCCCTCTATCTCCGGAGCTTCCGGTATCACACGCAGGATGGTATCAAGCAGGGGTGTAATATCATCCCCATGCTCTTTCCAGTCAGTACCCATCCAGCCCTCTTTTGATGAACCGAATATAGTCTCAAAATCGAGCTGATCCTCCGATGCATCCAGATTATACATCAGCTCAAATACATCCTGCTGAGCGTCATCCGGTTTACAGTTAGGCTTATCAACCTTATTTATTACAACAATTGGTTTAAGACCGAGGTGTACGGCTTTACCCAGAACAAACCGTGTTTGTGGCATTGGTCCTTCAAATGCGTCAACAAGCAGCAGTACACCGTCCGCCATCTTCAATACCCTTTCAACCTCTCCTCCGAAATCGGCATGACCAGGAGTATCTATTATATTGATTTTTACTCCCTTATAACTAACAGAGACATTCTTTGAAAGAATTGTTATTCCACGTTCCCTCTCCAGATCATTACTGTCAAGTATCAGATCACCCCGCTCTTCACGATCATCCAGTGCCCTGCACTGATGAATAATCCTGTCGACCAGAGTAGTTTTACCGTGGTCAACGTGAGCAATAATTGCTATATTTCGTATTGACTGCATATCAGATTTTTTGAGGGTGCAAAGGTAATGTTAATTAATGGATTCATCTTTTCATACGTTTAAAATTTTGTAATTATATGACAAGAAGTTAATTAAAAAATTAAGAACGAATGGAACAGTTTTATTTGATTACAACCTGATATATGCTTTATCCCCGAATGGCTATCTTTGTTTCCTGATACAACCCATTATAATGGAAAATAGAGGCCGGCTGGCCATAGTTGCGGGAACAGGAAGAAACAGTGGTAAGACACTGTTCAGTGTAAGATTAATTGAACGGCACCGGGAGCAAGGAATAATTGCAGTAAAGATCAGTCGCCACGATCACACCCCCTCGGCTGGTTCAAAGCTGGTTGCTTCAGGCCCCGGCTACACTATCTGTCGTGAAAGCTCCTCCTCCGGCAATAAGGACAGCGAACTTATGCTTGCCGCCGGAGCAGCGGAATCATATTATATATCTGCAGGCGAAGAGTCGGTAATCAGGGCCTTTAACAAACTACTTCAGCTTATTCCGCCATCCAACCCCATTATTTGCGAATCACCTGTTCTGGCATTACTTGTTAATCCGGGACTGCTGGTAGTTACTGACAGTAACAATGTCGTAAACCGCAAGGAGATATCAGGGATACTCTCCCGGTGTGATCTTGTAACAAAACCCGCAAGAGTGATGGAAGATATTATGAAAATAAGTCTGATTAACAACATGTGGCACTTGCCGAGGGAGGAGCAGGTGTTTATTTAGTGTAGCGCCGTCCCGGTACATGTTTGTTTTGAATATCTTTATAAATACGCAGGTTACCGGTAATCTCTCCCTGGTCTGTGAAAAAATTTCCTCCGGGTCCCAGAGGCTCCCATACAGATGCCCCGTTACCCATTCTTTCAGGCAGGGTAAAAACAATATTGTAAATCTGTGAAGCAAAATCGCCATACTCAACCACGTTTACAGGCTTATTATACCGGCTGGCCAGATTATTGAGATTATACTTCAGATCCTCAAGTGTCCCATGCCACCTCGGATAGTATGAAATTCCCATTATGTCAAAGCTGACACCTCTGGCTATCATATTATCAAACCAGAAAACAGCTTCACTGTTCTGCCCCCCAAGGGCAACATGCATCATCACGGGTATTTCAGGATCTACCTCCCTTACCCCATCCGTTCCTGCTATAAGCAGTTCAGCCAGATTGTCGGGGTTACTGATATGTCCGTCGGGCCACAGCAAACCGTGATTGATCTCATTGCCGATCTGCACCATATCAGCAGGAGTGCCCTGCTTTTCGAGCTCCTCCAGTACCATTACGGTATACTCCTTTAATGTTCTCCTGAGTGTCACGAAATCCATCCCGGCCCAGGCTGCAGGTTTATTTTGCTGCTGCGGATCAGCCCAGTAGTCGCTGTAATGAAAATTCAGCAGAAGTTTCATACCAGACTCCTTAACCCGTTTTGCCATGTCAAGAGTCTGATCCAGCCCGCAATACCCTATCCCGGGTGAGTAGCCGTTTTCATGTGCGGGATCTACAAAAATCCTGAGTCTGATATAATTAAAGCCGTTGTTTCGAAGAACAGCCATAACATCTTTTTCCTCACCGTTTTCCATAACCTTAAATCCATTCTCCTCAAGTTGCGGAAGGAAAGAAATATCGGCTCCTATCATAGGGGTTATTCTTTTTTGAACAGGATTAAGCTGAGACGGACTTGGAGTCATCAGCTTTACCGTGGAGGGAATGGTATGAATCTCATGAGAGCCGGCCCGGAGTCCGTCGGAACGCACCTCAACCCTGCCCTTCCCCGGCTCCGTACCTGCCCGCAGCCTGAACCAGGCAATCCCGTCTGACAGTCTGGATTCCAGATAGTCAATTCGGGCCGTATCGGTTGCCTGTTCAGCTATTCCATCTTCATCTGCCGGAAAAAGAGAAAGGTCACCATCAATATAAATTCTGATGTCATTATCAGCTGATCTTATCTCCCTGCCGGCACTATCAGTAACAGCCACCCTCAGTCTGGTCTCACTTTCACCATCCGCAATAAGGGTGGTACTGTAAGCAGTAAGCATCACATTAACTGCACTTCCTGAATCTACTCTGCTAACAGCGTCAAATTCCAGGCTATTATCGGCAGTTTCCCGGGGCGATCCGCAGGAGACTGTCAGCAGGGCAACAAACAAACATTTAACAAAAACGCTTTTCATAATTATTCGTATTTTTTAGTCTCTTACCATGGCAACAGATATGCTTTACTGATTTTACAGAGTTACCAGTGCAAGGATATTTCTGTCAGGAGACCTATCAAATTTAAGAATAAAAGGGTTAACGGCAACATCACTGCCAGAACAGATCAATTATCCTCTCCCGCAGCTGCCGGTTCTTTATCATGCTCAGCTGTTGGTCCTTTCTCATGCTCAGATCCCTGTTTCCCTTCACCAATCTGTCCGGATTCCTGCACAGGACCCTTTACGGTGCTACCCTCCCTTACTCCTGCCTGTTGCTTCAGCATATCCAGATCATGCTTCATCCGGGCCACGGTATTTAAAAGTTCCCGCTCAGGAATAACAGGATCAGGCAGGCTGCTGCTGATATAATTTACAAACTTCCATATCTCCCTTACCTCGGCTATACGCACACTGTAAGGTTCATAAACCGGATTCAGGGAATAGAGCAGCAACTTGCCCTCCTCCCGTATCCGGTTCTCAACTATCTTAAACATAATTCCGTCATCCCTTGTAAAGACTATATATGCGTGCCCGTCCGAAACAGTAAACCAGTCCTGCAGATACTCAGCGGTAACATAGGCACCGTCGGGTATGGGCAGCATGGAATCGCCCTGCAACTGAAATGCCCGGTACTTTCTGCTCCTGGATAAAAAAGGGAGATTAAAAACAGGCAATTCACTGATAAATTCAGGATCTGCATATCCTGTCATATATCCCGCCTTGGCCTTTTCAGGGACTATCTCAATATTTTCATTATTGCTGTTATCAACAGTGGTTGCCAGAATCCGAAGTTCACTCCCGCCCATATAGGCGTCAAAACCCCGTTCAAGCTGCCCCATCTGACTTTCGGTAAGATTCTCAATATCAACCTTCAGCAGCGTGTCAACCGCAATACTGAAATATTTGGAGAACATTACCAGCAGTTCTATCCCCGGCTCGGCAACACTGTTCTCATATCCGCTCAGCGTTGAACGCTTAAGCCCCAGGGCCGATGCCACATCATCCTGTGTACGCCCCCTTCTCTTCCTTAAAAACTTTATGTTTCTTGCAAAATGCATAATAAAATGATTATATTGTAATCACAGATTTGATTAATATCTAATCAAAAATAGAGTAATAATTTATTAAAACCAATTTTTTTTTATTAAACCCCGGGGCCGTAAAATAAAAGCAGGGCAACAAAAACCAAAACCCTGACGGGGAACCGGGCCGGAGAGCCCTGCGGATAATCCCCGAATGAGAACCGGGCCAAACACCGGGCGCAAAACCCCGGCAAATGGAATATACAGTAATGGACAGAGTGGTACTGCATCTTGATCTGGATACATTCTTTGTATCCGTGGAGCGGCTGCGCGACAGCAGGCTGAATAATCTTCCCGTGATTATAGGAGGATTATCGGATCGTGGTGTGGTTGCCGGTTGCAGCTATGAGGCCAGGCGGTACGGGGTCAGCTCGGCAATGCCTGTCAGGATGGCGCGACAGCTATGTCCCGATGCTCTCTTTATGCGGGGCGATATGGAGGCCTACACCGGGTATTCAAAGATGGTAACCGATATTATCGCCGAACAGGCCCCTCTCTATGAAAAGGCCTCTGTTGATGAGCACTATGTCGATCTGACCGGAATGGAGCGGTTTCACGGCAGCTATAAATGGTCACACGAGCTGAGGAAAAGGATTATACGTGAAACAGGACTCCCAATCTCGATCGGATTATCGGTCAATAAAACAGTCTCCAAGATCGCCACGGGCGAGGCAAAACCAAACGGAGAGAGAGAGGTGGAGAAACAGGGGGTCCTGCCCTTCCTGGACCCGCTTCCGGTACGTAAAATTCCCATGGTGGGCCCTAAAAGCTATACCATACTGAGATCAATGGGCATAAGCAATATCTATACCCTCAGGCAGATACCCCCCGAAATGATGACCAGCCTGATGGGAAAGAACGGACTTGATATATGGAAAAAAGCAAACGGGATAGACAACACTCCTGTTATGCACTACTCCGAACAGAAATCAATAAGCAGTGAAACAACCTTCGAAAGGGATACCACCGACCCTGAACAGCTGAACCGCGTGGTTATTTCCATCACTGAGAAGATAGCATGGCAGCTCCGTAAACAGCAGAAACTCACCTCATGCGTAACAGTTAAGATCAGATACTCAAACTTTGATACACATACACTGCAGAAACGGATCCCATATACCTCGTTTGACCATATTCTTATAGAGACAGCAAAGGAGCTCTTTGCCAGACTCTATACGCGCAGAATGCTGATCAGGCTGGTTGGGGTTCGATTCAGCCATATGGTAAGAGGCGTGCAGCAGCTCAATATGTTTGAGGATACGCCTGAAATGGTAAACCTCTATGCCACAATGGACCGCCTCAGGACCCGTTTCGGACGAAATGCGGTAAAAAGAGCCTGCGGCGTGGAAAGGCCCGGAGAGAGTGAAATAATCCCTGAAACCTCCTGAAAAAGGGCTTAAACGAAGAGAAATGCATATCAACTGTCATACATACTACAGTCTGAGATACGGAACACTCTCAGTGGAGGAGCTTGTGGATGAGGCCCTGCACAAGGGAGAGGGCGTTGCCGCACTCACCGATATAAACAACACTTCGGCAGTGCCTGATTTTGTAAGCGAGTGCACCATAAGGGGCATAAAGCCTGTAGTTGGGGCCGAGTTCCGCAACGGCAACTCTCTTCTATATATTGCCCTGGCCCGCAGCAGGGAGGGACTGAGAGAGATAAACCAGTTTATAACAGACCGCAATATAAGCGGCAGGCCCTACCCCTTTCCGGCACCTGAATTCAGCAATGTTTTTATTATATACCCTCTGGCAGTGGCACGGGGTGTAAAGCCTGAAACCTCCGGCTGCGCCGTACATAAAAAGCTGCTGCGTGAAAACGAGAGAATCGGCGTTACTCCGGCAGAGGCAGGAAAACTTCTTTCATCTCCTGTAGCTGATGTTAAACAAATGGTTATAATGGCACCTGTAACATTTAAAGAGCGACCCGATTACAATATCCATCTTTCACTCAGGGCAGTGGGTAACAACACTCTGCTGAGCCACCTTAAACCGGGTGACCATGCCACAGAGAACGAGGTTTTTATACCGGCTGCTGAACTGCGTGGTATATTCAGCCGGTATCCCCGGGTTATTGCCTCAACCATCGCTTTGCTCGGGGAGTGCTCAATTTCAATGGGTGAGAACCGTCACAGAAACAAAAGGGTATTTTCCTTGTCGGGGCGACACGACAAAGAGTTACTGCGGAGACTGGCATTTGAAGGGATGGAGTACCGCTACGGTAAAAACAACACAACAGCCACAGAGCGGATTGAGCATGAGCTGGATATTATTGACAAGCTGGGATTTGCCTCCTACTTTCTTATTACCCATGATATTATAACCTACTCAATGTCGAGGGGATTCTACCATGTAGGCAGGGGTAGCGGAGCAAATTCAATTGTTGCCTACTGCCTGAGGATCACAAATGTTGACCCTATTAAGCTAAACCTTTACTTTGAGAGGTTCCTGAATCCTAAAAGAAGTACTCCGCCCGATTTCGACATAGACTATTCATGGAAGGAACGGGATGAGGTGACCCGCTATATATTCAGCCGGTATGGCAGGGATCATACCGCGCTGCTGGGAACTATCAACACCTTTAAGGACCGGTCGTTAGTGCGTGAACTGGGCAAGGTGCACGGCTTGCCCGCCGGTGAGATAGAGATGCTTGCATCCGATCCGGCTGCCGAAGCGGTGCTGAACCCTGTAGCCAGAGCCATTCTGGAAACCGGCAGCAGGATCGCGGGTTTCCCGAACCTCAGAAGCATTCATGCCGGGGGAATCCTTATAACCGAGGAACCCATAACATACTTCACCGCACTTGATATGCCCCCGAAGGGATTCCCCACCACCCAGTGGGATATGTATGTTGCCGAGGAGCTGGGATTTGAGAAACTTGATATACTGAGTCAGAGGGGAATAGGACATATCGGTGAATGTTGTGATATAGTCCGTGAAAACAGGGGCATTGATACCGATATACACGCCATCCAGAAGTTTGTGGATGACAGCCGGGTGAAGGAGTATCTGGCGCGGGGCGAAACAAAGGGGTGTTTCTATATTGAGAGTCCGGCCATGCGCGGACTCCTCCGTAAGCTTAGCTGCAGCGACTACCCCACCCTTGTGGCGGCCAGCTCCGTGATAAGACCGGGTGTCGCCCGCTCGGGAATGATGAAGCAGTATATACAGAGGTTTCACAACAGGAACGGGTTTGAATATATTCACCCGGTGATGAAGGAGCAGCTTAGCGAGACATTCGGCGTAATGGTCTATCAGGAAGATGTGCTGAAGATTTGTCACCATTTTGCGGGACTCGATCTCTCCGACGCTGATACACTGAGAAGGGCGATGAGCGGCAAGCACCGCTCCAGGGAGGAGATCAGAAAGATAACCTCACGCTTTTTTGACAACTGCCGCAAAAAGGGATACCCTGAGGAGATAACCGCTGAGGTATGGCGGCAGATTGAGTCCTTTGCAGGCTACTCCTTCTCAAAGGCACACTCTGCATCCTACGCGGTAGAGAGCTTCCAGAGCCTCTACCTTAAGGCGCACTATCCTCTGGAGTTTATGGTTGCCGTGATCAATAACTTCGGCGGATTCTACCGTACCTGGGTTTATGTGCACGAGGCGTGGCGCTACGGGGCTATAATACACCCGCCCTGTGTCAATAACAGTCGGTACCTTACCTCGGTCAAAGGGAATGATATCTACCTTGGAATGGTACATATCCTCAGTCTTGAACGCTCCCTTGCATCATCCCTTGAAAGAATAAGGGAGTCAGATCCCTTTATGTCACTGCCCGACTTTGTGGCAAGGGTACGACCGGGACTCGAGCAGCTGCTGCTGCTTATCAGAACCGGCGCATTCAGGTTTACCGGTAAAAAGAAAGCCGAACTACTGTGGGAAGCACACCTGCTGCTGAGCAGGGGGAAAACCGAAAAGACAGCCACCCTCTTTGAACCCCACCCGAAAAAGTTCACTCTCCCTGAACTTGAGAGTGATGTCATTGAGGATGCCTACGACGAGATTGAACTGCTGGGGTTCCCTGTATCGATGAGCTGGTTTGATATGCTTAAAACCGGATTCAGGGGTGAAATCATGTCTGCCGATATGATGGCATTTACCGGTAAAACGGTAAGGATGATAGGACATCTGGTTACGGTGAAATATATCAAAACCGTAAAAAGGGAATTGATGAACTTCGGCTGTTTTATTGATGAACGCGGGGAGTTCTTTGACTCAGTCCATTTTCCATCATCACTGGGCAGCTATCCCTTCAGGGGCAGCGGCACCTACCTGATTCTCGGCAAAATAGTGGAGGAGTTTGGCTTTCCTTCCATTGAGGTGCAGAAGATGGCCCGACTCCCGTACAGGGCTGATCCGAGGTACTGAAACCGCGAGCAACTGTTGCTGCATCAGGTATTATTGGTGAGTCGTAAAGGTTTTTTTATTGGCTGCGGCCTTATAAAAAGGCAGTTTTTATCTGCTATTACTGGTTCGCAACGGCCCCATTAGGAATTGCTCGTTAAACAGCAAGCAGCATGAGATTCAGGCAATAACATGGAATAAGGAAGTAAAAGCCTAATACAGTTTTGCCAGGAATTTTTGTGACGGCGGGATTTTAGTAATACCAGGGGTTCAGATATCCTGAACGGTAACCGGAGTATGGAGAAAACGGATAGCGGGGATCATATCCCTGAGTGGATGTTACACTTGCTCCAATCCTTAAACCAGGTGTAATAAAATGCTCCACACCAATTGTATAGCTCCGGAAATTACCGCCTGGCATCAATGCCTGCGACTCTCCGATGCCTGATAACGGGTTTGTGCCGGTAAGTGACCCGGCCACCTCCCCGTAAACGGTGGTCTTTTCTCCTGTTGCAAAAATACCCCGGGCATATCCGATCATATCTGAATAGCGTGAGGCAGCACCCTCACCCCCGGATGGCATCCATGATGAAACAAAGGTAAGGCCGGTTTCAATCATCATTCTTGATCCGGCAGGTATAAATATCCGTGGAGAGATATATGTGCCAAATGAGTTATAGCCATTCATGGACCTGAACCATGATCCGGCATCCACAGAGTATCTGAGCCATGGAGAAGGCACTGCATCCCCCGGCTGCTCATTATCATTTACGCCGGTAGTATAGTTGACAGGAGGATAAATAAAAATATCAGGATGATGATACCTGTACTGCGCTGAGAGCGCAGGAGCTATCATAATAAGCAAAACCACTGTTTTTATCATCCTGTACATAATGCAAATCTATACAATTATTCAGTAATAATTAAAACTTTAACTTTTGGTTAAGGATTACATAAATGCCCTGATAATCCTCCCGGTAGTGAGGCAACGTGTTTTTATTATCTGTTCTGGCGCAACGCAATCTTAATTATCTGTCGTGACCCGCCTCATGATTCTCAATTGCTGTGCCCTGCAGCAGGCTTTTCATCTCTCCTGACGCACCGCTCTTGCAACTCCTTTAACAGACTGTATTTTTTTTATTAAACCATTCAGAATGTTTACACTGGGAATATATATATCAATTATTCCTTCAAATAGTCCGTCACGATTTTCATAGCTGAAATTCCGCAGGGTAACCCGTGTTGCTCCAAGAACTTCATGTATTCTGGTTATAACCCCCAGGTCATCAACACCTGTAACCCTGATGGCTGTTCTGAACGATGCGTTCTCATCGCGTTTATCTGTCCACCGTGCCGGCACAATACGATAGGGATAGTTTGCCATAAGAAAAGGTGCGTTGGGACAGTTGGTACGATGAATCTTTATCCCCTCTGTAATGGTAACAAAACCAAATACGCGGTCACCAAAAACAGGATTACAGCAGGGTGAAAGGCGGAAATCTATTCCCTCTACACTGTTCTCAATAACAATATAATCTGATGATTCACTGTCCGTTTCCGTTTTGCCGCTCTGTTCGGGACGGGCCATATTCCGGATCTCTTCCTTTACATCCGTTTCTGTTTCCTTTTCCCGACTCTTACGGATAAACTCCTTAATATCAAGCAGGTCTATCTTTTCATGCAGAATCTGGTAATAGAGGTCTCTGGCAGCTGGCAGCTTATAATAATCTATCAGTGACCTTACAAGCGCATCATTATACTCTATCTTCCAGTTTTTCAAGCGGCGCATCAGCATCTCACGTCCGTCCGCAGCATCCTTGAGTTTCTCGTCGCTCAGCGCCTGGCGTATCCTGCCCCTTGCCTTTGAGGTAATAGCAAAGGAGAGCCAGTCTGACTTGGGCTTCTGATTCCTGGAGGTAAGAACAGAGACCCTGTCGCCATTGACCAGGATATGCTTCAGGGGCACATTGCGGCCGTTTACCTTTCCTCCCACACATGAAGACCCTACCTGGGTATGTATTTCAAATGCAAAATCAAGAACTGTGGCTCCCTGCTTAAGTCTCTTAAGGTCTCCTTTAGGGGTAAAAACAAAGACCTCGTCGGTATAGAGACCCGACTTAACACTATCGATCACCGACTTCTCCTCATCACTTACCGATTCGAGTATCTCCCGTATATGCACCAGCCATTCATCCAGTCCGCCCTCCCCCTTTATACCTTTATAGCGGTGATGGGCAGCAAGTCCCTTCTCTGCAATCTCATCCATTCGGGATGTACGTATCTGTACCTCAACCCATTTCCCGCGGGGCCCTATAACAGTGGTATGCAACGATTCATATCCGTTACTTTTGGGAACAGAGATCCAGTCGCGCATCCTGCTGGGATTGGGTTGGTAGATATCCGTTACCAGTGAATATACCTGCCAGCAGTCAGCTTTCTCATTTTCCGGACTGCTGTCAAGGATAATCCTAATAGCAAAAATATCATACACCTCTTCAAATTCCACCCTCTGGTTCTTCATTTTCTGCCAGATGGAATGTATTGATTTGGTGCGACTTTTAATAGTATAACTGAAGCTATGCCCTGAAAGTATCTCCCTCACAGGGGCAGAGAATTCACGGATAAACCTGTTACGTGAAGTGGTTGTCTGACGCAGTTTTTCTGCAATCATATTATAAGCCTCCGGATCCAGGTATTTCATTGCCAGATCCTCCAGCTCCGATTTAACATTATAGAGTCCAAGGCGATGTGCCAGCGGGGCATACAGGAAGTATGACTCTGATGCCACAGCCATTATGACCGCAGGTTCAGCCCCGTCGAGTCGCCTCATATACTCCAGTCGCTCCACAAGTTTAATAAGCAGAACCCTCACATCCTCTGCCATACTGAGTATCAGCTTAAGAAAATTCTCAGCCTGGTATGAACTGGCCATTGTATTTATACTCTCCACCTTGCCCAGTCCCTCGATAACTGATGCCGCACTCTTGCCAAACAGCCTTACAATCTCACTCTTTCCAACCGGCAACTCAGAGGTGCAGTCGTGCAGAAGAGAAGCCACCGCTGATGTTACACCCAGACCTATCTCTGAGACCACTATTCTGGCAACAGAAAGTGCATGCTCCACAGATGACTGGCCTGTAATCGTAGTTTTGTTGTTGCGGCACCTTACAAGAAGATTTAAGGCACTCCTTACTCTTTTAAGTTCAGCAGGGGGCAACGGAGAGCCAAGTGCCCTTAAAAGGGCCCTGTACCTGTTCCTGATAACCTTAGGGTCTGTTTCCTGCATAAACTGACATTTATGGTTATGTAAAAATAGCTATTCTAAACCTCTTTTTGCTATTTTTGAAGCCACAGCTGCTCCGGTATGGACTGAAAAACCTGCAAAAACAGCTCTGCTCAGGATAAAAAACAGAACATAAGGGTCTCAATTACATATAACTGAACCACCAGTTTAACCTTTTTGAATAAATAAACCGGATAATGATGAGAAAAAGGAAAATCCCCCACACCTATGTTATAGTTTTTTACATAATTATTATTTCTGCACTCCTCACCTGGATTATACCGGGAGGTGAATATCATGAGGTCACAACCGGGAGCGGTGAATCCCTCACCAGTTCAATGGAATACAGGCAGACAGGCAGTCAGCCACAGACATGGGAACTTTTTGCGGCATTTTACAAGGGTTTTGTAAAACAGGCAGGCATAATAATATTCATCCTTCTTATCGGGGGTGCTTTCTGGATAATGAATGCCAGCAGGGCAATAGATATGGGCATATACTCATTTCTCGGTTTTACCGGCCGACTGAAACAGAACAGGGTAATGCAGCATATCGGAGTGGAGAATCTGATCATCATTATGATAATGGTTCTTTTCAGCCTTTTTGGGGCGATTTTCGGGATGAGCGAGGAGACAATTGCTTTTGTTATAATTATGGTTCCGCTTGCCATCTCAATGGGGTATGATTCGATAACCGGTGTAGCAATGTGTTTTGTTGCGGCCGGACTCGGTTTTGCGGGGGCCGTACTCAATCCCTTTACAATAGGAATTGCCCAGGGAATTGCCGGACTGCCCCTTTTCAGCGGACTTGAGTACCGGATGTTCTGCTGGCTGGTAATAAATATCATAGGGATAGGATTTGTGCTGAGATACGCCATGCGGATTAAAAAGAATCCACGCCTCTCTCCGGTATGGGAAAATGATGAATACTGGCGAAAAAGGGGGAATGAAGAGACCGAAGGTATCACTTCTGAGGTCACACCCACAGCATGGATAAGCTTTGCCGTTCTGGCTGCAGGGATCACTCTGTTTGCAATCTTCAATCCGCTGACAACCCTTAGCATAGGCGACCCCACCGAGGGTTCAGGCGGCTCTGTAACCCTTCCGCTGGTACCTGTGCTGGCCGCACTCTTTCTGACAGGAGGTATTGTAACTCTACGGAAAACCCTCTGGTCATATATACTCCACCTGCTGGGGTTTACCATTCTTTTCCTGATAACAGGTGTAATGGGCTACGGATGGTATATTATGGAGATTGCCACCCTTTTCTTTGCGATGGGCCTCTTTGCAGGTATTGCAATCAACAAGGGGGGAAATGATATTACAAAACTATTCCTTGAGGGAGCAGCCGATATTATGCCGGCGGCGCTTATTGTCGGACTGGCAGGAGGCATAATTGTTATTCTCGAGGAGGGAAAGATTATCGGTACCATACTCCATTCCGCGGCATCCTCAATGGATAACCTCGGTGAAACACCCACCATGGGAGTAATGTACCTGATTCAGACCTTTATAAATGTTTTTATCCCGAGCGGGTCAGCCAAGGCTGCTCTCACAATGCCCATTATGGCGCCCTTTTCAGATCTGATAGGCATATCGAGGCAGGCAACAGTAATGGCATTCCAGTTCGGGGATGGTTTCACCAATATGATAACCCCTACCTCAGGGGTGTTGATCGGAGTACTGGGAGTGGCTAAGATACCCTATAACAGGTGGGTTAAATGGATTACACCACTTATGGTGATCCTGATCATATTGGGATTCCTGCTGCTTATCCCAACAATCAGCATGGATCTTAACGGTTTTTAGGCGAGTCCTGATTTACCTGAAGGAGACTCCTATCCCGGCACTGATAACACTGTATAGAGCCCTGGAATAGGCAGCCTGGACAGTGAATACTCCAAGTTTAAGACGTCCGCCCACATTAACCCTTAATCCGGAGAAGTCCTCTATACGCAACTCATCAAAACCGGTTACCACATGCTCATCGTCATAGACAGGTGATGTTGTTGACACGGAGGGATCAACGTGCGGAACGGGAATGTTACCCTGAAGGTCAAGAACCGTCACTGCATTTCCGTAACCCAATCCTAAGAAACCTGTTAGAAGAGGAATATCAACCGATCCTATTAGCGAGACATTCCAGGAGGTAACATCAAATGAAACAAACTGATCAGCAAAATCTGCCGGCGTGTAGCTGTTCATATTATCATAGTTCTCAGGCTGAAGATCAACCGGCAGATCGGCAGATAATTTTGAGTATCCTCCAAAAAGTGAAATATTGAACGGAGTTACCGCCAGGGGCTTTATATACTGTGACACGCTATGCATCAGTCCGCCACCAATCAGGGAGACATTCCCTTCGGCAATAGGAGTATTGGGTATATATCTCAGTTTAATCTCTGAACCCAACGGCATGCCAATACCTGCCTGTAGCATCGGAGCGGGAACCATACCGAAACCGGTACCCTCCGGTGCATTAAATTCAGCAATGGTTACTCCCTGTTCAATAAGCTGCAGTGCCGGACCACTCTCATTCTCACCTGCAATTGTAGGTGCAATGGAAAAGGATGGATCAGCCAATTCAAGCCTCTCGAACCCAAGCGATGCAAGATCATACTGCCTGTCAGCATCCGGAACCAGGCCCGCGCTTACAGATAGTGTTATATCAAATCCACCAAGCTGGTGTGTCTTGGCTGTATTATACCAGGCCGAATTAAAACCTGCACCGAAAGCCTTTGCAAAGGGTGAGATATATGCCCCAACAAGCTTCATACCATCATTAACCCCTCCCTTCAGGAATTCACCGTCAACCTGTGAATATGAGGTTTTTACAGAAACCACCAAAAGAATTGAGAGAGAGATCAGAGCAACTTTTATTCCCCTGCTTATCATTATTATTCGTTTTAGTTAGACATAAAACAATTGACCATTCTCGGGAGAAGAACCAGTTGGTCAGGCCGGATTAACAAACGCTAATGTAACCGTAATTATTATAAATTAAAAAAGTAATGAGATTTCAGTATATCGTAATCTGATCTTAAAAAACAGATTATCAGTTAAATAGTTATGGAATCATGAATCACTAAATATATCTTTAAAATACTATATAACAGACATCTACGAGCACATGGAAAGGCTTCGGATTTATAATCTTAACTACAGAAAATTTATGGCAAAAGAATGAAAATTCGGTTAACGGGCAGGATATGTCCCGGAAGAATATTCCGGCTTAAATGCCTGGTTACGCATAATGAAGAAGGTTCTTCTACCTGATACCGAACAGGCCTGAATCAATTGAATTCAAATCACTTTGAGAAATAAGGTTCATTATCGCCTCTGCATTAAGTTTACCGGAGAGACCTATCAGTGTCAGAGTCTCTCCTTCCCGGGCCAAAACCAGCAGGTCACTGATTGTTTCACCTCTCTCAAGCATAAACACAGAAACATCTGTTTTAGCGCCGGCCATGCTCATCATCAAATCATAACCAAAATCATGAGCCATTGCCCTTACTTCATCACCTGTTTCTCCGGCAGTTTTCCCCTCATTTTCCGGTCTGTTGTAAACCATTACCTTAACCATATCTATTTGTCCGGCACTGTCAAGATTCTCAGAAACCTTTTCATCACTACCTGCAAGAGTTACCATAAGAGCAGGAGGTATCTTCATTATATATACCCCTTTCTTTCCTTCATAACGGCTGAAAATCTCCTGATTTCCCGGTTGTTTTTTACTGCAGGCAGCAGACAGGATTAAGACCAGAATTACGTGGTACAGAATGGTGTAGGGAAAATATCTTCGCATATGGTTAATCTTTTTTCCTGTTCTTTTCCAGTTCTTCCAGTTCACTGATGCCTATGCCTCTTGAAATATCGGAAATATTATCCATATTGAGATCCCCTCTTATGGAAATCATTACATTTCCGTCTTTGTTGCCACCACCTATCATCAGCAGCTCATCAATGCGGTCGCCCCGCCCTTTTACAAGAAACTTAAGATCTGTTCCACCATCCCTGACAACCATCAGCTCCTCATAACTGTCAAAACTCATCATTGATTCAAGCTCTTTATAAAAGTTAACCCTTGAATTAAGAATGCTGTCATTGACCGTCAGTATCCTGATAGATTTGAGTCGGGTCATCAGATCATTTATATTCTCATCATCAAGTTCCACACCAGCCATTATCCTGAACATTCTGGATGATATAAAGATTGTTGTAACTCCCTCCTGTCCTGAATATTTATCGAACATCTCATTCACAGGATCAACCTGGCCTGCAGCAAGTTGTGCAAACAACAGGGAAATTGCAATAAATAATATTTTTTTCATCTGTCTTAAATTTTTAACCACCCTATCATATATTGTTTAAAATATATCTCATGTTTTGAACCAAAGGTTATGCAAAACCCGGTTTTATTACTTTTTTGTTTTGTCATCTCCCTGGTTTATAATATCATCCAGGGATATTTTCATATAATTGAGCTGAGAAAGTCCGTCCATGGCACTGTTTCCGGCAACCTTCATCACTGACAGATGTCTTTCGGCCTCGGAGATATGTGAAATAGGTAATATTGCCGATTTCCCCTCACTCATTCCGGCTGAAACAGCATTGATAGTGCTGAAAGCCCTCTGACTGACCATTTCAGTTTCTGCCAGTGTGAGATTACTGTCACCGCCCGATCTCACAATAAGGTATGATGAAAAAGCTATTAATAGTGATGCAGCAGCGGCAACCCATACGTAGAGCCTTTTGCTGCGTGTGCGCCAGATATCTCTTCTCTCCTCGATTCCGATCCTCTCCCTTATGCGAAATTCCATATCCCCTGACGGTTCCGGAATCTCCTCCCCTCTTTTTATTGTAAGAATAAAATCCCTGTCGGGATGATATTCGTCCGGAATATCGTCTCGTGACAAAAGATCGGATAACCTCTTCTCTTCAACAGAGGAGGCGTTTCCTGAGTAAAAGAGGTCAAGAAGCCTGTCCAGTTCCTTTGTGTTCATATTCTGTTCCTGTTAATTGATTCCTCACCATTTTCCTTCCCCTGGAGATATTAACTCTCAGTGTACTCATATTAATTCCCAATTCCTTTGCAATCTCCTCAATTTCAAATCCATCAATGTCCCTCATCAATACGGCAACCCGATACTGTTCCGGAAGATTATCAATTGCCCGTATCACATTTATGTAAATCTCTTTTCGTTCAATTATGCCATGAGGATCATGATCTCCCGTCCTGGTATCCGATTCATCCCGGTAATCGTGCCGGATATGCCTCTGCTTTTTCCTGATCATATCAAGACAATAGTTTCTTGTCACCGTTATGGCCAATGCCTCCTTACTCCTGTATTTGTCAAGTTCCCCTCTCATTCCCCACAGCTTTGCATAAACCTCCTGAACAGCATCCTCCGCCTCCTCCCTGTCTGAGAGGAGGCGGTAGGCATAACGGTACAGGTTACGGCTTACAGGCAAAAAAAGTTCTTCAAAGGTCTCCCTGGTCATCACTTGCTACGTTACCGTAAATACGGTTATGAAGGTACTAATAATCAGTCAAACATATTAATGGCATGTATTCCCTCTCCTTTGTTGACCGAACTTCCGATCTCATGAATATCCTCATAGGTAAGATTACCCTTTATCTGTATAATTGCATTATCAACGCTGCCACCCACAACAAGTATAAATTCCCTGAAGATATCTCCATCAGCCTTCAGGAGCATCCTGACATCAGTATCCGTTGAGTTGACGGTCATCATCTCCTCATATCCCCCTGCCAGCAGATCATCAATCACGAGGTCATAAAAGTTTTCTGACTCAACGAGATCATCCTCTTTTGCCAAAATACGTACGGAAGTCAGTTTTGAGGCATGCTTCATGACAGGATCACCGGAGTCATGATCCAGAGCCGCTGCAAGCCTGAGAAGGTTCCCGCTCACTGTGACTGTAACAAATCCCTCCCGGCCCTGATATTTCCCGAAAAGCCTGTCAATCTGGCTTTGTGCCATCAGCCCGCTAACGGAAAAAATCGAAATCAGTGTAATTATAATTGCCTTTTTCATGTAAATAGGATTAAGTAAAACATATTTACCTTAAAGACGATACTAAATAATATTTATAACAAAAAGGGACCAAAATTTTCAGGTCCCTATTGAAATTAAAGGTTATATTGCTGTTAATCCGGGTTTTGAGTCTCCTACTTTTTAAGAGGTGATCCCGGCTCCGAATCCATTAACCTGAATATGGTCCAGTCAACGATCCATGGAATTATCCTCTGGAAAAATGCAATAAAGCGACCATTCCATGTTAGAATTTTGTTTCTTTTCTTCTTGCGGATTCCCTTCAGTACCCACCGTGCCACATATTCGGGCTGCACCATTTTATCCTCTTTACGGGGTGTTTCGCCCTGCTCACTGCCATCGGCAGTAAGAGCATGATAACGTATATTGGAAGCAGTAAATCCCGGAGCCAGAATCATTACATGCATTCCACTGAAAAAGTTTTCAATACGTATTGTCTCAAGAAACCCATGCATGGCAAATTTGGATGCCGAATATCCGGTTCTTCCCGGAAGCCCGTGAAACCCGGCCACTGAAGAGATGCCCACCAGTACTCCCCTGTTTGCTATCAGGTGAGGGAGAGCATACTTCGTACAATTAACAGTACCCCAGAAATTCACCTCCATTACCCTTCTCAGAACATTGATATCACTATCTGCAAAACTGGCACGCATGGAGATTCCGGCATTGTTAATCAGTATATCCAGCCTCCCAAACCTCTCAATACACTTTTCAACCATTGATTGGCATTGCATCTCATCCGTGACATCAGTGACAATTGCAAAAGCCTCACCACCATTACTGTTAATCTCATCAGCAAGTTCAGCCAGCCGGTTACCCGATCTGGCAACTATTGCAACCCTGCTCCCTGCACTCGCAAATTCCCGGGAAATGGCCAGTCCTATTCCCGAACTTGCCCCTGTAACTACAACGACTTTGCCTTTAAAATTATAGGCCATCAGCAAAACAATTTATATTAAAACAGTCCGCAGCAGATTATTCACTCAGAACAGGAATCTGCCTGTTAATTGACTCCTCCAGTGATATAAGTGTCTCAGTCCGTGTTATACCGGGCACTGCCTGGATGCGATCAGTCAGGATAACCCTCAGGTGATCATTATCATGCGCATAAACCTTCAGAAACAGTGAATAGTTACCCGTTGTATAATGACATTCAATAATCTCAGGTATATTTTCAAGTGCCTCAATTACTTTTCTGTAGTGGCCGGCCTGCTCAAGAAAGATTCCGATATAGGCACAAGTCCTGAATCCGACGGCAATGGGGTCAACCTTAAATTCAGAACCCTTTATAACCCCGGTTCTGATCAGTCGCTGAACCCTCTGATGAATCGCTGCACCTGAAACATTACATTCACGTGCCACTTCCAGGTATGGAATACGGGCATTTTTGGTAATAATGTTAAGAATCTTTCTGTCGAGATTATCAATCTGTAAGTTTTGCTCTCTTTCGGTCATGATATTCTATATTATATTAATAATAAAGTACACTTTTCTACAATTCATTAAAAGGAGGCAAGATAATCAAATATTTTTCAACTATCATATTGCATGATAAATAATATAATATTAATTTAGCAACGTGTTTGAGTTAACAATTAACAGCAAAGGGGCCCTGATTTATATTTTATCAGGCCCCTTTACTTTTTCGTTAAATTTTATTAAACCAGGTTATTTGCCTGAAATATTGAGTGCTCCTATAAACTGGTTCACATCGTCAATACCGTTATCATCAAGATATTGTGATATTCCTTCCACTATTTTCACAGGTGCATCAGGTTCTATAAATATTGCTGTACCCACCTGAACGGCTGTCGCGCCGGCAAGAAGAAACTCAAGAGCATCCCGGGTGTTCATAATTCCACCCATACCTATTACAGGAATTTTTACTGCCCCTGCGGCCTGCCAGACCATTCTGAGAGCCACTGGCTTAATTGCCGGACCCGATAAGCCCCCGGTAATAGTTGAGAGAGAAGGCCTGCGGGTCTTCAGATCAATGGCCATTCCTAAAAGGGTATTGATCAGTGATATGGCATCTGCACCCTCCTCTTCGGAAACCCTTGCAAAATCGGTGATAGAGGTAACGTTGGGGGAGAGTTTAACGATCAGTGTTCTTTTATAAACCTCCCTGACTTTTTTAATAACCTCCCTGGCCGTAGGAAGATGTGTACCAAATGCCATTCCTCCCATTTTTACGTTAGGACAGGAGATATTGAGCTCAATGGCCGGAATCATTTCCAGATCGTTACATCTGGCAGCGAGTGACACATAATCATCGATAGTACCTCCGTTGATGTTTATTACAACATTTGTATCATACCGTGAAACCACCGGATAGGTATTACTGATAAAGTAATCGATTCCCCTGTTCTGCAAACCAACCGCATTAAGCATTCCGGAAGGAGTTTCCGCCATTCTTGGATATGGATTGCCCTCCCTGTTTTCAAGGGTGGTTCCCTTTACCACAATTGCTCCCAGGCGTGAAATATCAATAAAATCTTCAAGCTCAGGACCAAAACCGCAGGTACCCGATGCTGTCATTACCGGATTCTTACATACCATTCCTCCGATATTCACCTTCAGATCTGCCATTTCAATCTTTTAATATTAAATACGGGGCCCTCCGTGCAACTATTGAGGTTACCATCTATTGTAGGTTCAACACAGCAGAGACATATCCCTATTCCGCATGCCATAAGGTTCTCAAGGGATACTTCGCACTCTATTCCGGAAGCATATGCAAGTGATGCAACCCTACGCATCATAAGATCAGGTCCGCAGGTGTAAATATGAGTAAAATCTCCCGACAGGATAACAGGATGAGAAGTTACCACCCCTCTGATGCCCGATGATCCGTCATCAGTTGTGAGATGCAGAGGTGCAAGCGAAGCGAAAGATTCTTCTTCAATAATCTGATCTGAAGAGCGGTAGCCAAGCAGAAATGAAAAATCCCTGTCTGCCTCCTTTAGCTCCTTACCCAGCAGATAGAGTGGCGCCACCCCCACTCCCCCGCCTACAAGAAGCGATCTGCTCCCTTCCGGGGGAAGTGTAAATGATTTACCAAGAGGAGTTATAATATTCAGGCTATCATCCTCCGATAGCTCTGAAAGAGTCCTGGTTCCCTCACCCGCAATCCTTATAAGTAACCTGATCTGATTTTTATCCCTGTCCAGATCATAGACAGATAACGGTCTTCTCAAAAAAGTATCCCTGCTGCCATCTACCCTGACCTGCACAAACTGTCCGGCCCTTACATTGGTAATAAGCCTGTCTGAAGTAAGAGTGATAACAAAATACTCAGTGTTAAGGTGCCTTGCTGATACCACCCTGCACTCTGCAATCAATTTTGCCATTATTACAACTTTAACTGCAAATATAGCTTATTTATCACTTTCCGGAACAGGATTTTTACTATTGCCCCGTCTTAAATTAAACTGTTCAAATGTGCCATCACCATAAACCAGAATCATCCTGTGGGCACCAATCCCAAAACCGTCGGTTTGAACATTATCATCATGCCTGTTTTCAGTGTTATCAGAGGCCCGGTTCCCGAAGCTGCCGGATGATAATTGCGTATCCGGTGACTCACTGATTTCAGGAATTTTATCGTTGTTTGATCCGGCTCCCTGAATAACACTGTTACCAGTCCCGGAACCGGATTCAGCACCGGCAAAAAGACCCCGGCGGTATTCCGGAGATATCTCGCTTCTTACTGCTTCATCAGGGTTTACAACGCCATAATTACCATCAGGCTGGGGAGAAGAGTCCCTGAACATCTCACCCCTTCCAAAAAGCAGCCAGTCTGACGATAGGTCCGGATATCGGTTGAGTACTTTAAGCACAAAATCGAGACTTGGATTATTGCGGCCCGACACTATATGGGAAATTCCGGAAGGCTGAACCCCTATTTCACCAGCAAACTGTGAGGAACCAAGATTTATGGTTTCAAGAAAAGCAATAATACGCTCTTTCATACAGATGTAATTAATATTGTTATGAAATCAGCAGCTACACAACAGAGATTTTACTTTTTAAAATAAATTCTAAGCGTGGAAACCCTGCTTACAAATGTAAAAAGAATATATTTTACATTCATAACATTATTTTGATTACATCTGTAATCAGGTCTGATTACCTCAAAAGTATTCACTTTTATTCATTATATCATATAACTATATATCAATTAGTTATAATATTTAAATATTTAATGTATTACTTAAGTTTAGAACCCCATAACACTGGTATTAAGTTATTTAAGTATGTTTTCTAATCAATATTTTATAATTCATGGCTCTCTGTAACATCATAAGCTAAAAAACTATTAATATAAGTCCCTTACAATACTGACATAAAGTATTTTAATATATTTATGCATAAATAAATAGTATTGTTTACATCTGTAATGTAGAGCAATGTTGATATAGATGATTACAAATCATAAAAAGTAATCTTTACTTTTACAATTGTAATATGTAAAATGATATATATATGTTACATTTGTAAATGCTACATTTTCATTTAGAAATTACCTTTGTAACACAGGTTACATCTGTTATAACAGATTATCCATTTCTGTCCTGTTGAAGCATAATGCCGCTTACATCCCCCCTGAATCTTTTGAAACCGGATATCGCTTATATCCCCCGACCCTTTTGAAACCAGATATCGCTTATATCCCCCCGATCCTTTTGAAACCAGATAATATTTTGGAGTAGGTGCCTCAATGATATCCGGGTGACAGTTTTAAACAATAAGACTTTATCCAACTGTTTAGCTACTGCAGCAGATTGGGTAAGCAGTTGCATTTCCCATCAAGGTTTTCATATCTGCCGCATATCCGGAATTTAACTCCCTGAGAATTGAATATTCCAGAGCAGGAAAGGGAGGAGTAAAAGGGATCAGATTCTGAGAGTGAAAGTATCTATTCAGAAGCAGGCTGGAAGTTTTTTTCTGACTTCGCAACTATAAGGTTTACAGCACTATCACCAGTAAGATTCACTGCTGACCGAAGCATGTCGATTGGTCTGTCAATTCCAACAATAAGCGCCATTCCCTCCACCGGGAGTCCGGCCGCAGTAAGAACCATTATCATCAGCACAATAATACCTCCGGGCACACCTGGGGATCCTATAGATGTCAGTGTTGCTGTCATCACAAGAGCTATCTGCTGTGAAAATGTCATATCAATTCCGTAGACCTGAGCAATAAATACTGCTGCAACTGACTGATAGAAGGCAGTTGCATCCATATTTATGGTTGTCCCAACCGGCAACACAAAGCTGGAAATCTCTTCAGGCACTTCCAGTTCATTAATATTTTGTCTCATGGTAACCGGGAGTGCGGCAGCACTGGAGCTGGTTGAGAAAGCGACTATCTGTGCCGGAAGAATGGACTTCAGGAAGTGCATTACCTTAACATCTCCTGCAAATAATTTGATGTAGAGAGGATATATTACCAGTATAAACATCAGCATCCCAAGCATAACGGTGATGAAATATTTGCCCAGGGCGAGAAAAACTGCAGTGTCACCTGAAAAGCTTACCACCACACCTGCCATAAGACCGAATACACCCAGCGGGGTATAGCTCATTACAATTCCCACCAGTCGCAGAATAATATCATAAAGATTATCGAACAGGTCTGCAACCACCCTGACCCTGTTTCCTGGAACAAGGACCATTGCAATTCCAAACAGCATGGAGAATAGAATTATCTGAAGCATTTTGGAATTATCACCTATTGCTCCAAACACATTATCAGGAACTATCTCCTCGAAAAATCTCAGTGGGCCTGCCTCTTCGCCGGCTACCTTATTGCTCAGGGAGCTATCCCAGGTATCAGACAGCTCACTCCTGCCGGTACCATTACCGGTTATGCCCGGTTTAACCGTGTTGGCCACGAGCAGCCCCAGTGCTGTGGCAATAAAGGTGGATATAAAAAATATCCCAACTGTTTTAAGGCCAATGCGGGAGAGTCTTGAGATATCTGTGATACTACTGATACCTTTTACCAGACTGACGAAAATAAGCGGAATAGCAATAAGCTTAAGCAGTTTAAGCAGTATATTACCCCATGGTACTACCCAGTCTTCGGTAAACTTTTCAAGACCTGTTTTAACCGCAATCATTCCCCAGGCAAAGCCCAGGATCATGCCTGCTATGATTTTAAGCCAAAGGGGCAGTCGTTTCGGCATAGTCTGTTATTTCAGGCTCAGGCCCTATCTCTCCCTCGCTGGAAGCCACTATTGTACTAACAGCAGCATCTCCTGTAATATTAGCAACAGTCCGCATCATATCAAGTGGTCTCTCTATACCCATTATCAGGGCTAATCCTTCGGCCGGAATGCCGACAGTTGAAAGAACAATCACCAGCATAATTATTGCTCCGCCGGGCACACCCGGGGTTCCGATTGAAGCGAGCGTTGCTGTAAGTATTAATGTAAGCTGCTGTCCAACCGTGAGATCAAGTCCAAACACCTGTGCAATAAAAACTGCAGAAACAGCCTGATAGAATGATGTACCATTCATATTGATGGTTACACCAACCGGCAGAACAAAATTGGCTACGCCGGGAGATATATGAAGCTTCTCGGTGCACTGTTTAAGTGTTACCGGGAGGGTAGCAGCCGACGAGCTGGTTGAAAAGGCAACCATCTGGGCAGGCATTACCGCATTGATAAAATCTTTGACTTTAACCTTTGTAAATATTTTTATTATGGCAGGATAAAGAGTAAATGTCAGTATAAGAATTCCAAAGAATGTGATTGCTGCGTATTTCCCCAGCGCCACAAACAGGTCTGTATCACCTGAGAAATCAGTTATAAGCGCAGAAAGCAGAGCAAATACTCCAATCGGTGCAAACATCATAATGATATCAACCATCTTTAGAATAATATCATTAAGTCCGTCAAACAACTCCTTGACAACCTTTATTCGTGCCACATCCAGCATTATCATTGCGACAGAAAACAGTATAGAGAAGAAGATAATCTGAAGCATTTTAGAGTTATCCGAAGCGGCACCAAAAATATTATCAGGAACCATCTCCTCGAAAAAATAGAGGGGTGATTCTTCCTTCAATGTTGCAGCAGCATCCTCCTTTTCACTTATCGACTCCTGATACTGTGCCTGAAATTCGGATCGTTTCTCCTCTGAGAATGAGTGTCCGGGCTTAAGAGTATTAACCACCAGAAGTCCGATCGTTATTGAAATCACCGTTGTCCCCACGTAAAGCAGAATGGTTTTAAGTCCTATTCTGCCCAGCTTGGAGATGTCTGTGACGCTTGTTATTCCGTTAACCAGAGAGACAAATATAAGTGGAACCGCTATCAGTTTCAGAAGCTTAATAAATATTGTACCCCAGGGCTTAATCCAGTCGGTGGTAAACTGCTCAAGACCAGTTCTGACCGCGATAAGTCCCCAGACAATACCAAGCAGCATACCGATAATAATTTTCAGCCAGAGCGGATATTTTCTTTTTTTTACCATCACCTGAAATTTTAATAAACCTTAAACGGATTAATCAAGAAGGCGTAAAAATAGAAATAATATTCCTCACCCAAAGCAGTAAGGAATATTATAAAACATATTTGGTTTAATGCCCTCCTGAAAGGCATTCCGACTAAAGAATAACTTTCTTGCCTGCAAGAGAAGGATCAGCAGTGTCCGTCACATGAAGAATGGCTGCCACATGTTGAACAACCATTGCTGTTACCCTCTAACATACTTTTCTCCTCCTCTGTAGTCTCCCTGACTTCAAGAATATTTCCTGTAAAATGCAGATTAACACCGGCCATTGGATGGTTAAAATCCATGGCAACGGCATCGTCCTTGATTTCTGTAACCACTCCGAGTAATCTTCTTCCCTGTGAGTCAGCCATCGGAACCTGATTTCCCACCTTGCAGATATTATCATCAAAATTGCCGTCAACCTCAAAAACACTGCGTGGTATATCCACTACCAGATCTTCACGTTTTTCCCCGTAAGCCTCGGCAGGTGTCAGGGCAAATTCAAATTTATCACCACCCGAAAGGTTTTCAATATTTTCCTCAAACCGGTGAAGCATCTGGCCTGTACCAAACATAAAGCTTAGCGGATTGGATTCATCCACCTCTTCGATTACATTACCTTTGATATCCAGTTCACGGAGCGTATAAATCAGGGATACCATTTTGTCTTTTTCTACTACCATAACGGTTAAAATATTAATTATTAAGAGGTGTCAAAAGTAATAATTATACCAGATCTATCAAACTGATGGTGGCAATTATTAAAGGTTTCACGTGAACCTCAGAAAGCCTCATCTAACAGGTAACGGAACCAACGTTCAAGCAGTCGGGCCGGATGCCCTGAATGTTCCTCCTGTGTTTGTTTATACAGAATAAGTATCAGACTTTTCATCCCTTGTTTCTCAGTATGATTCAACCCTGGCAGGGCGGGGTGCAAAAAATCTGAACACAAACTCGATTCGGTATTCCGGATTGTTATATATCATATAGCCGCCATCATCAACAACCCATAGAAGGGTTAAATTGATATTCCCCCTGCTGCCCAGGGGCTGACTCATTCCTGCTCCGGCAAATACTGTATTGACCTGTTGCCTTGGCGCATCAGATTGAATACCGAGATAAGAGGTTCTGAAGCTCAACGATTCATACTCTCCGTGCAGATAGAAAGATATGCCCAGCGCTGAAGGAATAATATTACTGAGGTCATTGATTATGGCAAACCGCGTATATCCTTTCCAGCCCCAGACATCGGAGGATCCATATGGATCCTTGTAGTACTTGAATGAGGGTCCGGCCGCAACTGAAATCCTTGGCGCCAGCCAGTATCCAACAACAGGCGAAAACTCAAGATAGGCGTAAGTTCCAAACTGCAATCCGAAACTTCCGCCCAAAAAAATTCGTTCCGAAGGAGCAGGGGCCGTGGATCTGCGGGTCTCCTGCGCACAGACCTCCCTGGTTGAGGCCGTCGCTATTACCAGCAGCATCACTATCTTAAGGGCGGAGAGTCCGGGTCGCTTAAATATTATCATCTTGTCTGTAGTTTTGAATATAGGACAGATCAATTTTTTTGGATATATTTATAATTGCGAAAATAGTAAAAAAGAGCATCAGGCAAGGCTGGCTGGTTAATTACTTTACAAGTGGAGAGATGGAATTGAAACAGTTGAGCAGAATTAATAAAAAGCCAACTCTGTTTAAAACCGGCCGGCAACATTAACAGAAGGTGTGCAACATTAAAACCAACCGGCAACATAGAAACCGGAGTGCATATATTTTAAATTGAGATCTATGAATATTGTTATTACAGGTGCAAGCAAAGGCATAGGCAGGGAGGTTCTCACAAAACTTGCAGGATCCCGGGAGAACAAAGTGGTAGCAATTGCACGATCAGGGCAGGTATTGCACACAATTGAATCAGAATCGGAATACGGGAATATTTATTCTATCGAAGGCGACATTAACGACCTTACTGCTGATAAGGTACATCTTACAGAAAAGATAAAAAGCTATATCGGGCATGTGGATATACTGATAAATAATGCAGGCGCTCTTATTGCAAAGCCTTTTGATGAGCTTACTGCCGATGAAGAGCGGGTAATGGTGGAGACCAATTTTATTTCCCCGATGCGTCTGATAAGAATTCTGCTCCCGATGATGAAACGAGGGAGTCATATTGTCAACATAGGCAGTATGGGAGGGTTTCAGGGCAGTTCAAAATTTAAGGGATTATCTGTTTACAGTGCGGCAAAAGCTGCTATTTCAGTCCTTACCGAAACACTGGCCACTGAATATTCAGATTCCGGAATCTCATTCAACTGCCTGGCATTCGGGTCGGTTCAGACAGAGATGCTGGAGGAGGCATTTCCGGGCTACAGGGCTCCTATTGATGCATCAGGGATGGCTGGTTTTGTCATCTGGTTCTCCCTGAACGGTCATAAATACTTTAACGGAAAGATACTGCCTGTTTCGGTGGCAAATCCTTAACTATAGTGCCTTATCAGAGCAGTACCATCCAGAACCATCTGACCGTTATATGCAAGTGCACTCAGCTCATCCTCTCCCGGATATACCACTACCCGGGCAATCCATGAAACCATTGAGGTAATATAACTGGTATTCATCTCCTGGTAAGCCATTCCCCCGGTAAGAATTATTGCATCCACCTCCCCTTTCAGAACTGTGGCGGCGGCTCCTATCTCTTTGGCTATCTGATATGAGGCAGCCTGCTGAACTCCAAGGGCTTCAATGTCACCCTCTGCAGCTCTTTTGCATATATCCCTGAAATCATTGGTACCCAGATATGCTGTCATGCCTCCCTTACCGGTTATCATGTCTTTAACCTCCGCATGACTCTTCTCTCCGCTGAAGCAGAGGTCGGCCAGCTGACCAACAGGGAGTGATCCAGACCGTTCCGGTGAAAAGGGTCCGTCACCGTTAAGGGCATTGTTTACATCAACCACCCTTCCTTTGCGGTGAGCTCCTACGCTGATACCACCTCCCATATGTGCCACCACCAGATTCAAATCCTCATATTTTTTTCCTTCGGCGGATGCGAATAACCGCGATACAGCCTTCTGGTTAAGAGCATGAAAGACAGAATTACGGGAGAAGTGGGGATGACCGGTATACCTGGCCACATCCTCCATCTCATCAACAACAACAGGATCAACGATAAATGCTCTGGCATCAGGCAGAGAGGAAGCAATATCACTTGCAATCAATCCACCCAGGTTACTGGCATGTTCACCCCTCTCACCGCTCTCCAGGTCCCTCTTCATTGGATCATTGACCTCATATATCCCGGATTCAATAGGCTTGAGCAAACCTCCCCTTCCAACAACTATTCGTATATCATCAATATTGATTTCACTCTTTGCCAGTTCCTCCAGGATCATCTTTTTTCTGAATCCGAACTGATCGGATACTCTTTTATACGATGCCAGCTGGTCCCCTGTGTGTGAGATGCTCCTTTCAAAAACCGGCTCTCCGCCACTGAAGACTGCAAATTTGGTTGATGTGGATCCCGGATTTACTACAAGTATATGATTTTCCATTCTGATAATCAGTTAATTAATCTCCTCCTGCCATCAGGCAGGAGAGTGCAATACAATAAAATTTAGAATTTTCGCTCTCACTCCTTGACATCAGAACTACCGGGTGTGTTGTCCCGGTCAGCATCCCGGCAAGCTCTCCTTTGCCAAAGAGCATCAGGCCCTTATAGAAGGGGTTACACGACTCAAGCGTTGGAAACAGCAATATATCGGCATCTCCCCTGAGGGGAGTATCAACTCCTTTTAAAGGCGCACTTGCAGGATCGCAGGCAAGAAATATATCCACCGGACCGTCCATTATACAATCCTTTATCTGACCTTTTTCAGCCATCTTGCACATTGTAGCATAATCGACTGTATTTGGGAAGCGACCCGATACCTTCTCAGTTGCACTGATAAGTGCCACCTTTGGTCTGACAATTCCAAACCTGTGTGCCATTTCGATTGCATAATTGGCCATTGCAACCTTTTGATCAAGATCAGGAAAGGGAAGCACTGCGGTATCGGTAACAAAAAGCAGCTTATGGTATTCAGGCAGCTGAACAGCACATACATAACTCATTACAGCTCCCGGTTTCATCAATCCGGCCGACTTATCCAGTACTGCCTTGAGAAATTTATCGGTTCCAAGGGCTCCCTTCATCAGAATATCCGCACTGCCGTCGCGCACCATCTCAACAGCTTTCACTGCTGATCCGGCTTCATCTTTCTCTTCTATTACCGTGCAAGAACCAATATCAATCCCCAGGTTATCAGACTCCTCCTCTATTCTATTTCTGTTCCCTATAAGAAAGGGTTCTGCGAAACCGGCCTTTACTGCCCTGTCGAGTGCACCAAGTGTATTGGGATCCTGACCCCAGGCCACGGCAATCCGGTATTTTCTTCCTGAGTCTGCTACCTTTACTGCAAGCTCGTCAAGAGTTTTTATCATAGTAAACCTTTTATGATGAGGCTGCTGCAAGTATTATACTGTCATATTTAGCCTGCTCACTGTCAGAGCGTGATGTAAGAACAATCGGAACCTTAGCACCAAGAATGACAGAGGCTACTTTTGCTCTGGCAAAGAACACCATTGATTTATACAATACATTTCCCACCTCTATATCCGGCATTAGGAGAAGGTCGGTATCCCCGGACACCTCGCTTTTTATCCCTTTATGAATAGCACTCTCGAGACTTATTGCATTATCAAAAGCGAGTGGTCCGTCAATAATACAGTTTTGTATCTGATCTCTCTGGTTCATTTTCGACAGAAGTGCGGCATCCATTGTTGCCTGCATGCTTTCATTGACCATTTCCACCGCACCCAGCACAGCCACTTTGGGAAGCATAATTCCAAGCCTGTTGAGGCATCCCACGGCATTATTCACTATGGAAATTTTATCCTGCAGGCTAGGTGAAATATTCATTGCCACGTCAGTTACCGAAATCAGCTTATGATATGTCTCCACTTCGAAAAGGGCAAAGTGTGACAACAGGTTACCTGTTCTTAATCCATACTCCTTGTTAAGCACATGCTTAAGCAGGGTGGATGTCCCTACCTTCCCTTTCATAAGAAAATCGGCATCACCGCTACTGACCATCTGCACGGCTATTCGTGTAGCCTCATCAACATTTTTCTCATCTATCACCGTATAACCGGCAAGATCATATCCACACTCCTCTGATATTTGCGAAATTTCATTACTGCTACCGATAAGAACCGGTATTATAAATCCATCCTGACCTGCTTTCAGGACGGCTACAAGAGACTGAGGATCCTGTGCCGCCGCAAGAGCTAATCGTCTAACTGGCTTATTTTCCAGTAATTTGCGTAAATCTGAAAGGTGTCTGAGTTCCATATTTTATTGCATTAATATTCTCAGATTTGCCCTACAATACTGAGTGTATCGGTTGCTATTACCAGTTCCTCATCAGTAGAGAGGGTCATAACGGTGACCTTTGATCCCGGTCTGGAAATAACCAGATCCTGTCCCTTCTTATTATGATTAACCTCCGTATCAAAATCAACACCGAGATATTCCATATTTGCACATATAAGTTTCCTGAGGTTAAAATCATTTTCACCAACACCACCGGTAAATACCAGTATATCACATCCGTTAAGGGCAGCAATATAAGCACCGATAAACTTTTTTACCTTATAGGCATACATATTCAGGGCAAGGATTGCCCTCTCATTTCCATCAGCGGCGGCCATCTCAAGATCCCTCATATCAGAAGAGATATTGGTTATACCCATTACACCACTTTTTTTATTGATAAGGTTACTTACTCCCTGAACATTAAGATTCTCCTTATCGGCAATATAGATAAGCACACCCGGATCAATTTCACCGGTTCTGGTTCCCATAATCAGCCCGTCAACAGGTGTAAAACCCATTGAGGTATCTACTGAATTTCCCCTGTCTACGGCGGCTATGGAAGCACCATTCCCCAGATGACAGGTAATAATTTTCAGATCTTCCATCTCTTTTCCCAAAAATTTTGCTGCTTTGTTTGCAACAAATTTGTGGCTGGTTCCATGAAAACCATACTTACGTACTCTGAAATTCTCGTAATATTCGTATGGTATTGCATACATATAGGCATAATCAGGCATTGTCTGATGGAAGGAGGTGTCAAATACAGCAACCTGCGGTACCCCCGGAATCAGTTTCTCTACTGAAAGAATCCCTTTCAGATTGGCAGGATTATGGAGAGGGGCCAGCTCACTTACCGCCTCAATATCATGCTTTACCTTATCTGATATAAAAGCGCTTGCGGTAAAGTTCTCTCCACCGTGTGCCACTCTGTGGCCTACGGCCTTAATATCGGTAATATCCGTTATTACACCATGCACCTTATCGGTAAGAGCACTGATGACAAGATTGATACCAATAGTATGATCCGGAATATCATCAACAATCCGGTAGGGTTCTTTACCTGCAGGCTTATGCGTCAGGATGCCGTCAGTGATACCAATTCTTTCCACAAGTCCTTTTGCCAATACCCTGGCACCATTTGACATCTCAAAAACCTTGTATTTTATCGAAGAGCTTCCGCAATTAAGTACTAAAACAATCATGATCTGAATTTACTGTTATAATTTAAATATTTTACGATGTTACTGATTTCCTACAATATAGTGGTAATAATCTATATTCTGTTCCCGAACATTTTATTTCGGAGATTATTTTTCCTGTGATTGTGTAGCAGTAATTGCAATAAGGCTTACAATATCGCTGACCGAGCATCCTCTTGAAAGATCATTTATAGGTGCAGCCATACCCTGGAGCACCGGCCCTACTGCCTCTGCCTTTCCAAGTCGCTGTGTCAGCTTATAGGCTATATTACCCGACTGAAGATCAGGGAATACAAGCACATTGGCCTTGCCCGCGATTTCACTTCCCGGAGCCTTGCTTCTGCCTATGGCTTCGATAAGTGCAGCATCAACCTGCAATTCACCGTCAATTTTAAGGTCAGGTGCCATCTCTCTTGCAATCCGTGTGGCATTAACTACTTTGTCAACCATTGGATGAGAGGCACTCCCTTTTGTACTGAAGCTAAGCATTGCAACACGCGGTTCAATACCGACAATAGAACGGGTAGTACGTGCAGTCGCTACTGCAATCTCTGCCAGCTGATTCTCATCCGGATCAGGGTGTACAGCACAATCAGCAAAAACCATAATACCATCTTCACCAAATGATTTATCCGGATGGATCATAATAAATGCACCTGAAACCACTGATATCCCCGGTGCTGTTTTAACAAACTGAAAAGCCGGCCTCAGTACATCTCCCGTTGAATTTGCCGCTCCTGCCACCTCACCGTCAGCATCTCCGTTCTTAATCATCATTACAGACAGATATAACGGATCAAGTATCAGTTTTGCAGCCTCTTCACGGGTAAGCCCCTTGCTTTTTCTTATCTCAACCATCATATCTATATAGTGCTCCCTCTTTGGATTATCAACGGGATCAACAATTTGTGCCTTACTGATATTGGCTAATCCCTCATCGGCTGCCATCTTTTCTATTACGGCTTTATTGCCTATCAGGATAACAGATGCCAGATTGTCGGCAATAGCTTCATCTGCTGCCCTGAGTGTTCTGGGCTCTGTTCCTTCAGGCAGTACGATACGCTTTTTAACAGATCTTGCATTTTGTTTGATCCTATTAATTAATTCCATTGTAAATCAAGTATTTAGTTTATCTGTTTTCAAGTCTTAAAACTAAGAAAAAAAGATCTTTCCATCAAGATCAAAAAACATGATTATTGTCAGGGAAGATGCTATGAATCAGTAATCATTTTAATTTTGCAGCAGTATCAGTATCTGATGATATTTTTAGCTAATTTTAAATAATGAGTATAACTGAAACCAATCTCGAAAATCTTGCGGGTCACCTGGAAGGAGAGTTAATGTGGGACAGGGTTGCCAAAGCCCTCTACTCTACAGACGCAAGTATGTACAGGGAATCTCCTGCGGCGGTTGCCATACCCCGCCACCGGAAAGATCTGAAAAAACTTCTCGCCTTTGCCTCTGAACAGAATGTGCCACTGATTATGAGAGGAGCAGGCACATCATTGGCCGGACAGGTGGTGGGAAAGGGTATTGTTGTGGATATCTCAAAATATATGAACCGGATTATTGAAATTAATCCACGGGAGAGATGGATAAGGGTTGAACCGGGAGTAATACTTGAAGATCTTAACAGGGCAGTGGCTGAGCACGGACTCTTTTTCGCACCTGAAACATCAACGGCAAACAGATGCACGATCGCAGGAATGGCCGGAAATAACGCCTGTGGTCTCCATTCACTAAGATATGGATCAACCAGGGAACATACACTGGAAATTGAAGCGCTCCTTTCTGATGGTACAGAGGTTACCTTCACTGAGATGACCGGTGAGGAGATTGAAGAGATTAGCAGACAAAATACCCTGGAAGGGAAAATTTACAATTCAATTGTCTCAATACTGAGGAATCCTGGCAACAGGAGAGATATCATTAATGAGTACCCGGAGAGATCAGTAAAACGACGTAATACCGGTTATGCACTGGATTTGCTTCTTGACATGGATCCCTTTACACCGGGAGGCCCCCCGTTTAACCTCTCCAAAATGATAACCGGATCTGAGGGCACACTTGTTATTATTACCTCCCTTAAGCTAAACCTTATGCCCCTGCCGCCCAAAAGCAAGGCGCTGTGCTGTGTTCACCTTGAAAACAGAAATGAGGCCTTCAGAGCCAACCTTATTGCCCTTAAATATGATCCTGATGCCGTTGAGATGATGGATGACAAGATTCTGCAGCTGACAAAGGACAATCTTGAGCAGAGCAGAAACAGATTCTTTGTGGAGGGTGATCCTGGGGCTTTGCTTATAGTAGAGTTTTGCAGGGATACAGAGGAGGAGATCAAAACTTTATGTGCATCAATGACAGATGAGCTCAGGCGGGAAGGCTATGGGTATGCTTTCCCTGTTATCAGAGGAAGCGATATAGCAAGGGTATGGAATCTGAGGAAGTCGGGACTCGGCGTGCTCAGCAATATGAAAGGTGATGCCAGGCCGGTGAGTCTTATTGAAGATACCACGGTTTCGGTCAACCTTCTGCCTGATTATATGAAGGATTTTGAGAGTATGCTTGCAACCTATGGCAAGGAGTGTGTATATCATGCACATATAGGAACAGGTGAACTGCACCTGAGGCCCGTACTTAACCTGAAGGATACTGATGATGTTGCAATCTTCAGGAAGATGGCCACAGATACTGCACTGCTGGTAAAAAAGTACCGGGGATCACTCAGCGGGGAGCATGGTGACGGAAGACTGAGGGGGGAGTTTATACCCATTATGCTGGGGAAGAATGTATACTCCCTGCTGGAGGATGTTAAAAAAGTGTTTGACCCCCACTCAGTTCTGAATCCGGGTAAAATAACAGCCACACCACCGATGGATACCTTTTTGAGGTATACACCGGGGAAGAAAACAGCAGATGTGGAAACAATTTTCGATTTCTCCGGTACTGGCGGTTTTATCAGGGCAATTGAGAAGTGCAACGGATCGGGCGACTGTCTCAAATCACACCTGTCGGGTGGTACCATGTGCCCCAGTTATATGGCCACCAGAGATGAAAAGAACAGCACCAGGGCCAGGGCAAATGCTTTGAGGGAGTTTATTGGCAACGGTAACGGCGCCGACTGGAACAGCAGGGAGATTTATGAAATTCTCGACCTCTGTCTATCCTGCAAGGGATGCAAAAGCGAATGTCCGTCCAGCGTGGATATTACCAGACTCAAGGCTGAATATATGCAACACTGGTATGACAAACATCACATCCCATTAAGAAGCTGGTTTATAGCCAATATTAGCTTTTTTAACAGGTTAGGTTCGATATTCCCCCCTCTTTTTAATTTGTTCGTTACAAACAGGTATATCTCGGGAATGGTAAAGTACCTTCTCGGATTTGCACGACAGCGTAGAATACCGGTAATCTACAGCCACACCCTCCGACGCTGGGCAAAAAAGAACCTTCCGGAAATTAATCCTGAGAAGCCACTTGGAGAACTGCTCTATTTTGCTGATGAGTTTACCAACTACAACGACACGATGGTGGGAATAAAGGCCATTAAGCTGCTTACAGCACTTGGCTACAGGGTGATAATCCCTGACCATACCCTTAGCGGACGTGCTTACTTCTCAAAAGGCCTTCTGAGGCGCGGAAAATCCCTTGCAGATAAAAACATATCACTTCTATCTAACCTGGTTACAAGGGAGAGGCCTCTTGTTGGCACTGAACCTTCTGCCATCCTCTCGTTTCGGGATGAGTATCCTGACCTGGCTGTAGCGGAACAGAAGGAGGCCGCCCTGACTCTGGCCTCCAACACCCTGCTGATTGAGGAGTTTATCTGCCGGGAGCACAGGGAAGGAAAGATAACAGCCGACAGTTTTACGGATAAAAAACGGGAGATACTCCTGCATGGTCATTGCCAGCAGAAAGCAATCACCGGAGTCGCATCTACCATTGAGATGCTTTCTATACCTGCAAACTATACAATAAAGGAGATTAAATCAGGTTGCTGCGGCATGGCCGGATCCTTCGGATATGAGAAGGAGCACTATGATCTCTCAATGAAGATAGGTGAACTGATTCTATTTCCTGAGGTACGCAGCGCCGGGAACGAGATCACGGTAGCTGCTCCGGGAACAAGCTGCAGGCATCAGATCATGGATGGTACGGGAAGGACGGCACTGCACCCTGCGGAGATACTTTTTGAAGCTCTTAAAAATCCGGCAGATAACTGATTCTTTCCTGAAAACAGGGTAATGATGACCTGTTTTGCAAACCATTTTGAACCAGTAGCGGTATAAGAGCACTAAAAGGCAGAGGGCCTGCTCCTGTGCGGCAACTATAGATCATGACCAAGTATGAAACTGTCCTGATCACGCCAGACGGGAAATTTTTCCCTGAACATTTTTAGCGCCTCAATATCTATATCACAGGTTACAATCCCCTCTACAGGCCCTGAAAGATGTTTGATCACTTCACCGCGTGGTGAAACCACCATTGAATCGCCCTGGTGAATATTACCATGAAGATCTTCCCCTACCCTGTTCACACCTGCCATATAGCATTGATTTTCAATTGCCCTTGCAACGATCAGACTCTTCCATACATTACTTCTGGCTGAAGGCCAGTTGGCCACGTTTATCATCAGGTCATACTCATTATGTCTGTTTCTGAACCAGACTGGAAAACGGAGATCATAACAGATCTGGAAGGAGATATTCACACCCATGAAAGAAACAATCAGATGACTGTTTCCCCTCCTGTAAACAAGCTCCTCTCCTCCCGGTGAAAAAAGATGGGCCTTATCATACCACCGGGGGTCACATCCCTTTTCAAAAAAATAGAGCCGGTTATAGTACAGACCTTGATCCTCTGTAATAACAGACCCTGCAAGGGCATAACCGGTTTCATCAGAAAGTTTTTGTAAACGACTGACCGTAACACCGTCAACAGGTTCAGCAAGAGTAGCCGGCTGCATGGTAAATCCGGTTGTAAACATCTCCGGAAAAACCACCAGATCAGCTTCCGGTTTGTCTTTTAATAGCAAATTCTCTGCCCGTTCAAGATTCAGTATCTTGTTTTCCCAGGCAATATCCATCTGTACAAGAGCTATCCTCATGGTTGACTAAGAATAAAAAAACAGGCCTAAGAGCCTGTTTTAAAGCAATCTAAAAAATCGTCCTTACTCAAGTGTGAGGTAATAATCGTTCAGAAGTCCGCTGAGCAAAGGCTTGTAATAGAGCCAGAAAAAACGTCTCGGATCATTTACCTCATCGCTGTAGAGCAGGCTTGACAAAAATCCCGGTTGCCCGAAACAGGCTGTCCAGGGTGCCATCTTGCCGGTAGCAAAATCACCGGCCATATAGATATAGTTACCCTCTCCCAGATTTCCTGATACAGCAGGAAAAACATTACTAAGAAAGTGCCTGTCCAGCAATTCCAGTCCCTCCGGAGTTGTCTCCAGCGAAAATGAGGATAAAACACTGTTCTCTTTGGCATCAATAATATCAAACGGTCCTCTGAAGGCCACCTTCTCGGGAACGCCATATTTCAGGGCAATATCACTGCTGGTTGTCACGTAGGGTATGGCTGATACCAGATGCGTTTCCTCCTCAAGAATAATAACGTCATTCTCTCCTTTAAGAAGGACGATACCCGCATTTGTAAATGACCAGGGCGTCCGGTTTTTTTTCAGGTAGAGAACCGGCAGCCACTCAGGGACATCCAGTGAATCAAGTGATGGATAGTATTCACCTGACCAGCCTGTACTCTGCATGCCGAATTGCTCCTCCACCTTATACCTCTCATATGCATCTGTAGGGTATCCAAAGGAGTTATGTTCAAGAATTACAAGCTTGTTTAATTTTCTCATCTCGGCAAGAAGGAGGTAATCATTGTTATTCAGGCCTCCATAAAGCATTCTGGATCTCCTGCTCCTGTTTATCCCTTCATACCAGTCATTGAAAAATACCCCATAGGTGTCAGCATAGTAAAGCATATCATTATTAGCCACAATCTCAGGAAGATCTGACAGTCTGAAATCATTTCTCCTGAACTGCTTTGAACGTAAGGGCTTTATGGGAAAGAAACCATAATAATCTTTTCTTAGCAGGTACTTCCTGTTACTATCCTTTACGAACCTGCCATTTGCAAGGACCCAGTTAAGTGCCCTGTGATGGTTCCTCTCTAATGAATGAACTGTCTTGTCAAGAATAACTATATTCATCTGTTTCTTCTCCTTAAGAAACCATCCGGTAAAAGCTATTGCCGGCAGTATAAGGAGAATAACAAGAATAACAACTGTAAACAGGAGAGGTTTTTTCATATGGACAGATATTTGAACCTATTCAAATAGTTATCTGGAATTTCGGTTTCAATGGATAAAAGTATTAATTTATTTCATTTAATGAAAAAAAAAGCATCTAAAATGATTGCATGCCGGAGTATTGGTAAATGCCGTGTTCATTAACATGACATACGATATCATCCTAAAACCCGGCAGCACAATCATCCCCTCTTTTATCGGCTCCTCCCTCAAGCATTCCCTGCTCTGTAACTCTTATCCCCTCAACCCTTCCGATTGAGCTTCTTCGTTTAATGGTATGCCCCATCATTTCCAGCCTTCTTTCCACTTCAGGAGAAAAAGCATCCTCTTCAGCTGCAATTTCATCAGGTAGCCACTGGTGATGGAACCGTGGAGCATCCACAGCCTCCTTAATGGTCATACCAAATGCTGTAACATTGAGTATAGTCTGAAAAACAGATGTTATAATTGTTGACCCTCCGGGAGAACCTACAACCATATATAGACTACTGTTTTTCTCCACTATGGTTGGAGTCATGGAGCTAAGCATTCTTTTTCCGGGTGCGACCGAGTTTGCCTCCCCTCCCACCAGTCCGTAGATATTGGGATAACCCGGTTTGACTGAAAAATCATCCATCTCATTATTTAGCAGAAATCCCGCACCTGAAACCACAATTCCCGAACCATAACTGCTGTTCAGCGTTGTTGTTGCTGAAACGCTGTTACCATGGCTGTCAACAACTGAATAGTGTGTTGTCTCCTCACTCTCATAAGGGCTTAAATCGCCAGGGTCTATGGCTTCAGAGGGGGTTGCCATTTCATCATCAAACAAGAACATTCTGCCGGTCAGGTAATCTTTACTGGTCAGAATGTCTACCGGTATTTCCACAAAATCGGGATCACCAAGATATTCGGCCCTGTCGGCATACACCCTCCTCTCAGCTTCAACCATCAGGTGCACTGAGGGTACCGAATGAAAGCCCCACTCCTTAACAGGAAAATCCTCAATCATTCCAAACAGCTGCAAAAGTGCTATTCCTCCGCTTGACGGAGGAGCCATTGAAATAATATCATACTCCCCATAGCTGCCCCTTACAGGATCTCTCCAGACAGCCCTGTACTCACTCAGGTCATCAAGGGTGATAATACCCCCGCCTATTGACATCTCATTAACTATCATACCGGCAACGGGGCCCGAATAGAATCCGTCAGCTCCATTATCCCTTATCAGCTTAAGGGTTTCTGCCAGATCCGTCTGAACAAGAGTATCTCCCTCCTTCCATTGGCCATCTCTTCTTACAAAGGCTACAGCAGAGCGGTTTCTCTCTCTAAAGGTTTTATTCATCCTGTTAAGTGATTCTGCCTGAGCTGCAGTAACCGGGAAACCGTCAGCAGCAAGGTCTATAGCCGGCTGTACAAGTTCTTCAAATGAGAGTGAGCCATATCTGGTATGTGCCTCAGCCATGCCGGCAACTGTACCGGGAACACCGGAAGCCAGATGCGACCGGGTGGATAATCCCGGAACAACATTTTCTTCGCCGTCCAGAAAGAGGTCTCTGTGTGCTTTACCAGGTGCCTTCTCACGGTAATCAAGTCCGGCCGCCTGACCATCGTTCAGCCTGACAACCATTAATCCTCCTCCTCCAATATTTCCTGCAGCAGGATAACATACTGACAGTGCAAACTCGGTGGCTATAGCCGCATCAACAGCATTTCCGCCTTTCTTAAGTATACCGGCACCCGCCAGCGAAGCCTGGGGATGTGCAGACACCACAATGGCGCTCTGAACTAAAATAGATTTACCGGTAATAATTTCCTTCTCTGCTTCCCCTGAACAACCTGCCAAAAGGGGGATCAATAATACAATGGCGGAAGAAATATACAATATTCTATTCATCTGTTAATTTTTAAGAGGATTTGTTTCTATTATCCCAGTTCACATAATATATCAATAAGATCAGGAGCAAGAATTTTAATCCTCCTTCCCTCCATCTCTATCAGCTTGTCGTTGCGAAACTCATTAAGAGTTCTTATAAGACTCTCTTTTGTTGTTCCGATAAGCTCTGCAAGCTCCTGTCGGGTCAGTGGAACAGTAAAATCATCCGAATTGTAAACATCTTCTGAAAAATATCTTATCAGATCAGCAACCCTTCCCGGAAGCTGCTTAACAGAAAGGCTTACCAGTTTATCAGAGATTTCAATTATATCTCTGCTCACCCGTTTAAACAGCTCCCCTGCAAATCTCCCGTTTTCAGCTATCAGTGATATAATGGCATCACTCCTTATCATCAAAGCTTCAGTTGACTCAACCGCAGAGGCAGAAAAACGATACTCACCCTGATCAATGGCACAGGGTAATGCAACAAACTGACCCGGTCCGGCAAGAGTGATGCAAACGACCCTGCTGCTCCGGCCCGATCGGTATATTTTTACCATTCCGCTTGTCACGTAAGCAACATGATCAGCAGGCATAAGTTGCCTGAAAATGATATCATGACGTGAAAAATTCATTACGGTTACGGATTTCAATATTGAGGCTCTCTCTTCTGTAGAGAGGAGCCGGAAAATACCTTCTTCCGGTATAACGGGAACATTTCCCTTAATTAAATCCCTGTAATTCCTTTTTGACATATCACATTTAAAACCTGCTGCTGGTAAAACCCTTCTCCTTTCTACCTATTCTTCGGGGTAAAGGACAAAAATATAATTTTTGCTGACAGATTGATCTATATCACCACAAAATGATGATATTTATGGTTTATTAACATATTTTAATTCTTGACCCATTTTCTGAACTTTACATAATATAACTTAATACGGAATGGATAAAAAACTTATCCTGATAATAGATGATTCAAGCACAAATATTGTTCTGCTTGAGACGGTTCTTAGCAGGAATGGTTACGAGGTTGCTTCTGCAAGGGGTGCAATGGAAGGCATTGCAAAGATTAAAAAAAGAATTCCTGACCTGATCTATCTTGACCTGATAATGCCCGACGTTGACGGGCTCCGGTTTATGGAGATAATACATGACAATATTGAGTGGCAGGATATTCCCGTAGTAATAATTTCAGCAATCAGTGACGGGGACATAAAAAAGAGAAGCCTGAAGATGGGTGTAACCAGTTACATAACAAAACCGGTCAATATTGACCGGATAGTTCAGGTCACCCGTGAAATTGTTGAACAAGGGTAACAGGACCCGGAAAAATGATCAGCCGCTTAACATAAACTTAACATAAACTTAATCAGTGATTCAATTTCCATAAGTATTTTTGACCGGTAATCACAACCCAAAAAGAGATAATTACACTTATGGACCAGTTTTACATTATTGTTGTAGGCATACTGTTTATACTTGCAATTACAGACCTTATTGTTGGCGTAAGCAATGACGCTGTTAATTTCCTCAACTCAGCCATCGGATCAAAGGTAGCCCCTCTCAGGGTCATACTGATTATTGCAACCCTTGGGATTCTGTTTGGTGCCACTTTTTCAAGCGGCATGATGGAGGTAGCCCGAAAGGGAATTTTCAACCCCGGGGAGTTCTTCTTCTCTGACCTTATGATTATTTTCCTGGCGGTCATGCTGACGGATATTATTCTGCTCGATCTTTTCAATACCTTCGGTCTGCCCACCTCCACAACTGTATCAATAGTTTTTGAACTACTTGGTGCATCTGTTGCAATTGCATTTATAAAACTGACCGGTGATCCTGACGGTGCACATACCCTTGGAACCTACATCAATTCAAGCAAGGCGCTTGCAATTATTGCAGGTATACTGCTGTCAATTATCGTAGCCTTCTCCGTTGGAGCTATTATTATGTTCCTTACAAGGGTGATTTTCAGCTTTAACTACACAAAGACACTCAAATATTATGGGTCTGTCTGGGGAGGTATTGCAATAACTGCAATTACCTACTTTATGCTGGTTAAAGGTGCAAGTGGAGCCTCATTTATGAGTGAGGAAGTTGTAAACTGGATAACCAATAATACAGGCAGGCTTATGCTTTACAGTTTTGCCGGATGGACAATACTACTGCAACTTCTGAGTCTTATATTCAAAATAAACATCCTGAAGATCATTGTACTGGTGGGGACATTCTCCCTGGCAATGGCTTTTGCCGGTAACGATCTTGTTAACTTTATTGGTGTGCCACTTGCCGGTTATGAATCATACAAGGCCTGGCTGGCAAGCGGTATATCTCCGGATGCCCTGCCTATGACAGCCCTTGCTGCAAAGGTTCAGACACCGACTCTTTTCCTGCTCACGGCCGGCATCGTAATGGCCCTGGCATTATGGCTCTCCAAAAAATCAAGAACGGTAACCAAAACAGAGATATCACTTGCCAGACAGGATCAGGAGGAGACAGAGATGTTTGAGTCTTCTTCACTGGCACGTTCACTCGTCAGAATGACCACCAATATGTCAGGATTCTTCAATGTGCTGGTGCCTGTAAGGGCTGCCAGATGGATTGATTCCAGGTTTGATACATCTGTTGTTAAAAAACCAATCAAGGGGGAGGATGCATCCTTCGACCTGCTGAGAGCCTCCATTAACCTGGTTATGTCTGGTATTCTGATAGCCTACGGCACATCCCATAAACTCCCCCTTTCAACAACATACGTAACCTTTATGGTAGCGATGGGTACCTCGCTTGCCGACAGGGCATGGGGGCGTGAAAGTGCGGTATACCGTATAACGGGGGTAATAGTTGTTATCGGGGGATGGTTCTTTACGGCTATAGCAGCATTCTCATCTGCTTTCCTGATAGCAATATTTATTAACTGGGCCGGAGTATGGGCAATAAGCGCCATGGCGCTGATAGTAATTTATATGCTTATCAGAAGCTACAGAACTCATAATGACCGCGAATTAAAATCAGAGGCCAGGGATAAGTCGATTCATTTTTCTGATACAACATCCGGCGACGGAATGATTTCATTATGCAGGGATACTCTTATTACCAATATTTTACAGATATCAACACTGTTTGATAAAACTGTAATTGAGATGGGACAAGAGAACAGGAAAGGAGTTAAAAAGGTACTGAAAGAGGTCAGGGAACTCAATTTAGGGGTTAAATTCCGAAAGGATAATGTGCATAGATTTCTGCGTAAGCTGGATGAGGCAAAGGTTGATGCAGGCCCATATTACGTTCAGATATATGACTTCCTTCGGGAGGCAGCCCACTCACTGAACTTTATCACCGAGCCGGTATATAAGCATATTGATAATAACCACTCTCCGCTGAGCAAGGAACAGCATAAAGAACTCAGGGAATATTCAACACAGGTAACAGAGTACTTTAACTTCCTTATATATATTCTTAAATCGGGGAATTTTGACAATATGCAAGATGCTGTGGTGAAGCAGCAGGAACTACTCGACAGAAACAATACAATAAGGAAGACCCAGATCAAGAGGATTAAGAAGGGATCAAGCGGGACAAAAGCTTCCATGCTTTACCTCAATATCCTGAATGAAGTAAGGAACCTGCTGCTGCATACCGGAAATTCCGCTAAGGCATACCGGGATTTCCACAATGCAATTACAAAATAGGAGCGGCATCAAAGAGCCACAGTAACCTTCCTGTGCTGTAGCAAAAGCGCAGGGGAAAACAAAAACTAAAAAACCCGGATATATTGTCCGGGTTTTTTAATTTTGCTGAAAACAGATAATATGTTCTCTAACCAGCCTCTTGCAGAAAGAATGCGCCCGGTCTCCCTTGATGACTATGTGGGACAGGAACACCTGGCAGGCAGGGAATCTACCTTCAGGAAGAATATCGAATCAGGCAATGTTCCCTCATTTATACTTTGGGGCCCCCCGGGTGTGGGCAAAACCACACTGGCGCAGGTTATCTCCACCACCCTGGAGCGTCCTTTCTACAGGCTCAGTGCAGTACATTCAGGGGTAAAGGAAGTGAGGGAGACAATCGAAAAAGCCAGGAAGCAGCAGTTCTTTAACTCTCCCAATCCCATTCTCTTTATAGATGAGATCCACAGATTCAGTAAATCGCAACAGGACAGCCTTCTGGGAGCAGTGGAACAGGGAGTTATTACACTTATTGGTGCAACAACGGAAAATCCATCCTTTGAAATAATATCACCTCTTCTCTCAAGATGTCAGGTATATATTCTTAAACCTATTGAAATTACAGATGAGATGGTTATGCATCATGTTCAGCAGAATCTGGCACTGTATGACAAGGGAGGGGAAAGACATTATGATATTATTTCCGCCTTTATAAAATCTGTAAGGGGGAGTGATCCCAATGGTGCTGTTTACTGGCTGGCCAGAATGGTTGAGGGAGGGGAAGATCCTAAGTTTATTGCACGCCGGCTGATTATTCTGGCTGCAGAAGATATCGGACTGGCAAACCCGAATGCACTTTTGCTGGCCAAAAGCTGCTTTGATGCGGTAAATATGACCGGATGGCCTGAATCCAGGATAATCCTTTCAGAGACCGCAATATACCTTGCACTGTGTCCCAAAAGCAACTCTGCCTATCTGGCTATTGACAAGGCAATTGCCATGGTAAAGGAAACAGGTGACCTGCCTGTCCCACTGCACCTGCGTAATGCTCCAACCAGACTTATGAAAGATATCGGGTATGGGAAAAACTACAAATATGCCCACAGTTATCCGGGTAGTTTTGCAAGGGAACAGTTTCTCCCGGAAAAACTGGAGGGGAACCTCTTTTATCTTCCCGGGGATAATAGCAGGGAGAGGGAGACAGCATTGAAACTCGCGGCAATGTGGAAAGGTATCTATCCCTACAAAACTGATAAGAAAGGAGAACCAACTGATAAAAACGGAGAAACAGATAAAGACTAGGAGAAACAGATAATGACTAAATAATTGGTAAATTTGACAGGCATATCGATCATCCAGACTGTTACAATATGAACTGTTTTCCAACAATATTAAGTAACCCAACAAATAAATTAAATCAATAAAATCAGATATGTCCATACCAGATATTCCGGGCCTCAAATACAGGGAGAGTAATAATTTTCTGCTCCTGGCCGGTCCGTGCGTAGTTGAATCAGAAGAGCTGGTAAGAGAGGTGGCTGATGAAATATCCCGCCTCTGTAACCGGATGAAGATTCCCTTCGTTCTTAAAGCATCATACAGGAAAGCTAACCGGTCGCGCCAAAGCTCATTCAGCGGTATCGGCGACACAGCAGCACTTAAGATACTGAAGGAGGCGGGAGAGGCAGCCGGAGTGCCTGTAGTTACTGATATTCACTCCGCAGCTGAAGCTGAAATGGCAGCCCGGTATGTTGATATCCTGCAAATACCTGCATTCCTTTGCCGGCAGACAGATATTCTCGAAGCAGCCGGCGAAACAGGTAAGTGGGTAAATATCAAGAAAGGGCAGTTTCTCTCCGGTGCATCAATGATACATGCCGTTGAAAAAGTAAGAAAAACTGGAAATAACAAAATTATTCTGACTGACCGGGGGAATATGTTCGGCTATTCAGACCTTGTAGTGGATATGAGAAATATTCCTGAGATGAAGGAGACCGGCGTACCGGTAATAATGGATATTACTCACTCTCTGCAGCAGCCAAACCAGCCTGACGGAGTTTCAGGCGGCAGGCCTGAAATGATAGAGACAATAGCTCTTGCTGCTCTGGCAGCGGGTGCTGACGGAATTTTTATTGAGTCGCATCCCGATCCTTCCACAGCACTGTCAGACGGGGCCAATATGCTTAAGCTCAGTCAGCTTAAAAAACTGCTTGAAAAGATGATTATATTACGCGAAGCTGTTAACAGGATAAGAACCATTTAGCTGAACTCATTAATACTACACACAAAAGATTGAAACAGATATGAAGATATTTAATCTTCTACTGCACGTCAGAGGATAATTAAATTTTTCATGCGGGAGTGAAGAGGTTACATTCCTTATCGTATATTTAATAATCTAATTGTCAAATAATTAAAAAATTTAAACGTATGAAAAGAATCATTTTAACACTAACGGTAGCCCTGATAATACCTGCCCTTGTTTGCGGACAGGATCTGAATGAGGTAATAAAAAAGTACTCTGACGCATCAGGTCTGGCAAAATTGTCAGGTTACAACTCCCTTGTGGTTGAGGGCAATGTAAACCAGATGGGAATGTCAATGGATATGAGGCTGATGGAAAAGAAGCCAGGCAAGCTCAAGATGGTAACTACTTTCAGCGGAATGGATATTGTTCAGGTTATAAACGGAAACACAGGTTATACCATTAATCCAATGATGGGATCAACCGAACCCGTTGAACTGCCTGCCGACCAGCTTGCACAGGCCGAAAGCAGTTCAATGCTTTCCAATAATATCGAAAAGCTTCTGAAAGAAGGCAGCCTTGAGCTTACAGGGAAAAGTAATTTCGGGGATGAATCAGCATACGAGGTAAAGGCATTAACAGATGCCGGTACGGTTTTCTTTTACATATCAGACAAAACCCATCAGCTGATAGGTTCAAAAACAACAGTATCCCAGATGGGGCAACAGTTTGATGTTGAAACAAGAATGAAAGAGATAAAGGATTTTGAAGGTGTCATGCTGCCGTCTGTGTCAGAAACCTATGTCAACGGTGCGCTGAGTGCCACCATTACCTTTAACTCAATAAAATTTAATGTTCCGATCCCCGATTCGGAATTTGAGAAAAAATAAGCAGCAAACCTGTAAGCCGGATTCTGTACCCTGTCCTGCAGCCTTCACGAGGCTTTGGACAGGGTTTCTGCCATCTGTCTTGGACCTCCGTCACCGAAGGCCTCTAACGACCTACCCCCCGGCTCGGACGAGCAATCCTCAGTCACCGGTATACATGGTCTTTCAACCCATGAAGTGTACGGCTTATGATGTCACCACCATAACCGGTGGGCTCTTACCCCACCTTTTCACCCTTATCCCGACTTGTCGGGACGGTTATTTTCTGTTACACTGAAATACCCTTGCGGATATCTTCCCGTTAGGAAGCATGGTGCTCTGTGTTGGCCGGACTTTCCTCCGCTTTAAACGGCGGCAGAACGGTTTGCTGCTGTACAAAAGTATTACAAATAATCAATAACTATGCTAAAAGTGTGTAACACTCTTGATATTTACAAATTCATAGAGTCCAAGGTCAGACAGTTCACGTCCATATCCCGACTCTTTTATTCCCCCGAAAGGTACCGCAGGATCTGACCTTGTAAAGCCGTTAATGGTTACTGTACCCGACTCAATATCCGTGGCAGCCTGCATTGCCAGATCGCTGTTTCCTGTCCATACCGAGGCTCCCAGCCCAAACCTGCTGCTGTTAACCCTACTGATAACCTCATTATAATCACTGAAACTGAATAGCGGCACCACCGGCCCAAAAGTCTCCTCGGTTGCAACAGGGGAATCATCAGCTACATCAGCCAGAACGGTAGGACTGAAAAGTGACCCCTTCTCCTCAGGCCTGCCTTTGCCACACAATAACCTTGCTCCCATCTTTACACTTTTCGTCACCTGCTCAGCCAGCTCTTCGGCTGCTGAACGGTTTACCACAGGTCCTATATATACCTCCGGATCCATCGGGTCTCCAACCTTCAGGCTTTTCACCCTTTCTACAAACAGTGATGAAAACTCATTGAAAATATCTTTGTGAAGGTAAATACGCTTTGTTGCAATACAACTCTGACCATTATTCTGAAACCTCCCCGTTATGGCTCCTTCAACACTGCTTTTTATATCTGCATCCGGGAACACAATAAAGGGATCGCTGCCTCCCAGTTCCAATACACACCTCTTTACCGCTGACCCGGCAGCTGAGGCAATGCGTGCCCCTGCAATATTGCTTCCGGTAAGCGAAACGGAACTTACTTTTCTGTGCTCAATTATACTGCTTACCTGCTCATGTGTAACAAACAGGTTCCGGAACAGAGGCTCAGGAAATCCGGCCTCCCTGACAGCCTCTTCAATCGCCAGAGCAGAAGCAGGTACATTGGATGCATGCTTAAGCAATACACCATTACCTGAAACAAGGGCAGGAACAATACACCTTATTACCTGCCAGAAGGGAAAGTTCCATGGCATTACTGCCAGCACAATACCAAGTGGATCATACCTTAGCATTGTAACTCCCTGGGATGATTCGCGTGGCTCTGGCCTGAGAAACCCTGCAGCACCTGACTCATAGTACCGGCAGGCCAGAGCACATTTCTTCACCTCGGCTACGGCCTGCGTGTAGGGCTTTCCCATCTCTGATGTTATTATTCTGCCATACTCATCGCTCCTGTTCTCAAGTATCTCTGCCAGAGAACCCGCAAATCCGGCCCGTTCCTCCACAGCTCTCTTTTTCCAGTTCTGCTGCGCTTCGCTGCAACTTTCGATAATCCCTCCAAGCTCATCTCCCGAAATAGTTTCATGGACGATGCCTTTCTCTCCGGAAAAGGGGTTAATACTCTGATATGCCATAATCCTACCTCCTGTTCTTTATTATTACAAGTGTGGCACCATAACCATACTCCCTGAAGGAGGCATCCTGGTATGTACATGCCTGATACTCCCTGTCAATTATCCTTCTGATCTCATGCTTCAGCTTTCCTGCACCGGTACCGTGAATATAGACCACCGATCTCTCTTTTGAGATAAGTGCCCCTTCAAGGGATGTCCTGAACCTGGCAAGCTGAATATTAATAATCTCACCGGGGGTCATTTCGTTGCTGTTATCAACTATCTCACCTATATGAAGGTCTATCTCCCTCGGTAGTTTACCCTTTTCCCTTTTTTCGCCAGACCCTTTCTCCCTGCCCACAACACCACTATCCCCGGCAATCTTAAGTGATGCTTCAGAATCAGGATAATCCTGATTACTAACTACACCAGGATTTCTTTCCCTGTTTTCAGTCCTGCCTCCCCTGTCACCTCTCCCTTCTTTAACAGGTTCCCCCTCCTTCTCAACTTTTAACAAAAAAGCATCCTCATCAAAAAAATCGTTTTCCCTGTACGCACTTCTGGTGGCAAGAAGGTCCCTGCCAGGCTTAACCAGCTGCCTGAATATTACAGCCCTGCCCTTTATCACTTCTCCCCAGGCAACTATAGTTACCTCAACTCCTCCTGATGCAACGTTCCTTGCACTGCCAAAAAGATCATCAATATGATAATCGCCGCAGTTTATCTTTATACCGGGCTCAATCACCCCTGCTGATACGGTATGACGGATTTTACCATGCTCAATCACAGCACAATGGTAAAGAAGTGACCAGTCAGAATCATTGATAATAAATAACGAAACCTCTCCGCCAACCGGCTCATCATAGTCAAAAGGAACAACTGCAATATATATATCTGGTTCTTTATCAGGAACAGCGGCAACATCAGCTGACCCGAAACCTTTAAAGGAAAATTCACCGCCGGTGACCTGATCAGAAGAGTTTCCTGATCTCCCACCCTGCCCGGCATATGATTCCAAAGAATTCCGGGATCCACCTTTACTTCCGGATACTGTCTGCCTGTCTGATCCATCCTGTATGTCAGTTTCTCCTCCTCCTGTGAATCCGGTGTTGCTGCCGGTATCACCGGTTTTATTACCTCCGTCTGACCCCACTACAACTGATCTGAGATCATCACTTCCTCCCTTAAGCAGCTCGGATCCCAGAACCGGATACTCAAATCCGTCATCGGTTCTCACCATAACCATCTCTCTGTCAATAATTCTGGTCACAGTACCCGACCCCGTATCATTAAGAAATTTTACCCTGTCACCCCTCTTAAGTTCCACCATCTTCCTGAATTTTATTATGTTCAATGCAAAATTACTTATTTTTGCGCCACTATCAGATTAAAACGAAGAGGAATAACAGGAATAGCAGGAACAGGTATGGCAGGAACAGAAATAGCAGGAACAGGAATAGCAGGAACAGGTATGGCAGGAACAGGTATGGCAGGAACAGGAATAACAGCAACAGGAATAACAGCAACAGGAATAGCCGGAACAGGAATAACCATTGATGGGATGAGAGAAAATATAGCAAGGAATATAAGGACGGGTGATTACCTCTATGATCTACCGGATGAAAAAATAGCCAGATACCCTCTTCAGGAGCGTGATCAATCAAAACTGCTGATCTTCCGTGACGGATTCATTGAAGATGATATCTTCAAAAATATTGGAAGGCATCTTGGAAAAGGAACTACCCTGGTATTTAATAATACCCGTGTTATAAGGGCCAGACTTCTATTCAGAAAAGAGACAGGAGCCTCGATTGAGATTTTCTGCCTTGAACCCTTTGACCCCTCAGACTACCAGCTCTCACTTACATCCGCTAACAGTTGCAGCTGGATTTGCCTTGTCGGGAACAGCAAAAAGTGGAAACAGGGAAGTGTCACCATGAATCTGCTGTATAAAGGAGAAATTGTAAAAGTTTCGGCGGAGAGATTAAACGATGTTAATGATGGCAACACTATCAGGTTCAGCTGGGAGCATAAAACCCTGACTATGGCGGAGATACTTGAGGGGGGGGGCCATATTCCGGTACCACCGTATCTGGGCAGGGATGACGAGGCAATTGATACCATAAGGTACCAGACCGTCTATTCAGAAACAGATGGCTCAGTTGCCGCACCTACGGCCGGACTCCATTTCACGGAGAGTCTGATTGATGATCTGATGGCATCAGGAATAAAAAGAGATTATATTACACTCCATGTTGGAGCGGGCACTTTTGTGCCGGTTAAAACTGAAACCATCGGCGGACATGAAATGCATACGGAACATTTTTCCGTTACCCGCACCACAATTCAAAACCTTCTTTCAGGCAGAGTGATTGCAGTCGGTACAACAACTGTCAGAACTCTGGAATCAATCTACTGGCTTGGTGTTATGCTTCTTGAATCAGATAACCTTCCTGACCAGCTTCCCTCAGTATCCCAATGGATACCATATCAGGAGCATAAAAGGGAGTACTCTGTACAGGAAGCAATAGGTGCTCTTGAGAGCTATATGGAGCTAAAGAGGTATGAATCAGCCCATACATCAACATCAGTAATCATTGTGCCTGGCTACAGATTCAGAATTGTCAAAGGTGTTATTACCAATTACCACATGCCAGGAAGCACTTTGCTGCTGCTGGTTTCTGCCCTCGTTGGAGATTCATGGCGATCAGTTTACGATCATGCACTCGACAATAATTACAGATTCCTCAGCTACGGAGACAGCTCCCTGCTGCTACCCTGAGAGTCTGCAAGGCATGATATCTCCCTACACAGATATCTGCTTACCTCTATCACAGGTAAAACAGGATGGCGGTCAGTACGGACTGACCCAGATTACCTGGGGTGTCAGGAGTTATTTGAATTCAGCCATTAATTTCTCCAGTAGTCTGGTAAACCCGGTTATATCACTCTCCCTTGTATCCCAGGAAGTCATCAATCGGTATTCTGATGAGGCCTCATTCCAGGGATAAAAGAAATAGTGTTCTCTCAGCTTATCAGCAACAGGGTGAGGGATAGTGACAAAAACACCATTTGACTCCACCTGCTGGGTAAGAGCAATACCGGGTATGCCGATTATTTTCTCAGCCAGAATATCTGCCATTGAGTTGGCATGAGCTGCATTTCTCAACCACAGATCATTTCGGAAGTAGGCAATAAACTGTGCTGAAATAAACCTCATCTTGGATGCAAGCTGCATTCCCTGCTTTCTTATATACTTAAAATCATCTGTGAGTCCAGGTTTCAGAAAACAGATCGCCTCGCCATACATCAACCCGTTTTTTGTACCGCCGAAAGAGAGCAGATCAACACCAGCATCGGAAGTGAATTCCCTGAAAGGGACATCCAGTGCCGCCGCTGCATTGGCAAGCCTGGCACCGTCCATATGCAGCAGCATATCATTCTTATGTACAAATTCCGCCAGTTCAGATATCTCTGCCGGAGTGTAGAGCGTCCCCATCTCTGTGACCTGGGTTATTGAAACCACCCTGGGCTGACTGTGATGTTCAAAACCGATACCATGAAGATGCTTTGAAATCATTCCGGCATCTATTTTTCCGTCTGTAGTATCAACAGTCAGCACCTTGCACCCTGTAAATTTTTCTGCCGCACCACACTCATCCTGCTCTATATGTGCCGAGGAGGCCATTATTACTGAATTCCACGGACGCATTATCCCCGTAAGACCTATTACATTTGCAGCCGTGCCGTTGAAAACAAAAAATATTTCAGTCTCATGCCCAAGTATTATCCTGAAAAGTTCCTCTGCCTCCCTTGTATAACGATCAGCCCCATATCCCACAGTATGACCCTCATTAACCCGCTGCATCTCCTTAAGTATATCGGGATGAACACCTGCATTGTTGTCGCTTGCAAAACCCCGCTTAGTTTTTAAATCCATATAAATTGAATTAATAGTGATCAGGTAAAGATATTCTTCTATTTTTCCTCTCCGAAACAGAACTTATTATTTAGACTGTTTCCAAATATAATCAGAACAAAACAACCTTTTCAATAAATATTAAATTTGCTGGTAAATAAGCCTGTCAGCTTGAACATTTAAATCCAATAATCCTATGAGCGGAAATTTTGCCACTATTGATTACCTGATATTTGCAATTTATGCTGTAACCATTATCGGGCTTGGACTCTGGGTCTCAAGAAAAAAGAAGGGTGTGGAACGAAGCGCCGAGGACTACTTTCTGGCCGGTAAGGCACTCCCCTGGTGGGCGATTGGCGCATCCCTGATCGCTGCCAATATAAGTGCCGAGCAGATTATAGGCATGTCTGGATCCGGGTTTGCGGGCGGACTGGCAATTGCCACATACGAATGGATGGCAGCGGCAACACTTATTATTGTCGGGAAATATTTCCTTCCGGTCTTTATAAACAAGGGCATATACACAATTCCCGAATTCGTGGAGAAGCGATATAATACCTCGCTGAAAACGATCCTTGCAGTATTCTGGATAGCACTATTTGTATTTGTGAACCTAACCTCCGTTATGTTCCTCGGGGCAAAAGCCCTTGATACCATAATAGGTAACGGCGACGGTTCACTTATCATCTGGATGGTTATTGCACTGGCCTTTGTTGCAGCCGCATATTCACTCTACGGAGGTCTTGGAGCAGTAGCATGGACAGATATTATACAGGTTGTGCTGCTTGTTATGGGAGGCGTAATAACAACAATGATTGCACTAAACAAAGTAACACCCGAGGGTGGAATAGGCAATGGGATATCCCATCTGTTTGATGCTGCAGGAGATAAGTTACATATGATTCTTAAAAAGGATAATCCTGAATTCTCCAATCTTCCGGGTATCGGGACCCTGATAGGGGGCATGTGGATTGCCAACCTCTACTACTGGGGATTCAATCAGTATATTATTCAAAGAACACTGGCAGCCAAATCACTTAAGGAGGCACAGAGGGGAATTGCTTTTGCTGCATTTCTGAAGCTTATTATTCCTCTTTTCGTGGTTGTTCCGGGGATTCTGGTATACCTTATGTATACCCAGCCTGAAGGAACCGCAATTATACCCGGTGTACAGGAGGTGTTCCTGAATGCCGATGGCTCAACTAATTATGACAAGGCCTATCCGTGGCTTATAGGAAGTTTTGTACCCACCGGATTAAAAGGACTTGTTGTTGCTGCCCTTGCCGCTGCAATAGTATCATCGCTTGCATCAATGCTTAATTCAACAGCCACAATATTCACCATGGATATCTATCGTCCCTATTTTAACAGGACAGCCACCAACAAACAGATTGTAAGGGTAGGACGCATTTCAGCATTTGCAGCTCTTATTATTGCAGTAATATCGACCCGTTTCCTTGACGGACTGCCCCAGGTGTTCCAGTATATACAGGAGTATACCGGCGTTGTAAGTCCGGGTATACTGGCAATATTCATTATGGGTCTCTTCTGGAAAAAAGCTAATGCAAGGGGAGCAATTACAGGGGCAATAGCCTCCATCCCGATAGCTCTGTTTCTCAAACTTTCAATAGTTGACCTTCCCTTTATGGACCAGATGCTTTATACATGTATCATCACAATGGTTATCATTATGGGAGTTAGCCTTTCAACGGGCAAGGAGGGTGATGATCCCAAAGGGATTGATCTAAACTCATCCATGTTCAGGACGGGCAGGAATTTCAATATTTCAGCCTATATTATACTTATAATACTGGCTTTCCTTTATACATTCTTCTGGTAAGATGTGATCATCCATGGCAATGAAATAGAACTTTACAGGTACTTTATCTATATATCCTACCTGGGTACAAACTACAGGGGATGGCAGGTACAGCCGGGGAAGCCAACGGTTCAGAGAGTTGTTGAAAATGCGCTCTCTGTCATCCTTCAGGAGAGTATCGCCGTTACCGGTGCAGGACGGACTGATACAGGGGTACATGCTGCGAATTTTGTTGCCCATTTTGATTCACGGAAGGATGATCTTGCCACGAGGCAGAATATCCTTTTCCGTCTGAACAGATTCTTGCCGGCAGATATTGCTGCAGAGAGAATTATTGCGGTTAAACCTGACTCACATGCACGATTCGATGCTCTCTCACGTACCTATGAATACACTATTTCAATCAGGAAAGATCCCTTTCTTACCGGAAGAGCGTGGATGCGACACGGAACCCTCGATATTGAAAAGATGAATCAGGCATGCACCTGTATGATGGAGTACCGCGATTTTACCAGTTTCAGCAAACTACATACCGATGTAAAAACGAATAACTGTGTTATCTCAGAAGCCGGATGGAGACGTGAAAAGAGCCTGCTGATATTCAGAATAACTGCCGACAGGTTTCTGCGCAATATGGTAAGAGCCATAACGGGCACCATGGTGGATATAGGAAGCGGATTAATGGAGCCAGAGGGTATAAGGGTAATAATAGAGGCGAAGGATAGATCTAAAGCGGGAAAATCAGCTGTTGCGGACGGACTGGTGCTCAAATCAATTGAGTATCCTGAATCCCTGTTCACTGCTCATTGAGTCCGGACCAGATCCCCCACCCTGCCTCTGCCTGCAACAGCAGCATATCCAGACCGTTCAGGGTCCGGCACCCGGCCTCCTTACCCCTTTTCAGAAAAAGAGTTTCAGCAGGATTATAGATAAGATCGTAAAGAGTCTGACCCCACCGAAGTCTCTGATACGGAAATGGCAGTTCAGCATCTGTATCCGGATACATTCCCACAGGTGTACAGTTAACAACCATATCAAAGCCGGCAATATCATAATCCGCAAGCATCTCCCATCCCAGCTGATCGCCTGACGGATTCCGGGAAACCATCTGCACATGGCAACCTCCTCTTCTTAAAGCGTAACAGACAGCCCTGGCAGATCCGCCTGTACCAAGGGCAAGGGCCCTGGAAGGCATCCTGACACCATTTTGCACCAGAGAAGCAGCAAAACCGCGATGATCGGTATTATAACCTTTAAGCAGAATATCCGTCCCCCCACCTGTGACTGTAACCAGATTGACCGCCCCAATGGCTTCAGCCTCATTATCCAGCTGATCAAGGAAAGGGATAATTGATTCCTTATGAGGTATTGTAACGTTAAAACCCGAGAGATCTTCCCCTATTGCAAGTCTCCGTACCTCAGCGGGATCCCTGAGCGGATAGTTACGATAGATTACCTCTATCCCTGATGATCTGAATTTATCATTAAACCATCTCTCAGAAAATGAGTGTGAAAGCGGAAACCCTACCAGACCATATCGTCTCATGGCAGATTATTTTTCAGGGGAAAAACGGTCAAGCACAATGACAAGCATGGCTCCTGCAGCAAACAGCAGCAATGCAGAAAAGAGATGCGGATCATGGCCCGTTAACTCCAGATAAGACCCAGGGAAAATATTTCTTTCAACAACCGGAATTACTCCGCCATGAGTGTCATAAACTGCTGAAACCGTCTCTTTCCATGGCCACAGTTTGTTGAGTGACCCGATAATAAACCCGGACAGTACTGCAACTGTAACTTCATAATATCTTCTCAGCAACCATGACAGCATATTGGCAAATGAGAGTAGTCCTGTTACCACTCCTGCACCAAATACCATCAACACCTTAATATCAAAAGAAGAGACTGCCTGCAGAATAAATTGGTATTTTCCAAGAATCAGCAGAATAAATGCTCCTGAGATACCCGGCAGAATCATTGCACATATTGCAATGGCGCCCGAAAAAAATATAAACCAGAGGGCTTCAGTAGTCTCTGCAGGGGTTACCATTGTTATGGCAACCATTACCACTATTCCCGTCAAAAAGGAAAATATCACCCTTTTGCTCCACCCCCCTGTCCTCTTAAGAACAACAAAACCGGATACCACAACCAATCCGCAGAAAAATGACCACACCATAATGGGATATTGCTGAAGCAGATACTCCATTAAACGGGCTATGGAAAATATGCTCAGCAGTATACCTGAAAAGAGTATTACAAGAAAAGTGCCGTTGATTCTTTTCCAGAAACCCCTGATTTCACCCCTGAACAACTCTCTCAGGGCTCCTTTGCTGAATGAACTAAGCGACTCAATCAACTCAGCGTAGATTCCGGTAATAAAGGCAATTGTACCGCCTGACACTCCGGGAACTACATCGGCAGCACCCATCGCCATGCCTTTAAGGAAAAGAAGTATATATGAAAATAATGCTGTCAGACCTCTCATTTACCGATGTTTTCAGGCAGAAACTGAAAAAAGGTATCTCCCCTGAGACCGTTTCTGAGAGCCTCGAGTGCGATCACCTCTGACGGAGCTATATTTCCCAGATTCACGTTTGCTCCAAACTCCCTGATAAACCATACCTGCTGTGATTTCAGCGGTGCCTCCCATATGACTGAGTCGAGTCCTATATTACCTGCTATCATACCAATAAGCTCATAATTGGCAGAGCCATCATCATTATAGATACCGGTTGTTCCGCTCTCCCTGGCTTCGGCAATCACCTTTACTGATCCCGCCTGCAGTTCAGATTCCATCATTCTTACCCACTCTTCAGGCCTGTATATTACATCCTTCTTTTTGGAGCCAACCTCAGACAACACTTTATAACTGACAGACAGTCTTCTTATATAGTCCAGCTTAAGGTCATGGTCAAACTCATAGGAACCATCAGATATCTCAACCATGGCAACTCCAAACTTCTCCAGTATCCGGAGGTAGTCATCAAAGGCATTCCGTATAATACATGCTTCAAAGAGTGTACCCCCGAGGTAAACATCAATCCCGGCATTCCTGTAGACACCTATTTTCTCCTCCACCCCCGGAGTAAGCAGCGATGTTCCAAAACCCAGCTTTACATAGTCAGCATAATCGCCTGATACAGAAACCAGATCCTCAGCTTCCCTGATGCTCAAACCCTTATCCATAACCATTGTAATACCACTCATCCGTGGTTTGACAGTGCGTTCCGGCATGTCAGGCAAAGAATAATTCATAATCCTGTCTTAAATTGCTTTCTTGTCAATCAATTTCCTGATACTCCCCGTCCGCATTGAAACAGGTATAAGTTCCGAAAAGAAATCCCACTCTTCAGGTGCTGAATCAAGTGCAGCACTAAGATGCTTTTCAGCCATGCTCCTGTTACCGGACCAGAGATAGGCAGATGCAAGAATAAACTGCAGCCCGTGAACATCTCCAACCATTCGCAGTGTCCTGTTGAGCAACGGGATAATTTTAGTGTAATACTTTCCGGCAATAATAATATCTCCAAGGTCTCTCCATGCATCATCGTAGAAGGGATCACACCTGAGAGCTTCAATATAGGCCCTTGCTGCATTCAGCGAATCACCGTGCCGGTATTCACTTTTCCCCATAAAGTACCAGTATTCAGGATTTGTTCCTTCAAGAGATACAGCCCTGGTAAAGTAGTGCAGGGCCTCACTGTTGTTATCAAGGCTCAGTTCCACCATCCCGAGTCCGAACCACGGCTCCGGATACTCCGTATCCTGCTCTATCGCCAGATTGTAATATTTACGTGCCATATCCTTATCACCAAGCTTATCATAACACTCCGCAGCATAAGCCATGGCTTCAGAACTCTCCTCCTCCAGTTCAAGATACTCAAGATAGGCATCCAGCGCCTTTTCATACTCTCCCTTGTAACTGTACAGATTTCCCTTGTTGAAAAGGGCAAAAAAGTTTTCAGGATTAAGTGCGAGCGCAAATTCATAGCACTCCAGAGCCTTATCATTCCTGTCCAGTTTATTATGGATCACGCCAAGGTTATACCATGCCGGATCAAAGAAGGGATCTCTGTCAAGAAAAAGATTGTAATACTCTATACTCTTGTCATAATTAAGTATCTTCTCATAAGCAAAAGCTATATCATAAAGATGAAAAGGCACATCTGGTTCCATCTCGCTGAGCCGCATCAGATAAGGAAGCAGTAGGTCATAATGATTGAGATTCTGCAGGATGGAGGTTATGCTTGCCAGAATATTGGGCTCATCATCAGGATCCAAGGAGAGGGCAAGATCAAAATTCCGCCGTGTTCCCTGTATATCTCCCATCATGCCAAGTGAAGCTCCCTTGATAATAAAAACCTCGTAATTATCAGGCTCAATATTTTCCAGGAACCTGACTATACGAAGCGATTCCATTGCACGTCCCCTGTCAATCAACACCTTCGCTTTGCGCAACTGAAGGGATACCGATCCCGGATGCTGTCTGGATGCTGTCTCTGCTGCATCAAATGCAAAGGAGACATCATTATTCTCAAGATAGTAATCTATAATTGTCTCAAATTCGGATACATCAAAAAAATAAGAAGCCTTCTTTTTCTGCATATCTTCAAAGCGCTTCACTATACCTGCTGCCTCCTCCTCCGGATAACCAAACTTTTCCTCTTCCATAAATTGGGTATATGGTGCAAAAGTAGGATAAATATCTGTGGATACAATTTACGGGAGCTCAATTTTTCAACACCCCTATCATACTTATAAACAATGTATTTAGGTGATATCAGCAGCTGAAAAAATGTAAAAGTTATCAAAAAAACTCTATTCAACGCAACCTTTTTACTCTCCCATACATCTTATGGGTGTAATTTATCGTTGACCTGAACAAAAGACTCATACCCTAAATTACCCTTATTTAACCTAAATTCTACCTTCAAAAGCCGGGATTCCCTCCCGGTTTTTTTTGGCAAAATTTTTGATCTGAAATTGCGTTTACCTTTTATTATATATCAGTAACCAAAATATAAAGAATTATGATCAGCAGGATAACTATTCTATTAACTCTGGTATCAGTTCTTCTGATTACCGTTAACAGTGGTTGTATTGATGAAGGGCAGGAGATCAATTACGAGTACGGCACATTCCCAGAACAGGTTATCAATCTGGAATCGATTAACACAGAATTTGATGACTATAATATGGATCTGCCGCGCATAAACTCCTCACTTCCATATATCTTCTCATCAAACCGGACCTCAGCAGGTGAAAATTTCAATCTGGTTTCGGCCAACATCTATTTTGTCTTTGACCAGGTGACTGGTGAGTTCACTGTTGACGGAGAGATGTACAGTGGTAATTTTTTCAGTGTTCTAATGAACCATTTCAATAATGAATATGACCAGCTGGGGCCCTACCGGTTTTTTAACAGCAAAAACGGGCTTGAATATTTCTTCGTTACTTCAGAGAACGAAGAGGGAGACCTGGATTTGCTCTTTACGCAGTACACTCCTCCATCCACCGACGGATATTCATTTATTCCTGATCCGGTTCCGGCCACCAGACTGAATTCACTTGCTGACGATGCGTATATTTCCATAGACTGGGATGTTAATAATATCTATATCACGTCTGACAGGGATGGTGATTTCGATATTTACACCATTGAGATTGACTATTCAACCAGCTTCCAGCAGTGGCTGACAGGTGATCCATCGGAGCTGATGGAAGCGGACAGCGTAAACAGCGACTATGACGACAAATGTCCCTACATCTTTAATAACTACATGATCTTTGCCTCCGATAAGCCGGGCGGACTTGGCGGTTTTGATCTGTACTACTCACAGTTTAAGGATGGCAAGTGGAATAGTCCGGTCAACCTCGGACCCTCTATAAACAGCGAATATAATGAGTATCGCCCGGTAGTTGGCCTGGCAGGAAATTACACCAATAACTTTATGATTTTCAGCTCTGACAGACCCGGAGGAGAAGGAGGATATGACCTCTACTTTACCGGTATTACTCTGGAACAGGATTAAAGAGGATAAAAATCAAGACCCTCTTTTACTACAAAAGAGGATTCACAGCAAACTACTTCTCTTACTGAAAAAGAGGGTCAAAAACATTGACCCTCTTTTTTCGGCTTAACGCCTGTTATCTTAACATTCAGCCGGTTCAGGTTACATAATAACCTCCGGATGAAACTGTTTACAACTTATCATTTCATTAAAGCCGCCTGCGTCGCATCCTTAATATAAAGCCGCCTGCGTCACATCCTTCATATAAAGCCGCCTGCGTCACATCCTTCATATAAAGCCGCTTACATATTACCCTTCAGCTTTCCGGCAAGAAGTGTATTGTGCAGGAGTGAAACAATAGTCATTGGACCTACACCTCCGGGCACGGGAGTGATCCAGGAACATTTTGGTGCCACTGCATCAAAATCAACATCACCCTTCAGTTTCCATCCCGACTTTGTTGTGTCAGATTCTACCCTGGTTGTGCCCACATCTATTATTACTGCACCCTCGCTTACCATATCTGCCTTTACGAAACCCGGAATGCCTATAGCTGCTATTATTATATCAGCACTCCGAACTATTTCAGGAAGATTTTTAGTACGGCTGTGAACTACTGTCACGGTGGCATCTGTCCCTTTTTTTGACATCAGTATACTGACCGGACGGCCAACTATATTACTACGGCCAATCACCACGCAGTTTTTTCCCGATGTCTCTATACCATACCTCCTTATCAGTTCCATTATACCAAAAGGTGTGGCGGGAACAAAAGAGGGCAGCCCAATGGTCATCTTGCCAAGATTTACAGGATGAAAGCCATCTACATCCTTTGACGGATCAACAGCTTCTATTACTTTATTCTCGGAAATATGGTCGGGCAATGGGAGCTGAACAATAAAACCATCGATATCCGGGTTATTATTCAAGGCATCAACCCTATCCAGGAGCTCTTTTTCAGATACAGACTTATCAAGCCTGACCAGTGTGGATTTAAAACCGACCTCTTCACAGGCTTTAACCTTATGACTGACATAGGTTTCACTTGCTCCGTCATTACCCACAAGCACCGCAGCCAGGTGTGGTATTTTACCCCCGCTGTTCCTGATTTTAAGAACCTCTTCAGCTATCTCCTTTTTGATATCAGAGGCTACCTGCTTTCCGTCAATAATTTTGTACATATCTATCTGATTTTAGTTTGGTCGCATCATATTTGCCAGGTTTGCACCACCCTTTTTACTGCTCATCATCTTCATCATTCTTCTGGTCTCATCAAACTGTTTTAGAAGCCTGTTTACCTCCTGGATTGAAGTGCCGCTTCCTTCAGCAATCCTTTTCCTTCTGGTGCCGTTCATAATTGAAGGATTGGTCCTTTCAGCAGGGGTCATACTCAGTATTATGGCTTCAATACCCTTAAAGGCATCATCATCTATATCCATATTTTTTATCGCCTTGCCTACGCCGGGTATCATTGACATCAGATCCTTTACATTACCCATCTTTTTAATCTGCCTTATCTGGGCGATAAAATCATTGAAATCAAACTGATTGCGGGCAATTTTCTTTTGAAGTCTGGCGGCCTCATCATCATCGTACTGCTCCTGGGCCTTTTCTACAAGGGAGACTATATCACCCATACCAAGTATGCGGTCTGCCATTCTTCCGGGATGAAACAGATCAAGTGCATCCATTTTCTCTCCCGACCCGATAAATTTCACCGGTTTATTTACAACACCTTTAATTGAGAGTGCAGCCCCTCCACGGGTATCACCATCCATTTTGGTAAGCACTACACCATCGAAATCGAGCCGGTCATTAAACTCCTTAGCTGTATTGACAGCATCCTGACCTGTCATGGCATCAACAACAAAGAGGGTTTCGTGCGGCGTCACAGCCTCCTTAATAGCTGCAATCTCCTTCATCATCTCCTCATCAATTGCCAGTCGGCCCGCAGTGTCAATAATTACCGTATCAAACCCTCTGTTACGGGCATCACTTATTGCCCTCCTGGCGATCCTTACCGGCTCCATGCTCCCTTCTTCCGTATAAACAGGAACTTCTATCTGACCGGCAATAACCTTCAGCTGCTCAATAGCAGCAGGCCTGTAAACATCACAGGCCACAAGAATCGGGTTCCTGCCTCTTTTATTCTTCAGCATGGAGGCCAGCTTACCCGAAAAGGTTGTTTTACCTGACCCCTGAAGACCCGATACAAGTATTACACACGGATTACCTCTCAGGTTAATATCCTCGTTTGTTCCTCCCATCAGGCTGGCCAGTTCATCATGAACTATCTTGACCATCATCTGAGACGGTTTTACCGCCGTTAGTACGTTCTGTCCAAGTGCCTGCTCCTTAACTGTATCGGTAAACTGCTTGGCAATTTTGAAGTTCACATCCGCATCGAGAAGTGCCCTGCGAACATCCTTAAGTGTTTCAGCGATATTAATCTCGGTTATCCTTCCCTCGCCTTTCAAAAGTTTGAAAGAACGTTCCAGCCTGTCACTCAAATTCTCAAACATCCTTTTTCTGCTTAACTTATATTAATACAAAAATACTAAAACTACATCTTTTCCGGCATCTCTATCCCCAGAAGCCCCATTCCCGTTCCCACTACCTCACCCGTAAGTGCTGAGAGAGCTATCCTGAAACTACGCAAATCCTGGTTCTCCTCTCCAAGAATAGAGTAGTCATGGTAAAACTGGTTATAGAGCCTGACAAGTTCATAACAGTAATTTGCTATCAGAGCTGGACTGAGGGTTTCAGCGGCGTCCTTAACCACCTGACTGAAGCGGGCAAGAATTCTTATTATTTCCCTCTCCCTCTCATTTATGCCAGGCTCCTGAGAAGGCATTGCCGGAATATCACCAGCCTTTCTCAGTATAGATCTGATACGTGCATAGGTATACTGTATAAAAGGACCTGTGTTCCCATTAAAATCAATTGATTCTTCAGGATTAAAGAGCATATTTTTCTTGGGATCAACCTTCAGAATAAAGTACTTAAGGGCGCCAAGTCCTATCTTCATATAGATATCTTCCTTCACCTCATTTGGGAATTCACCCAGTTTCCCGAGCTCTTCAGACATCTCCCTGGCCGTCTCCTTCATCCCTAGAATCAGATCATCAGCATCAACCACAGTTCCCTCCCTCGACTTCATCTTACCCTCGGGGAGTTCAACCATTCCATATGAGAAGTGATGCAGCGAGTCAGCCCACTCATATCCAAGCTTTTTCAGCAATGCTTTCAGAACCTGGAAATGGTAGTTCTGCTCATTCCCCACAACATAGATGTGGCGTGAAAACCGGTATTCCTCGTACCTGATAACGGCAGTTCCAAGATCCTGAGTCATATAAACGGCAGTTCCGTCACCCCGCAGAAGCAGTTTATGATCAAGACCTTCAGCGGTCAGGTCAACCCAGACTGAATTATCCTCTTTCCTGTATACTATTCCTCTTTCCAGCGCTTCAAGTACTATCTGCCTTCCCCGCTTATATGTGTCTGATTCATAATATATTTTATCAAACCTGACACCCATATCCCGGTAGGTCTTGTCAAAGCCGCTGTAAACCCATGAATTCATCTCCTTCCATAAACTGACTGTATCAGGGTCACCGGCTTCCCATTTCCGGAGCATATCCCTGGCACGGTCCATCAGTTCCGAACCGGATACGGCCTCCTCTTCCGTTAATCCCTGCATCCTGAGCTTCGCGATCTCCTTCCTGTATTCAGTCTCAAACATTACATAATACTTTCCAACCAGCTGGTCTCCCTTCCGGGGAGGATTATCCGGTGTTTCGCCCCCGCCCCACAACTGCCAGGCCAGCATAGACTTGCAAATATGGATACCCCTGTCGTTAACAATATTGGTCATTACAACCCTGTTTCCTGCAGCCTCCAGTATCCTGGAGAGAGAGAATCCAACAAGGTTGTTTCGCACATGCCCAAGGTGGAGTGGCTTGTTTGTATTTGGCGATGAATACTCTATAACCACAGGCGGTGAATCTGTTTGTGCTGATTTGGAATTTAAGTCCTTACCACCTGAGAGTTGAAGGAAAGACTCATACCATGCCACCGGTGTCAGCGAAAGGTTAAGAAATCCCTTAATTACATTATATCCTGAGAGCAGGTCAAAATTATCAACCAGGTACTCTCCAATTCTTTTTGCAGTTATATCAGGCGCCTGTCCGGTCAGACTCAGCAGCGGAAATACCACCACCGTAAAATCACCCTCAAATTCCTTCCTTGTTTCCTGCACCTGTATCCTTGCAGAATCCGGCTTTTTACCGTAAATATGGCCCATCGCTACGGCCACAAACTCCCTAATTAACTTCTCCATCCCGATTTTCAGAAAAAATATTCCAATAGTCAGCAAAGATACATTAAATCCGGTAAAGTAAAAGACGGGAAAATGCAGAAACAGGAGCCCTGTTCGGGAGCATATTCCCCGAACGTTGATATTTATTTGATAGATGGTGAAAACTTTTTGACGAAGGCATATAACAGTGATTAATTAATAGGATAAATTTGTCAGAGTAGATCAATTTATATCACCCATATAAAAATCAAACTAAGACAATGAGTCTTAAGAAACTATCAATTAAAGCACTTTATAACACTCCTTCTGTTGATTTTAATCCGGGAAACGGTAACTTCTTTCTTACAGGAAAATCGATACCAGAGAATGCGATAAAGTTTTATGAACCTATTGCTGAATGGCTTAGCAGATACATAAAAGCTGCAAAAGAGGAGACAAATTTGCACCTTAATCTGGAGTACTTTAATACAGCATCAGCAATCTGGATTTCCAAAATCATTAAAATCCTTTCGAAAATAGAAAGTATGGATAAGTTGCTTATTATCCATATCTATTTAAACGTTGAGGAGTTTAATGAGTTGGAAGATGATGATATTAAGGATGCCATTGCACCGGCAACTGATGTTCTTTCAGAGGCAACTGTCAGCATAGGTGTAAAGATTTATGGCATTGATGATGCAGGACAGGTTACCAATGAAAAACTGATCCTCTTCTGAATCTCTATTAATCACCAATTATCATACAGCTCCTTATCTCTGGCAGCTACAGCAATTCTGCGCTTCCAGACTCTAATTACTGCCCCCCTTCAGGCTCTGCCTTTTTCCGTTTTAAGGCTATGCCTGTTACTCGCTCCTCCATCAGCACTACATCAGATATGGATGCCAGATTATCTCACAAAGGATAATAAATTAATCATTCAGACGGAGCCAGAGTTGCAAAAAAAATCATAAATTGGAGAGTGTGTGCCGGTTTTTACTGACAATGTTATTAATAGCGTTAAGTGTTATGGGAAATTCATCTACCGGTGAAGTTTATGACAGGCGGCCTTATGTTGCAGGAAGTTTCTATCCGGACAATCCTGACGAATTAAGATCGATGGTAAATGACCTGATAGCTAAAGCCGGAGAAGCAGAGATAAAGGAGAATGTACGTGCCATAATTATTCCCCATGCAGGATATATCTTTTCCGGTGAGGTGGCTGCTGCCGGATTTGCAGCAATCGGTGGTTTTAGGGATTATGAGAATATTTTCCTTATCGGATCAAGCCACAGGTCCACCTTCCCGGGTGCCTCCATCTACCACAGGGGTGACTACATTACCCCTCTCGGTAAGGTTAAGGTGAACAGGGAGATAGCAAGAATCCTTACAACAAAAAATGAGCATATCAGTTATTACAGGGAGGCCCATGAGGGAGAACACTCCATCGAGGTACAGCTTCCTTTTATCCAGACCCTGTTTGGAAATTCAGTATCAATTATTCCGGTAATCATCGGAACAAACAGTATTGCAACCTGCGAGGTTATTGCAAGATCACTGGAGCCATGGTTTACTGCTAATAATCTGTTTATTATCAGCAGTGATTTCAGTCACTACCCTGAATACAGGGATGCTGTGAAAGTTGATAAGACCACCTCTGAGGCGCTTATTACCGGAAACAGCTCTAAATTCCTTCGTACACTGCGAACAAATATGTCGCTCGGCATTACCGGACTCTCAACCAGTATGTGCGGCTGGACAGCAGCATTAACACTAATGGAGCTTGCATCAGGAAACGAAAATCTCGGTTTTAAACATATATGTTACCGCAATTCCGGAGATTCACCTTATGGTGACCGTAGCAGTGTTGTTGGCTATCATGCTATTGCATTGGTAGAAAAGAGTATTCCTGCCACCAAAAAAGCAGCACCCGGAGAGGAACAGGTCACAGAACTATTCAACCTTAGCGACAAGGAAAAGAAGACTCTCCTATCCGTTGCACGCCGGAGTATAGAGAACAGGCTGGGCAGTGGAAACCCTGCTCATCCCGGGATCAACCTGCTTACGCCCAATCTAAGACAGAACTGCGGGGCTTTTGTTACCCTGTATAGCAACGGCAGTCTGAGAGGATGTATTGGTAAGTTTATGTCAGACGAACCTTTATGGAAAGTAGTAGGCAACATGGCTCTCTCCTCTGCATTTCATGACAGCAGGTTCGCTCCTCTGACAAATGAGGAGTATAATTCTGTCTCAGTTGAGGTATCGGTTCTGACCCCCCTGCGAAGAATTGATAGTATTGATGAGATAACTCCGGGAAAACATGGTGTTTATATCCGTAAAGATTCGTCTTCCGGAACTTTTCTCCCACAGGTTGCAGAAGGAAAAGAGTGGACAAGGGAGGAGTTGCTGGGATATATTTCCAGAGACAAAGCCAGGCTGGGATGGGATGGATGGCGTGATTCTGAAATTTATATCTATGAGGCCATAGTCTTTGGTGAACAGGATCAGCTGAACAGGCAGAAGACATAGAATAGCAGGAAGGGTTAAAGGAGCCGGAACAGGAGTTTGCCTTGCCCTTGTTACAATTGCTTTTATTAATTTTGTCATCCGGCACTTCTTATCTATTCCAAGGAAATAAGGGAAGGATAAAGGGAAGTTTCTGAAGAATATGGTATTTACATCAGCAGGAGTAATGATTTTGAGACCTTACATTATTGCATCGATCCCACATGTAAGAAAAAAAATTATGGAGAGCCATGTGGCAGAGATTCATCAGGCAACAGGGATTGCAATGTAGGAGGGAATGAAGTATGTTTATATCGGTAATAACACCGGAAGTTGAGATCCCGGTGTTATCAGCCCGGACTGCGGGATGGAGGCTGTTCAGAGAAAGGGCTAAATAATTACCGGCAACAATATTAAGAGCGGGAGATGCACAGATTGCAATATCCCGGTAAGAGGAGTATGGAATAGTAACTATATCACCATTAAAGATGATAAAGAAAGAGGAGGCTGCAGAAAGAATAAAATTCCTTACTGAAGAGATCAGGAGACATAATGACAATTACTACAGGAATAATAACCCGGAGATTACCGATTTTCAGTATGACCTCCTTGTCAATGAGCTTGAGACACTTGAAAGGACATTTCCTGATCTGAAAATTGCCGGTTCACCTACCGCTGAAGTCGGCAGCGATCTCACCAGAGAGTTTGCGGAGGTTCAGCACAGTTACCCCATGCTGTCACTGGGAAACACGTATAGTGAAGAGGAGGTACGTAGTTTTCACGACAGGATTTCAAAGAGTATCTCTCTGGAGCGGGGGTATGTGTGTGAACTCAAATATGATGGGGCATCAATCAGTTTGACCTACCGTAAAGGCCGGCTTGAATCAGCGGTTACACGTGGAGACGGATTCGTGGGAGATGATGTCACAGCGAATGTAAAAACCATTAAATCTGTTCCCCATACAATTTCAGCAAGTGGGATCCCTTCACTTTTCACGATACGGGGTGAGATATATATGCCCCGTGACGGGTTCATGGAGATGAACAGGAAAAGGATTGAAGCTGGCGAAATGCCTTTTGCAAACCCCAGAAATGCAGCAGCCGGGACTCTGAAGCTGCTCAACCCTGAGACTGTGGCCGGAAGGCCGCTGGAGTGCTTTCTATACTCCCTGCTTGGTGAATCTCTGCCACATGGTGAACACTACGCTAATCTGGTTGCAGCAAGGCAGTGGGGATTCAGAATTCCGGAAGAACCACGGGTATGTATGACTATAGATGAGGTGATATCCTTCATCAGGCAATGGGAGCATAAAAGAGATAATCTTCCATATGATACCGATGGTGCGGTAATAAAGGTAAATTCCATTACGGAACAGAAGCTCCTCGGGTCAACATCAAAATCGCCCCGATGGGCCATAGCATACAAATACAAGACTGAAAGAGCTCTTACCAGGCTAATGTCTGTTTCCTTCCAGGTTGGAAGAACAGGCGCTGTGACACCCGTTGCCAATCTGGAACCAGTGCCCATTGCCGGCACAAAGGTTCAGAGAGCCTCTCTTCACAATGCCGATCAGATCAGACTTCTTGACCTGCACCTGAACGATATGGTTTATGTTGAAAAGGGAGGTGAAATAATCCCTAAGATAGTGGGTGTGGATATTATAAGCAGGGAAGAGAATTCAGCAAGAGTACAATTCATCACCCAGTGTCCGGAGTGCGGAACAACCCTGATCAGAAAGGATGATGAGGCAGCACACTACTGCCCCAACCGAAAGGGTTGCCCAACACAGATTAAGGGAAGGATCACACATTTTGTATCCCGTAAGGCAATGAATATTGAAGGTATAGGTGAAGAGATCATTGAACTTCTGTATAAGGCGCAGCTCATACAGAATCCTGCCGACCTTTATGCCCTCACCACCGATAAAATTATACCTCTCGAAAGACTCGGGGAGAAGAGTGCCCGCAATATTACGGAAAATATACGCAAATCAGTCAATGTACCCTTCCCCAGGATAATCTATGCACTTGGAATAAGGCACACAGGTGAAAACAGTGCCCGGATACTGGCGGAGAGTTTCGGCTCCATTGAGAACCTCAGCAATGCAACCATGGAAGAGCTTACAGCTGTAAGGGATATTGGCGAAAAGACAGCTGAAGCAATCTCAGAATGGTTCTCAGACCCTGATAATATTGAACTTACAGAAAGACTGAAAGAGTTTGGCCTGAAGATGCGAATAGACATACCTATATTGTCAGTAGATGGCCTTCTCAGCAACCGGACAATTGTAATTTCCGGTCAGTTCAAACACCACTCACGGGATGAATACAAAAAAATGATAGAGGATAACGGAGGAAAAATTGTCACAACGGTATCAGCGTCTACATCCTTTATTTTGGCCGGAGAAAATATGGGCCCCGCCAAAAGGGATAAAGCAGGCAAGCTGGGAGTAGAAATAATGGATGAGGAGGAGTTCCTGAAACTGCTGAAGAATGGTTAATACAACTGTTGAAATTACCAAAAATAGATTAGGTTTGCATAATGGAACTCTTTAAAGGAATAAGGCTGTTTACCGGAACGAAAATTCTTGCTTCCAGAGCAGGAAGGCTGAAAAGGAAAAAACGCTTTAACAGCCTTCAAAATGCCCATAAGATTGCCATAGTATGGTCAGCTGACAGCGAAGGTGATCTTAAAATTATCAACACTTTTTACCATGAGATGCAGAAAAGAGGTATTCATACCGATATCCTGTGTTACTATCCGGGACCTGTACTTCCCGACAATCTGACTGCACTGAGGCATATTAACTGCTTCAGGAAATCAGATCTCAACTATATTTATATCCCAGTTTCATCAGAAATTATAGAATTTATTAATACACCTTACGAAATACTTATTGACATCAATTTTGGGAACCACTTTCCCCTGCAATGGATAAGTGCGCTCTCAATGGCTGAGCTTAAGATTGGCACAGATGACGGTGGTACCAGTCACCTTATGGACATAACAATTAATCTGAACGGGAAAAAGGAAATCGGTTATTTTCTTGACCAGGTAAAGTACTACCTCGAAATGATCAATACCACTGACTGAAAAGTATAATCTATGAAGAACAGGCTTAAAGGAACCGGAGTTGCTGTGATCACTCCTTTTAAAAACGATTCCAGTATAGATTTCAAAGCCCTTGAAAAGGTGATTGAGCATATAATCAGCGGGCGGGTAAATTATCTTGTGCTCCTGGGAACAACCAGCGAGGCGGTTACACTTTCACAGGAAGAGAAAGATGCGGTTGTTTCTCATGTGACGGAAATTTGCAACAGAAGGATCCCTGTTGTAATCGGAATAGGAGGAAACAACACCAGGCAGATCGAAAATGATATACTGCGAACTGATTTCACAGGCATAAGTGCTATTCTCTCAGTAGCTCCATATTATAATAAGCCTGGACAGAAAGGCCTCTATAATCATTTTAAGATAATATCGGAAGCCTCTCCTGTTCCGGTAATTGTCTATAATGTACCGGGACGTACATGCAGTAATCTTGAGGCAGGGACAACCCTTAAGCTTGCATGGGATTGCAAGAATATTGTTGCAATAAAGGAGGCTTCCGGTGACCTGAAGCAGGTGATGGAGATTATCAGGGATGCCCCGGAAGATTTCCTTGTTATCTCGGGGGACGATCTTATAACCCTCCCTCTTATAGCCCTTGGAGCAGCAGGTGTAATCTCTGTTCTGGGTAACGCCTTTCCGGCTGAATGGAGTGAAATGGTAAGGCTTGCGCTAAAAGGGAATATCAGGCAGGCGTCAGAGTTGCACTTCAAGTACCTGGAATTAATAGAACTGCTGTTTGCCGACGGCAATCCGGCCGGGGTAAAGGCTGCTATGAATAATATGAACCTATGCAGTAACAGTGTCAGGCTTCCGCTCACACCGGCCGGGAGAACCACAACCGCCAGGATATCAGCTATTATGGCTGACCTGAAGCTGGTACCCTGAACCGTTATACCCCTGACTGAATCTGCTCAGCACCCCCGGAGTCGACCCTACCATGACACTGCTTATATTTTTTTCCGCTGCCGCATGGACACGGGTCATTTCTTCCTACCTTTTTATCAACACGTACCGGTTCAGCCTTCTGCCCCTGATCCTGTCGGGGAGCTCCGCCACCCTGACCGCCACCATATGAAGAGTAATCGCTTTTTGAAGTACGGTACCTGCTCAGATCTGTCCGTCTGCGTCTTTCCGCCTCCCGTACCTTATCAGGGTCTGGAGAATGGATATGCCCCTTCATCAGGGTAGATATTACACTCTTGTTTACCCTGTTGATCATTGTCTTAAAGATCTCAAACGATTCAAACTTATATATAAGCAGGGGGTCCTTCTGCTCATAGGTTGCGTTCTGAACCGACTGTTTAAGTTCATCCATTTCCCTTAGATGTTCCTTCCACAGTTCATCAATGGTAGAGAGTACTACTGTTTTTTCGTATGAGCGAACCAGTTCCCTTCCTTCCGTTTCGGCTGAGGCCCTTAGATTGGTTATCACCTGATAAATCTTTGTACCATCAGATATCGGAACAACAACATTTTCATATGCATGTGCCTGCCGTTCAAAGACATCTTTGATCACGGGGTATGCCTCTCCGGCAATAGCTGCCACCTTACGCTTATAGGTATCTATAACGATACTGTTTATCATCCCTGTAAGTTCGTCGGATGATATTTGCAGAAACTCTTTATCGCTCACCGGTGAATCTATCGAAAAGGAGCGCAGCAGTTCAATCCTGAAATTCTCATAATCGCCGTCAGACAGATATGTTTCCACCAGAGTTTCTGACACATCGTACATAATATTGGCGATATCGACACTGAGTCTTTCACCGGAGAGGGCATTCTTCCGGCGACGGTATATAACCTCACGCTGGGAATTCATAACATCATCATACTCCAGCAGTCTTTTCCTTATACCAAAGTTATTCTCTTCAACTTTTTTCTGGGCCCTCTCTATTGATCTTGTTATCATGGAGTGCTGAATCATCTCTCCCTCCTTCAGACCCAGTTTGTCCATTATACCGGAGATGCGCTCCGACCCGAATAGCCTCATCAGGTCATCTTCCAGCGATATATAGAAGAGTGAAGAACCCGGATCTCCCTGTCGGCCCGCACGCCCCCTCAGCTGCCTGTCAACCCGCCTTGATTCATGCCTTTCTGTACCAATAATTGCGAGTCCTCCCGCCTTTTTCACCTCGGGGGTAAGCTTTATATCGGTACCCCTGCCGGCCATATTGGTAGCAATGGTTACAGCTCCTGTTTTTCCTGCCTCAGCCACAATGTCAGCCTCCCTCTGATGAAGTTTGGCATTAAGCACATTATGCTTTATACCCTTCATCTTAAGCATCCGGCTAAGAAGTTCTGATATTTCCACCGAGGTTGTGCCCACAAGAACAGGTCTTCCTACCCTGTTCAGTTCCAGTATTTCATCGGTGACAGCATTATATTTCTCCCTCTTGGTCTTGTATACCACATCCTCTTTATCATCCCTTATAACCTTCACATTGGTAGGGATAACAACCACATCAAGCTTATAGATATCCCAGAACTCTCCTGCCTCTGTCTCGGCAGTACCTGTCATACCTGCCAGCTTATGATACATCCTGAAATAGTTCTGGAGTGTAATGGTTGCAAAGGTCTGTGTAGCAGCCTCAACCTTTACACGTTCCTTGGCCTCAATAGCCTGATGCAGACCGTCGCTGTAGCGGCGACCTTCCATTATACGGCCTGTCTGCTCATCAACAATCTTAACCTTGTTATCAATTACCACATACTCAACGTCCTTCTCAAAAATAGTGTATGCCTTAAGCAACTGGTTCATTGTGTGAACCCGCTCCGACTTAACCGAGAAGTCCTGCAGCAATGAATCCTTTGCCTTAAGCTTTTCAGTATCATCCATGTCGGATCTTTCAATCTCGGCAATCTCGGCACCCACATCGGGAAGCACAAAGAAAGAGACATTCTCAACCGAAGTGGATATCAGGTCAAGTCCGTTCTCTGTTAGTTCGATTGAATTATTTTTTTCGTCTATCACAAAAAAGAGAGGCTCCGTCACCTTAGGCATCTCTTTATTGTTATTCTGCATATAGAAATTCTCGGTCTTCAGAAGAAGTGACTTTATGCCTTCCTCGCTCAGGAACTTAATGAGGGCACTGTTCTTCGGGAGTCCCTTATAGGCTCTCAGAAGCAGCAGTCCGCCCTCTTCTGTTTTTCCCTCGCCAATAAGTCTTTTGGCATCAACCAGTATCTGTGTAACGAGCTTTCTCTGTGCTGACACCAGAGTTTCCACTTTGGGCTTCAGATCATCAAACTGCTGCGAATCGCTCTTTGCCGTAGGGCCTGATATTATTAACGGAGTACGTGCATCATCTATCAGAACAGAGTCTACTTCGTCAACAATTGCATAATGGTGCTTTCTCTGCACCAGGTCATCCATTGACACAGCCATATTATCCCTCAGGTAGTCAAAGCCAAACTCATTATTTGTACCGAAGGTGATATCAGCCCTGTATGCCTTGCGCCGTGCCGGTGAATTGGGTTCATGCCTGTCGATACAATCAACTGTCAGACCATGAAATTCATAAATGGGTCCCATCCATTCAGCATCACGCTTTGAGAGGTAGTCATTCACAGTAACTATATGCACGCCTCTCCCGGCCAGTGCGTTCAGGAAGACCGGCAGTGTTGCAACCAGTGTCTTTCCTTCACCCGTTGCCATCTCTGCTATCTTACCCATATGGAGTGCCACACCTCCTATAAGCTGCACATCATAATGAACCATATCCCAGACTATCTCAGTCCCTCCCGCTATCCAGTTGTTTTTCCATAGGGCCTTATCACCCTGTATATCAATACTGTCACGAGAGGCAGCAAGATCACGGTCATAGTCAAGGGCAGTTACCTCGATATCCCCTGCTTCCTTGAACCTGCGCGCTGTTTCCCTTACAATTGCAAAGGATTCAGGTAACAGATTCAGTAAAACAGCTTCCAGTTTCTCACTAATCTGTTTTTCTATCTCATCAATCTCATTGAAGATATCCTCCTTGGCATATACATCATCCTCTTCAGCAGCCTTAATCCGCAGTTCGGCAATGGCACTGTTCTCACTCTTCATCTCCTCCTCTATCCGGCTTCTGACTGAGGCACTTCGCTCTCTCAGTTCATCATTGGAGATATTATGAAGTTTTGCGTACTCCTCAATTGTTTTGTTAACGTAAGGGGTAATCTCTTTTATGTCCCTGACATATTTATCTCCGAGGAAAAGCCCCAATACTCTGGTAATTATGCTCATTTTAAGAAATATTTTCTGCTAATACAATAATATAAAATCTGTCTGTACGGGTCAATTTTGATATCTCTGACTACACTGGTTTCCCGGATTGAGTAAAGCCCGCTGACAGCACAATCCTATGATCCGCAGGAGAGATTACACCCTCCCTGTGATCATACAAAATTAGCCCGATTTTCCGGATTAAAAAAGTATAACAAAAATAAGATGCCGGGCTAATCAGCCCGGCAACAGTTCATATAGACAGATATACAGAAAAAGTATAGTTATCTACCCTTCGGCTTCTGGCTCACCTTCTGCACGCAGTGACAGAATATCCCTGTCAAACATGTACATATTGTGAGTACCCACCAGTCTGAGCTTGTCAATTATTTCCTGCACAGCGGCCTCTTCCTCAACCTGCTCTGAGACAAACCACTGTATCCAGTTGAGTGTGGCAAAATCCTTCTCCTTGCTAACCATGGCCACTATCTCATTTATACTTTCAGTAATGTACTGCTCATGCTCAAGCACCTGATCAAACAGAGTCGGAATATCGCTGAATGTTGACGGGGGCTGCTCAAAGGCAGGTAGTATAGCATGGCCTCCTCTTTCATTAATGTAGGATACAAACTTCAGCATATGCATCTTCTCCTCTTCGGCCTGCTGATACAACCATGCGGCTATACCGCTGTATCCCTTTGTTTCAGCCCATGAGGCCATTGCAAGGTAGAGAATAGACGAGTAACCTTCACGTTGAATCTGCCTGTTGCAGATATCTTCTACAGATTTTTTAATCATATAATTGGTTTTTAGTATAAAAGTAAAAATATATAATCCTTTACTCTAATGACAAAACCGGAGCCTGTTTGTTCACTCCAGAACTTCAGCCACTTTATCAAGGAACTGGTTCAGATTAAAAGGCTTTGCAAAGACTGCGTCAGCTCCCAGTGTCTCTGCAATACTCAGGTAATTGGCAGGCCCGGCCTTACCTCCTCCCGATATGGCTATGACCCGTATTTCTGGTTTTACCTTTTTAAGTTCCATAATCAGGCCTATCCCGTCCTGTTCAGGCATCAGCAGGTCGGTTATCACCAGATCTACCAGAAGAGGTTTGAATTTTTTAAGAGCTTCCCTTCCGTCAGAAGCCTCAATAACAATATATCTGCGCTTCTCCAGTGAGCTTTTAAGCATTGCCCTGAGGTCACTGTTGTCTTCAACAAGGAGTATTGATGTCATTTTTTTTAAGCTTTTTAACAATTTTCATTGATTGCATTGAGTATATCGCGCAGTGAAACCGGTTCGGCTGCAAAAGCAACACGCTTTTTCTCCTCCGTGTTCAGCAGACGTAAATGATCAATCCCACTATGCGCTATAAGAACCATGGGTGCCTGACCTGTAGCTGCAAGTATATGACGCATCAGCTCTCCTGTGTCAGAATCCCTGCCGGATCTAAGTATTGATATACTTATATCCTCCCTGTAGCTGTCGGTCATAAGTGTAATATCCTCAGGTGTTGTTGCCATCAGAACCCTGAATCCAACCTTCTCAAGAGCAAGGGAAAGCGTTCGGCTGAAATAGATATCGGTGTCGGCATAGAGCACTGTCCGATGTTCATCACCGGGGTACTGTATTTTCCCATCCTTATCTGTCTCAACCAGCGGAAGGAGAATTGTAAATCTTGTGCCGGTACCCGGTTTACTCTCTACCTCCATTTCACCGCCAAGAGAAGTTATAATCCCGTGTGCAACCGACAGTCCCATTCCTGTACCTTTGCCCACATCCTTTGTTGTAAAGAAAGGTTCAAAGATATGGTCAATAACAGAACTCTCTATCCCGCTTCCCGTATCTGATACAACGATTCTGGCATTCTGCCGGTTATCTGTTGTATCTCTCTCTGCTGTCACATTCAGGAATCCGCCAGAATGCTCCATTGACTGAACACCATTTGTCATAATATTAAGAAAAACCCTGAATAGCTGGGTAGGGTCTGCCAAAACTATCAGGTCATCAGCTGACAGGTCGGTCTGCAGCAAAACATTTTCAGGTGATGCAGAACTGACAAAATCACATGCTTCCCGGATAATACCGACAATACCAACCGCCACTCTTTCCTGATCTACCTGACGACTAAAAGTAAGCATCTGATTAATAACCGCTTCAGCTTTTCTTACAGCTCCTGAAATACGCATCATATAATTATATATCTCCGTATCAGGGCCTGTCTCCTCCCTGGTGAGCTCAGCGTATCCGGAGATTGTTGTAAGTATGGTATTAAAATCATGCGCTATACCACCAGCCAGTGTACCAAGAGTCTCCATCCTGTGAATTGAGCTGAGCTTCCTTTCCAGAGTCACCTCCCTTGTTGTCTCCTCAAGTACGGAATTTACAACAACGCCATGTTCCGGATCGGGGCGTGCATGACTTGTTATCCTGACAAATATGTCTGTTCCGTCGGATCGGCGCATCGTCACCTGTCCAAATGTTGAGGACTCTCCTTTAACTACACCAGAGAGATAATCAGTAAATCTCTTATCGGCCGGAAATAGTGATTCAACATAGAGTCCTGTATCATCTTTTGCCTCACTGATTCCTGCTATATTAAAGAAGGTGCGGTTTGCAAACAGAATTTTCCCTGTGCGATCACAATCAAACAGTCCGAAGGGCAGATACTTTTCAAGATAATTGCTCCTGAGTCCGGTGCTCACTGCACTCTTTCTTTCTTCTTCATATTGCGTTATCTCACGGGTCTCAACCACTGAAAGATTTTTATCGGTCCCTTCCGGTTGCCAGGGTCTGTAAATAACCTCAAAACTTCTGCCTTCAAATTCCACTCCGGAAAACCTTGCCTTATATTTTATCACTTCCCCCTTAAGGCATCTTTTCAGATTGTTTTGAATTACATTACTGAATACATCCTTCCCCCACAATTCTGACGGATACCTTCCGATTACCTGTTTTGGAGTCACTGACATTGCCTGGCAAAAAGCACTGTTTATCCCCCGGTATCTCAAGTCAGAACCGATTACCGAAATCATGCTTTCAGTGGTATCGGGAATATAACCCCGTTGAATCAATGATGACAATACCTCAGAAGGGTCATCCCTTCTGTTCCGGAAAACAAAGACTGAAATATGATAGAGGAGCATACGCAGGTCATTTCCACCCACAATACCCGCGAGATCCAATGATGCAATTTCCTTAAGCATATCTGCCGGTGCGTCATCGGGAATAACCAGTAACAGTAACGAGTCAGGGTTACGTTCCTTTATTTGATTTGCCAGTAGCAGGGCTTCCTCAGAGGAGTCAGCCGCTGTGACTATCACAGGCCTTCTTACCAGCTTTGGAATGTCATCCGGTGATTCTGCAAAAACGATTTTACAACAGTCGTCCGAAAGCATTTTATGAGCAAGATAATCAAGCTCCTGTTTATCAATATCTAAACCTGTAATATAGACAGGGTTTAAAATAATATCCTGAATCTTCTTCTCTTTCACCGGATAGTGATTGTTAATTAACGGTTTCCCGGGCTTACTGTTCTTAATAGCGGTGATAATTCACAATTGCACTCAGACATTGATTTGTTAAGCCTATTCCAGCTCAAGACCAAGCTCACGCTTCAGGTCATCAATAGCTGGATTCTTCGTCTTCAGGTAGTTGTATTTCTCCTCATCGGTATAGGGAATATTACTTCCCTCTGACTCACTTACGATACTCTCTACCTTCACACTGCTGTTTTTAAGTTCTTTCCTGAAATGCCTGATAACATTCTGTTTAAAGTTGTGATCAAAAAACTCTTTCTGAGCCTCTGTGCTCAATTCAACTACTATGCCGCCCTCATCGCTGAGAGATGGACTGGTTCCCTTAACAATACTGTACATCCGCGGGTGCTCTCCTCCGAGACTTTCGCCAAAAGCAACCCAGCTTTTCAGAACCATATCACTATCAAACTGACTCTCGGCCTTAATATTATCATCTGTTTCAGCCTTGCCCTGACCACCGTCATCAACCCTGGCGGGGTTTTCTCCTCCGTTCTGCAGTTTTTCCCGAATTGAAAAACTGCGCGTCGGCTCCTGATATGCGACCTTCCTGTCAGACTGTACACTACTATCCGGTGGTATGCCGGCATCCTTTTCGCCGGGGACATTACGGTCTGTTCTCTCCAAGGTTCCGGGAGCTTCCTTTGGCCGGCTTACCGGCTGAGGTACCGCCTTTGACTGCTCACTTCCGGGAATATGATTGCCGGTGTTATCTGATTTTACCGGCTCAGACTCCTTTACAGTCGGATTATCTTTTTCAGCATCCTGAGATTTTTCCGCCCGGCCCGCTTCCTGATTAAGTGCGGCAAGTCTTACCATAGCAATCTCAACATGCAGCCTTGGATTGCGGCTCAGGCGGTAGCCGGCATCACAGTTTCCGAGTATTTCAAGAGCCTTGTAAATATATGGGAGAGGTGTGCGGGCCGACTGCTCCCTGTAACGGTCTTTGATTGAAGATCCCACCTCAAGCAGGGGTAGTGTCTTTTCACTTTTGCTCACCAGCAGGTTCCGGTAGTGGGATGAGAGTCCCGACACAAAGTTATGACCATCAAATCCCTTTTCCAGAATCTCACTGAAAATCAAAAGGGAAGTAACAAGGTCTCCCTTTGAAAAAGCATCTGCAATCCGCAGGTAGTATTCATAATCGAGCACGTTAAGGTTTTCTATTACGCCTGCATAGGTTATCATTCCTCCGGAGAAACTGACTATCTGGTCGAAAATAGAGAGGGCATCCCTCATGGCCCCGTCAGCTTTCTGTGCAATTATGTGAAGAGCTTCAGGCTCAGCATCAATACCTTCGGATGAAGCAACAAACTCCAGCCGTTTAACAATATCCTCAACTGTTATCCTGTTGAAATCAAAAATCTGACATCGTGACAATATTGTTGGAATGATCTTCTGTTTCTCCGTGGTTGCCAGTATAAATATGGCATGCGCAGGCGGCTCCTCAAGCGTTTTAAGAAAAGCATTGAAAGCAGATGTGCTCAGCATATGAACCTCATCTATTATATATATGCTGTATCTGCCTACCTGCGGAGGAATCCTGACCAGCTCGGTAAGCGTACGTATATCATCCACCTTGTTGTTGGAGGCGGCATCCAGTTCATGAATGTTAAATGATCTTGATGTATTGAATGCCCGGCACGACTCACACTCATCGCATGCCTCAATACTTTCGGTCAGGTTCAAACAGTTGATAGTCTTGGCAAGAATGCGGGCACATGTTGTTTTACCCACCCCCCGGGGACCGCAAAACAGGTATGACTGAGCCAGATGACTCGTCCTGATAGCATTTTTAAGTGTGGAGGTAATCGACTCCTGTCCCACAACAGTGTCGAAAGTTGAGGGTCTGTATTTACGTGCTGAGACAATAAAATTATTCATTATATAAATAGCTGATGTAATTCAATATATATTTAACCCTGACAAATATAAAAAAAAAGAGGGTGAACAGGGAGGTTCATTTCGATTTTAAATCACTGCTACAATTTGTTTTTAGAATAAAAATATTTACTTTTGCGAGCTATTAAATAAATCAATTAATACAAGTTAACTTATGTTTAATCAGTACGAAACCGTTTTCATTGCAACTCCCGTTTTATCTGAGATTCAGATGAAGGAAGCGGTACAAAAATTTAAGAAGGTGATCACCGAGAATGAAGGTGAGATCGTTCACGAGGAGAACTGGGGCCTCAAAAAGCTGACCTATCCCATTCAGAAGAAGTCGACCGGATTCTATTACCTGATTGAGTTCAGAGGACCCGGCGAACTGATTGAAAAGCTTGAGCTACAGTACAGAAGGGATGAAAGAATTATCAGATTCCTGACATTCCGGATGGATAAATTTGCTGTAGAGTACGCAGAGAAGAAGAGAAAGCAGAAAGAAACCGAAAAAGTGAAGGAGGATTAAGCCATGGCACAGAACGAATCAGAAATCAGATATCTTACCCCCCCAACGGTAGAGATAAAAAAGAAGAAGTATTGCCGTTTCAAGAAAAACAAGATCAGGTATATTGATTACAAGGATCCTGAATTTCTGAAGAAATTTCTCAATGAGCAGGGCAAGATTCTTCCCCGCAGAATTACCGGTACATCTCTGAAATACCAGAGAAAGGTTGCAAAATCGATCAAAAGGGCCCGCCACCTGGCGCTACTGCCTTATGTAACAGATCTTTTAAAATAAAAGGGTAAAAAATGGAAATTATACTTAAACAGGATATGCCGGGACTCGGCCATAAGGATGATATTGTCACAGTTAAAGACGGATATGGTCGTAACTTCCTTATACCTAAAAGCATGGCGATACTGGCCACTCCCACATCAAGAAAAATTCATTCAGAGAACCTTAAGCAGAGAGCCCATAAGGAGGCTAATATAAGGGAAGAGGCTGAAGAGCTGGCCAAAAAAATGGAAGAGGTTAAAATTACAATTGGGGCCAAAACCAGTACCTCAGGTAAGATATTCGGGTCAATCAACACGGTACAGATTGCAGAGGCTCTGCAGCTGCAGGGATTTGATGTTGACAGGAAGAATATTACACTGCCAGGTGATATCGTCAAGGAAGTTGGTAAATACGTGGCTATTGTAAAGCTCCACAGAGATATAAAGGCTGAGGTTCAGTTCGAAATAGTTGCTGAATAGGTTATCGCCTTATAATAAAATAAAGAAGAGGAGTTGCAGTGCAACTCCTCTTCTTTTATTTTGCTGCAATGGTTTCAATCTCGATCATTGCTCCCAGTGGTAGGCCCTTAACCGCAAAGGCAGCCCTGGCAGGAGGGTCTTTCTGGTAGAATGATCCGTAAACCCTGTTCATCTCTGCGAAATTATCCATATCAGTAAGCAGGCAGGTTGATTTTACAACATCAGCAAACGTGTATCCGGCAGCCAGCAAAACAGCTTCAATATTTTTCATTACCTGCATTGTCTGTTCAGCAATATCACCCTGCACAATTATGCCTGTCTCAGGATCAATTGGAATCTGACCGGCAATATAGAGGGTGCCGTTTATCTCTGCGGCCTGACTATAGGGCCCTACAGCGGCAGGAGCCTTTTCTGTGTTTATTATTCGTTTCATACGTTTAAAATTTTGTAATTATATAACAATAAGTTAATTAAAAATTTGAGAACGAATGTAACCGTTTCGCTCTCGCATAATCTTTTTTAAACATATTCTTTTGTGATATTTATGCTTAAAAACCATCATGCTCGTTTCATACGTTTATTTATTTATGATTACTTTCTATTTATTGGCAGACGGCGACAGATCCTGAATTCGATCATCCGAAGGGCCACTGAGATGGCTACCTCTGGTTGTCATGAAAATCCTTTCGCCTCTCATATTTCAAGTCCTGAAGCACACTCGCCTTGACCCTTATTGTAAAGTTCCATTGCTGCAGGTAACCAATAGGAACCCAGTTAAAACTCATATCCCAGCAGTGCAGGTCACGGGTGATACCGATATTACTCATGGTAATCTTCTTCTGAGTGAGATCATAACCTGTCTGGTAGGTGATGGCAAGATTATCTGTAAGCTTCAGATCACCATTTATTGAAAATTGCTGCTGTATCGTTGATTCATCCCTCGGTTTGGAATAGAAGAAGGTATAGGAGAAGCGCAGCGACCAGGGTGCATCGAAAAGGGCATATCCGTATTTATCAAACATACTGTTATCTGAAGCAGCTGCTGGCCCCTCCTCACGTCCCGGGATACCCTCCATGGCTCCTCCATTTTCACCGGGTCCTGCCTCCTGCAACGCTCCGGTGTCCGGTGGCCGGTTTCCTGTATTACCCGTAAGGTTATCTATTATTCTTCCCAGGTCAAATCCCACACTTACATTAAACGATGTGAGTCGGGCCGGAACCCTGTTCACACTCCATGAGGAGCGATTGATCCTTCTGAACAGAGAGTCCTGGGCATATGGATCGAACGATCCGTTTGCAGATATATCAATCTCCTTCATCAGGCGGGTACGCATTGTCATCCTGACAGGAGACCAGCCCAGTGAATCGGCAAAAATATTATAAGATGTATTAAACCCGAGGTTATCAATGATTTTGACCTTTTCACCCTGACCGGTAGTGTCATTACGGCTTCTGACTTTTGCTTCTATAATATTGGTGAGTGAAAAACTGAGGTTTCCGCTGCGGTTCGAGAGTGATGGGGTACCGTAAATATTACCGCTATAGATTGAATACTCCTGCATAGTGCCAAGAGTATCTGTCTGGACGCTACGGTACATATCCGATGAGAGCCCCTCTATCGCAGGCACCATCGAAAAGCTTACGGAGGGTTTAACTACATGACGAATAGCAATAATCCGTGACTGCGGTCTTGTAAAACTGTACATACCAAAAATCTGGGGCGAATAGGATGCTGATATCTGAGGGTTTATAGCCTGCCCGTAGAAGAGTCCGGAGAGCTGATTCTCCACTACCCTGCTTATTGTATCATTGGTCAGAGGGTCATAAAACTCTTCAACCCACTCCCTTTCGATCTTTCTGGTATACATTACACCAGAATAACGTACCTGCGGCGAGATTGTAAAGTTATTGAAGGGGCGTATGGGTATTGAGACGGGAATCTCATGTTTGAATCCGTTGTCCATATTGTTCCAAACCTCATTTGTAAAGAGCAGGGAATCAGTAGTATTGATCCTGTTATCCAGGCTTGCTGTGTATTGCAGCTGCAGCTCCTGCCACCATTTTGTTGATCCTCCGCTTTTGGGTTTCAGCGGGTAGAGTCTGCTTGCACTGAATGTCATCTTCGGAAGATTAACCGTAACAGACTTGTTTGCGGTATTCTGGCTGTGATTAAAACTGGCTGCGAAATTGAACGGGGTTCCTGCCCAGGTCTTTGAGTAACTGATGCTGGAACTTTTGGTTGTGGTAACATGTTCATTAACGGTATAACTGTTCTCCCTGTCAAAACCACTCGAGCTCATATTTACGCTTGCCGAGAGTCTTGATCCTGGTCTGGCCTTGGCATCCTGAGAATGACTCCACCTTATTGAATAGTTAGGATTCCTTGAATAGTTCTCCAGACCCTTGTAGCCTGTGACATTACTGGCATAGGTAAATCCAAAGTTGCCACTGAATTTATAACGCTTCCTGTAGTTTGTGGCGATAGCCGAACGCCATGATCCGTTGGTATAGATATCACCTGTAAGCCTGAGATCAAAATAATCACTTATGGCAAAGTAGTATCCACCCTCTTTCAGGAAGAACCCGCGGTTACGCTCCTCACCGTATTTTGGCATTACAATTCCTGATGCCACCTTCTGCTGTACGGGAAAAAAGCCAAACGGCAATATCAGCGGCAGAGGGATATCCTCAAGCACAAGATATGCAGGGCCGGATATTATCTTCTCACCGGGGATCACTTTTGCCTTGTTAAGACTGACATAGAAATGGGGATGCTCTGCATCACATGTGGTGTATTTGCTCCCTCCTGCATGAAGGGAACCGTCATTGTGCATCTTTGTTATGCCGCTGTGAAGATAGCCACCCTCCTGCTCTGTCCTTATATTTTTAATAATGGCCTGTCGGGTCTTGAAGTTATATACCAGTTCACGCGACTCAAACTCCTGGCTCCCCTCCCTGAAGACAGGCGTGTCAACCCAGTTGCCGGCTGAATCCTGCCTGCCCCTTGCAAAGACCTCACCTGTTGCAAGGTCAATATCCATATAATAGGCATTCAGAAATATATCACCATATGTAGCTGTAGCATTGTTAACAAGATAAACCTTCTGTGTGGCCAGATCGCTGTGGATAGTATCAGTTGCATTGTATACTATTGGAATGTCAATGGCATCATCAGAAAGAAGCAAAGTACCTGTTGTAAGGGTGTCCTGACTCAGCAGGGTGTCCTGACTCAGCAGGGTGTCCCTCCCATGGATATCCTGCAGTAGCAGGGAATCCCTTCTCAGTGTGTCCTGTAGAAAAACAGCATCATATGTTATCAGTTCATTAGACTGCGGAATAAGAGCCGGTTTATCAACGGGCAAAAAGGCCTTTAGCAAAAATGGAGCATCGGTAGCAGGCAGAGTTTTACGATGCGGGTAATTAAACAACTCTTTATCCCCACCTGATACTTCTAACCCGTAATTTATCAAATCTGCATCACGGGCCGGTACGATTGTTGATAAAAAGAGAAATATGATTAAAAGATCTGTTTTGTATGCTAATTTATAATGCAACTTAATACTATTTTTGTACTGTTTCCGTACCGTATAAAAAGATCGGATAAAACTAATCAAAAATCATGATCATTGCATGAAGAGCAGGATCAAAAATAACAAAGAGTATGCCATTCGTGCCCTTATAATAAAGGCTGGAGTTGCGCTGCTGCTTTTTATTGCTCCATTTCTGATTGCTACGGCACAGGATGGGAATGGCAGCAATGGTGACGGCTGGGTTGTTGTAATTGATCCGGGACATGGTGGGAAAGATCCCGGAACAGTTGGCCGCCGCAGCAGGGAAAAGGATATTGTGCTGGCAATTGCCCTAAAAACGGGAAACTATATTGAGGAGCTGTTACCCGGTGTAAAGGTTATATATACCCGTAAAACCGATGTTTTCATTGAACTCGACAAAAGAGCAGATATTGCAAACAAGGCAAAGGCTGATCTTTTTATCTCAATACATGTTAATGCCATATCAGACAGTAGGATAAGGGGGAGTGAGACATTTGCAATGGGCCTGCATAAAAATGAAGGAAACCTGCAGGTGGCAATGAAGGAAAACTCAGTAATCACACTCGAAAAAGATTATACGACAAAATATCAGGGGTATGACCCCAACTCCTCTGAGTCTTATATTGCCTTTTCCCTTATGCAGAATATCTATCTGGAGCAGAGTCTCTATTTTGCATCCTTTATCCAGAACCAGTTCAGAGAAAGAGTTGGGCTGCGCGACAGGGGAGTTAAGCAGGCAGGATTCGTAGTACTTTCTATGACTACCATGCCCAGTGTCCTGGTTGAAGCGGGATTTTCATCAAACTCTGAGGAAGAGAGGCTGCTGTTGTCGGAACAGGGACAGGATTATATTGCATCTGCAATCTTCCGGGCTTTCAGGGATTATAAGGACGCAGTAGATAAAAAGAGCGGATTTACGCCGCTAAGAGATGATTTTGGTTTAGCTGACCAGTCACAGATAGACTTCAGGGTTCAGATAGCCACTTCTTCAACCAGGCAGGAATTGAAATCAGAAAATTTCGGATCCCTAAGGGAGCTGAGTGAGCTGGTTTCCGGAAAATATTATAAATATGCCAGCGGACATTTTAAGACATACCCGGAAGCATCAGACTACAGGCGATCAATCTTATCACAATTTCCAGACGCATTTGTTATAGCTGTCAGAAACAGTGAAATAATGCCACTACAGGAGGCCATTGAAGAGACCGGAAGCAGATAACACATAACTGTACCAATCTCTAAAACATAAAAATATAATAATAAAACGAACATGATATTTTTTAAGCTTAAATATCACAAAAGAATATGTTTAAAAAATATTATGCGAGAGCGAAGCGGTTCCATTCGTTCTCAAATTTTTAATTAACTTCTTGTCAGGTAATTACAAAATTTCAAACGTATGAAAAAAATATCCCCGGAAGTCAAAACAGGTGTAATTGCCATTTTAACAATAGCGGCCTTCATATGGCTTTACAGTTTCCTGAAAGGTCATAACCTGTTCAGCAGAACAGACAGCTACACTGTTATATATGAAAACATTGCCGGACTGGAAGGATCGAGTCCGGTAGAGATAAATGGCTTTAAAGCCGGAGTGGTCAATAACGTAAAACTTATGAATGACGGTTCCGGAAGAATAGCTGTTGGCTTCAGTATACTGAAAGACTTCCGGATACCGGAAGGGTCAGTTGCAGAAATTACCACTGCAACCCTGATTGCCGGTATGAAGATAAGAATGGTAATGGCAGACAACAGCACCGGATACTACCAAAGGGGAGATACAATCCCGGGCAGGGTTGCTGTTTCCATTCTGGACAAGGCGGAGCAGCAGTTTGAGCCGGTAATGATGAAGGTAGACTCACTTTTATACCATCTGTCGATTGCAATGGAGAGAATTAACTCCATCATGACGGAAGAATTTGCATCTGACCTCGCCGAAACAAACAGCAACATTGCTTCAGCAACAGGGTCACTTGAAGTGATGCTCGCAGGTACAGAGGAGTCCTTTCCCTCTCTTATTGAGGGAATAGACCGATTCACGGCAATGCTCAATAACAACAGCAACAATATAGACGAAACTATCAGCAACCTGAAATCAATCAGTGACACCATTGCCGCTGCCGATATTTACGGTGCAGTAATCAATCTCAGAAATAATCTTGATCAGACAAACAGTTTGCTTACGAAAATTAATAATGGCGAAGGAAGTGCAGGGATGGTATTTAATGATGACTCCCTTTACCTAAATCTTTCAGCAAGCCTTGAAAGCCTGAACAGTTTGCTTAACGACCTCCGGGAGAACCCCGGAAATTATGTCCACTTTTCACTTTTCGGCCGAAAAACAGAGAAGTAACCACAAACTGAAGAACTGCAGAGCTGCAATCTGTTGTCTATCAAACCACACAATCGTAACGCTCTGTATTCGTGATTATTACGCTCATAATGTTTTTTCATGCCGATAAGAGGCTGAACCATAACACCATAAAATGTTTTCTTAAAAATCAAGGAAAAAAAATTTTTTTTTTACAGTTTTTTTTTACAAATATTGTGACTGATTTAAGAATCAGGCCCAGATTGCCGAACAACATTTTAATCAACTACCTACATGAATAAGACTCATCATGAAGTATGGAATAACTGTCTCAACATCATCCGGGACATTATTCCATCTATCAGTTTTAAGACCTGGTTTGAGCCCATTATACCTTTAAAACTGCACAATAACATCCTTACCATTCAGGTTCCCAGCCCTTTCTTTTATGAATACCTGGAAGAGCAGTATATAGATATATTAAGGAAGACCATCAGGCGTGAACTGGGAAATGATGCAAAGCTTGAATACAATGTTGTAATGGAAAATACTCAGTTCAGTGACGGGAAACCATATACTGTAAAATATCCTTCACGCAACAAGGCTGAACTGACAAATATGCCAGTCTCAGTACCCTATGAGGCAGCACAGTCTTCAATAAAAAATCCGTTCGTTATTCCGGGCATTAAAAAGGTTCACTTTGATCCGCGGCTCAATCCCGATTACTCTTTCCAGAACTATATAGAGGGTGATTGTAACCGTCTGGCACGTTCGGCAGGAATAGCCGTTGGAAACAACCCCGGGGGTACAGCCTTCAATCCGCTGATGATCTATGGTGACTCAGGACTGGGGAAGACGCACCTTGCCCAGGCGATAGGTATCCAGGTAAAAGAACAGCTCCCTGACAAGATCGTCCTTTATGTTAATGCAAATAAATTCCAGACCCAGTTCGTTGAGTCAATCCGCAACAACAACCGTAATGATTTCCTTCACTTCTACCAGATGATTGATGTGCTTATACTGGATGATGTACAGGAGTTTGCAGGCAAGGAGAAGACCCAGGACACCTTCTTCCACATATTCAACCATCTTCACCAGAGCGGAAAACAGCTGATACTCACCTGCGACAGGCCACCCGTTGAACTTCAGGGCATGGAACAAAGGCTTCTTTCCAGATTTAAATGGGGACTGCTGGCAGATCTCCAGAAGCCAGACTACGAAACCCGACTGGCAATTCTGAAAAAGAAGGCCTACAATGATGGTATTGAGCTCGATGAGGATATTTTCGAGTACCTGGCAACAAATGTTACAAACAACATCAGAGAGCTGGAGGCTGTACTCATCTCACTCTATGCACAGTCAACACTTAACAGAAAAGAGATAACTCTCGAGCTTGCAAGGCAGATGATTGACAAGCTTGTTAAGCATACTGCCAGAGAGATAACCATTGACTATATACAGAAAATTGTATGCGAATATTACCGCATACCTGTTGACCTGATGCAGAGTAAAACCAGAAAGAGGGAGATTGTGCAGGCCAGACAGGTTTCAATGTTCTTCAGTAAAAACCTCACCAAGTCATCACTTGCCAGTATAGGATCTCAGATAGGTGGCAAGGATCACGCTACGGTGCTTCACGCCTGCAAGACAGTCAATAATCTTATTGATACTGACAAGCATTTCAGGCACCAGATAGCTGAAATTGAAAAAAAGATAAAAGTATAGGGATGGATCTGAAAAAACTCAAAGAGCAATTCAGGAGCATCTACATTAACAGGACCGAAGAGGCTCCTGTTTTTTTCTCCCCCGGCAGGGTAAACCTGATAGGGGAACACACAGATTATAATGATGGATTTGTTCTCCCCTGTGCCTTGAACTACGGTACCTATCTTCTGGCACTTCCAAACGGGGAGGGTAAACTGAGGCTCCGTACCCTTAATTTTGATTATCACCAGGAGTCGGATACAGCAAATTTTGAGCGCAATATGGAGAGTGAATGGGTAAACTACCCACTTGGTGTTGCAGATCAGTTCAGGCAGAAAGGAATCTCCCTACCGGGTCTTGATATGCTCTTCTGGGGTGATATACCCAACGGGGCCGGACTCTCCTCTTCAGCATCCATCGAGATGGTAACGGCAGTTGCACTTAACCATTTCAGCCAGGCAGAAATCTCCACGCTTGAGCTGGTAAAATTGAGTCAGCGGGCTGAGCATGAGTTCGCGGGTATGAATTGCGGTATAATGGATCAGTTTGCCGTTGGTTTCGGTGAGAAGGATAAGGCGCTTTTCCTCAATTGCGGAAACCTGAAATATGACACTGTTCCCCTGGTGCTGGAGGGATATGACCTGATTATTGTAAACTCGAACAAGAGGCGGGGACTTACAGACTCAAAATATAATGAACGAAGGAGAGAGTGTGAGGAAGCGTTAAGAATTCTTCATCCGGTGACAGGAGTGAAATCTCTCTCGGAGCTGGGACCCGACTCTCTTGAACTGGTTGAGAAAAGCATAGCCAGCGATGTCATTAAGCGCAGAGCTATCCATGTGATTACGGAAAATGCACGGGTAATGGAGGCAGTTGGACTGCTTTACAAGGGTGATATTGAAGGTGTGGGAAGGCTTATGTACCAGTCGCACGACTCTCTCAGGGATAATTACGAGGTAACAGGCATAGAGCTTGATACACTTGCCCGGGGTGCAAGGGAAACTGAGGGAGTTGTGGGAGCACGTATGACCGGGGCAGGATTTGGCGGATGTACCGTCAATATTGTGAAAAAAGATGCTACTGCTGACTTTATCACCTCTCTTGGAAAAATCTATCAGGAGGCGACCGGACTGGAAGCCACATTTTACATGCCATCCACTGAAGGCGGAGCAAGAAGGATTTCCTGATTGCCTGCACCCTGCAAATCAGCCGGGAGAGGTATCACCAGATTCCAGTCAACTGATTACTTTTTACCAATACTGATCAGCGATTCCCTGCCAGCAATTACTGATCAGCGATTCCCGTAACTGCCTGCAGAGTAATCCTTTACACATCTGAAACCCACCGTTGAGGAGCGGTCAAAACCGGGTGATACAAGCTGAAGCATTTGTGTCTTGTTAAGGGGTTGTGGTCCACCCTGGACATACCACCATGATGAATCAGGCCTGTAGTGACTCCCTCCCCTGATAATAACGAAATAGTAAGAGCCGTTAAAATATACATCATCGGTTAACTGCCACACATTTCCCACAAGATCGGCAGCACCATAAATGCTCTCCCCTTTTGAAAACGCATCAACAGGTGTTGGCCTGTCAAAACTGTTGTTGCATTTAGTTCCGTGAAACTCATTTCCCCAGGGCCACAGCCTGCCATCATTCCCCTGTGCAGCCAGTTGCCATTCTGCCTCCAGCGGCAATCTTTTACCGGCCCATTCAGCGTAGGCCCTTGCATCTTCCAGACTTACCCACACAACCGGATAGCGTTCCTGACCCTGGCGGTATACCCCGTTAACCCAGTGTTTTAAATAATTTACCGTATCAACAGGAAAATAACCTGACTCTGTTATAAAGCGAAAGTATTGCTGATTTGTAACCGGGTAGCGGTCAATAAGAAAAGTATCAACCTCAACCCCTGAGGAGTCATATTCAGGATAGGGAATAAAATTATCGTTGGGAGTGAGATTCATCTTCACACGGGTGCCGGGTACAATCACCATATCAGAAGGTACACTCCTGGTTGTGGCTGTCTTATGCCGTTCAGTGATCAACCACGGTATATCACCCTTAAGGGTAATAACTACCATATCTGCCAGTTCGTCACCATCAAACAACTGAATCACAGCATCACCCTGATAACTGCCAAAAAGGAATGATCTGTCAAGCAGGGTATCTCCACGGAGAGTAAATTCGGTCTTTTCCTTTCCATAGCCGGGTGTTCCCTTCCATACAACAATCTTTCCGGCCATATCTGTCGAAATTTCAAACTCACTGCCTATGTCAGTAACATGCAACAGCTCAGGCAGCATGGCGATACAATCAACAGTGCCCTCTCTTCTGCCACCTTCAAATGATTTATTATAGGGATCGGCTGAGACCTCTACAAAATAACCGTCATCCATTTTCACAGGTTCAAGAGACCTGTTATGCCATAGGGATAACCAGTGATATCCCTGGCGGTAATCTACGGGAAGCAGATTGCCCTCAGCCCCTGACGGATTCATATTCAGTAATGTGTAAACTGTTTTACCGGCTGATTTAAACCGGTTCACGTGCAAACCATCTTTCTGAACATCAATCAGTGGTGTCCAGTCATTATCCAGAAATGCATCACTGTTCTCCCTGAGTATCTTCGTTGTTCTGGCAAGAAAACTGTAATCATCTGCTGTATCAAAATGCCTTCCAGGTCTGAACATATTAAGTTCAGAACCATAACCGTTAAAGAAAGCAACAGCAATCTCGCGATGAAGAGGAGCCTCTCCCACATCAAGCACTCTGAATATCCCGAACTCAGATTTAATCACCTTGTTAAGGTTAAGCTCAGGGGCCATAAAAATTGCATTATGAACCCTTCCTGAAACAATACCCGGCATATCCCTGATTATTGCCATTCCCTCGGAATACATAACTACCCCTGCCCTTACGCTGTCTGCAGCTTCCTGAAGTTCATAGCTGGAACTGCCCCGGGTATCCAGAACAACACCATCTGCCTCAATCTCAGCTATCAGGGCGGCCATACCACTTAAGGGATCTTCTGTTCTGGTACTCATATCCCAGGGATTATAGGCAATAAAAAATCTGGTTCCGTATTGCCTTGATAGTCTGGCGAAGCTTCTCAGCTGGTCAGTACCTCCCGGCAAATCACGGTAGAGATCCCACTGGTTTCTTGAGTCAACACCCAGCCTGGGCCATGTTGGCCAGATACCGTAAACATCCAGGAAGCCAAACTGCCTGTTCGACTCTCTTATCAGCTCCCCATAGTTATACTTTCTATCAAAACGATCATAAAATTCACGGTCCCATGCAAACTGAAGCATCACCAGGTAACTCTTCCTGATCCATTTAAGGTCATCCCGCTCATAGAGGCTGTTATCAAAATCATAGATATCATAAAGATATCTGTCCCGGAACATCAGTTTAAGACCCTCATGCCACTCCCCGGCATGAATATCTCCAAAAAGTTCATAGGTAAGGGTACTTCCGGGCGGAAGAAGGGTATTGTACCTTCCCGTCACTGCTCCGTTGTTATCGCTTCTGCGGGCAATTGCTGTCACACCCATATTTTCCGAAACAGGAATGGATGAAAAGCCCGTTTCCCATGCATTATCAGGCAGTATAACCCTGACCGGACTCTTTCCGGGCCTGTGAAGCCATGCCCTTGCAAGGTTCCAGGGCCCCTTGCCTGTTATATAGACAAAATCCTTATTCTCACCAAAAGGAATAATATTTTCTATTTGCAGGGTGTCAAATCCACCGTTCACAAATGTTATCTGTCCCTTCCATCCAGGATGTCCTCCGCCATATGATGCAAAAGTGACCCTGAGAGATTCTTCGTAATTGAGAATAAAACGGTTACCGGACAGAGTGGCGCCAACATCATCTGAGTTACGCAACCTGCCGTTCAGCTCAAAACTGAACACCGGCACCGACTCTGCCGGGTCTATGGTTGTTGAATCCGATAAAAGGAATCTTTCAACACGTAAGCCGCCTGATACTGAAAGCCCCAGGTTCTCGAGATTCTGCGCGGTGGTTACTGAAAACGTGAACATGGTCATCATTAAACAAAAGACAGCCGCTATGCTGAGTTTCCCTTTTGATAACATTTCGGATATATCTGCTTTTATCATGGTTCCGTACCTTCTATATATTTCCGTACCTTCTATATAATATCTTAGTTTCTATATATTTCCGCAACTTCTATATTTCCGCAACTTCCATATTTCCGCAACTTCCATATTTCCGCAACTTCCATATTTCCGCAGCTTCTATATTTCCGCAACTTCCATATATTTTCCCTGGCTTCTATATATTCATATGGCAGGTGCTTATTCCCCCCACTGCATCGACGCAATTTACACCATACCAGCAACCCGGACAAATCATTAATTAATTTAAATATAATCCGGACTCTCAAAATCCGGTTTCCTATACAAAATTAATGCCCCGGCAGTGTCTGGAGTAATACAAAAATAATACCCTGTCAGTGGCTGAATAAACTTAACAGATATTGCTGCTTTTATTACTTTGTAACATCCCGGATTTGTGTACGTATAACTAATCAGTTTATCAACTCTTTTATTTGGTTAAAATATTCTGTACTTTTAACAACCCAGTATGGTTTCAAATTTGCTGAAAAACTGATGAAACACCTTAAGTACCTCTTAATATTAATACTGATAATAGTAATGGCAGGATGTGCATCATCCCGAAAAAATCCCTATGCCCATAAAAAAAGACACTCCTATATTAACGCAACTCAGCTTGGCCGCAACAAATATTTCTTCTCCAGGGAGTATCAGAAGAAACTAAAGAAAACCTACAGGAAGAGGCAGGATTAACAGGGTCGCTATTCACATTCAAAAGTAAGACCATCATATGCCAGTGAAACTCCCCGGGGCAATATTTTTTCAACCTCGCTGAAAAGTCCCATCTGATGACCAACATGAGTCAGAAATGCCTGTTCGGGTGATATCTGCTCAATTATCGCAACAGCCTCATCCAGATTAAGGTGTGAAATATGCGCCTCCCTCCTCAGAGCATTAATTATCAGATACCTGACTCCTGCCAGTTTTTCCATACTCTCAGGACTCACTGATTTGGCATCTGTAATATAGGCCATCTCACCAATCCTGAATCCGAATACGGGAAGCCAGAAATGAGAAACTTCAACCGGCATAATATCTATTGATCCAACACTGAACGTATTACTATCAATGGTATTGAGATTCATAGATGGTGCTCCGGGATACTTATCCACAGCAAAGACATATGGATATTCCCTGATTATTGTCTCCCTCACCCTCTCGTCACAATAGATATCAACGGCCTTTCTTGTTCTGAAGTTGAAAGCCCTGACATCATCTATCCCCCCGATGTGATCCTTATGCTCATGAGTAAGCAGGATTGCATCAAGTCTTTTAACCCCATGTGCAAGCATCTGCTGCCTGAAATCGGGACCGGCATCAATAGCTATCTTAAAATCATTATTTTCAACAAGAAGAGCTGTTCTTAACCGCCTGTCCCTATGATCTGCAGATCTGCATACCCTGCAGTCACATGCAATTACGGGTACGCCCTGTGATGTCCCTGTTCCTAAAAAAGTTATCTTCAAATCCAATAATATTTATACTTCAAAATAAACAAAAAAATTAGTGCAACACCATGATATTTCCGCGCCTTAAGGTAATAATTACTATTTTTACAAAAAAGCAAAATGGAGCGTGGAATACTGTACCTGATTCCTGTTACACTTGGATCGGAATTATTCAGGGAGGTTCTTCCTGATGGTCTTCTTTCAGTTGCAGGGAGACTGAGATCATTTATTGTCGAGGATATAAGAAGTGCCCGCAGGTTTTTGCGGCTGATTGATCCCACCTTCCCAATTGATGAGACGCATTTTATGATCCTGAATGAGCATACAAAAGAGGATGAGATACCGCTCCTTCTGGAACCGGTTATCTCGGGCCGCGATACTGGTATTTTAAGTGAAGCCGGTGTTCCTGGTGTTGCGGATCCGGGCTCCCGCATTGTGGCACTTGCCCACAGAAAAGGTATAACTGTAAAGCCCATGTCAGGGCCCTCATCCCTCCTGCTGGCACTTATGGCTTCCGGAATGAACGGCCAGAACTTCACCTTCCATGGTTACCTGCCCGTTAAACCTGCAGAGCGGCAGGAAGCACTGAGAATCATCGACAGACAGGCAGGGTCAGGAACTTCGCAGCTTTTTATTGAGACCCCTTACAGAAACCATAAGCTCCTTGCAGATATACTGAAGTACTGTGATAATAATACCAGCCTGTGCATTGCTGCTGATCTGACACTGGAAACAGAATATGTGGTTACCAGAAGAATAAAGGAGTGGAAGGGTAATATGCCCGATATTAACAAACATCCTGCAGTGTTTATTCTTGGCAGAGAGGAAAACCATAATTAACATATTATTAAACACACTTGCTATCCTGTTCTGATAGCATAGTTTTGTTTAAATTGCCGGTAATCATGAAGGGAAGTTTATATTTCGGCTGAGTGGTTGAGGATTGCAATTCAATAATTTTAAATGAAACGAGCATGAATATACTTATCACCTGTTTGCTGCTGATGTTTCATCAGACCTGAAACCATAAATTATATACAGATGAAGAAATCACTACTATTTGGCGCTGTAATTGGCCTGATTATGTCATCCTTTCAATCACCTGCACAGACAGTGGATATGGATCTCTTTCATGGCATGCAACCCCGGAATGTGGGTCCGGCCGGAATGAGCGGCAGGGTTACTGCCATTGCGGTTGAACCGGTAAACACCGAAGTATTTTATATCGGTACAGCATCAGGAGGACTATGGAAAACCACCTCGGGGGGCATTCAGTTTGAGCCCGTCTTTGATAAAGAGGCAGTTGCTTCAATAGGGGCGCTTGCCATCGACCCATTACGCCCTGATGTTGTCTGGGCCGGTACAGGAGAAGGTAATCCCAGAAACAGCCTTACAGGCGGATACGGAATCTACCGGTCACCGGATGGCGGACTTTCATGGGAGTTGAAAGGTCTGGAGGAGACAAGGCATATCCACAGGATACTTGTTAACCCCGTTAACAGTGATATTGTATTTGCAGGAGCAATAGGATCACCCTGGGCACCCAACAGCGAAAGGGGTGTTTTCAAGACATCCGATGGCGGAAAAACCTGGAAGCAGGTGCTCTATACAAATGAGAGATCAGGGGTGGCAGATATGGTAATGGATCCATCAAACCCGGATAAGATTCTCGTAGCCATGTGGGATCACCAGAGATGGCCATGGTTCTTCACATCAGGCAGTGAGGGTTCAGGAATCTACATGTCGCTTGACGGTGGTGAAACTTTTTCCAGACTGGAAAAGGGACTGCCGGAGAAGATAGGCAGGGTTGGGCTGGCAATTGCAGCAGGAAGACCTGACTACATTTATGCATATGTTGAATCGGAAAACAATGCTATCTACCGCTCAACGGACGGAGGGTTCACCTGGGAGAAGCGTGGAACAGAGAGAATTGGAACAAGACCATTCTATTATGCTGAGATACACGTTGATCCATCCAATGAGAACAGGTTATTCACTCTTTTTTCAGGAATCAATATGAGCGAAGATGGTGGCCTCACATTCCCCTACTCCATCGCCCAGACCGTTCACCTTGATCATCATGCATGGTGGATGAACCCGAAAAATCCCAAACATATGATTGATGGAAATGACGGTGGGTTGGCTGTAACCTATGACCTTGGAAAAACATGGAGACATATTACAAACCTTCCTGTTGGTCAGTTCTACCATGTATCAGTGGATATGGAAGAACCTTACAATATTTATGGCGGAATGCAGGATAACGGTTCATGGCGAGGACCGGCTTATGCATGGACCAATGGCGGCATTATCAATGAGTGGTGGGATTTTCTGATCGGTGGAGATGGATTTGATGTTGTGCCGATACCAGGTGATCCGCGTTACTGCTATGCACAGTCACAGGGTGGTGCCGTCAGGAGGGTTGACCTTGAGACAGGAGCAACAACCAGTATCAGACCTCCTGCTGAAGATGGAGAGAACCTGAGATTTAACTGGAATGCTGCCATAGCACAGGATCCTTTTGACACCAATACAATATATTTTGGCAGCCAGTTTGTTCATAAAAGCAGTAACCGGGGCGACAAATGGGAAAAAATATCGCCTGACCTGACAATCAATGACCCTGAAAAACAGAAGCAGAGGGAGAGCGGCGGACTGACCCGCGATGCAACCGGAGCAGAGAACCACTGCACTATTCTGGCAATTGAACCCGTTAAACTCGAACAGGGTGTTATATGGGCCGGCACTGATGACGGCAGAATTCAGATCACAAGGGACGGAGGCAGCACCTGGAATGATGTATCCCCAAATATAAAGGAGATGAAGCCGGGGGCGTGGATTCCCGTGATCAAGGCATCGGAACACAATGCCGGTGAAGCCTTTGTTGTAGTAAATGACTACAGGCGTGGTGATTACTCGGCATACCTCTATAAAACAGAGAATTACGGCAGAAGCTGGAAAAGGATTATTGATGACCAGGATGTATGGGGATATGTCCTCTCCTTTGTTCAGGATCCTGTTGAAGAGAATCTTCTTTTCGCCGGCACCGAGTACGGACTGTACGTCTCCTTTGATGGTGGCGAAAACTGGAACAAATGGACAAGCGGATACCCCACTGTCTCAACTTATGACCTTGTGATCCATCCCCGTGAGCATGACCTGGTTATAGGGACTTTCGGACGCTCAATATGGGTTCTGGATGATATACGTCCGCTGCGTACCCTCGCATCCGTAGGAGTTAAACTGCTCAACGAGGAGATATTTATCTGCAAAGCTCCTGATGCAGTGATGGCTGAAACAAAGAACATGCCCGGCTACTATTTCAGGGGAGATGCCCTGTTTACAGGAGATAACCGCCCTTCAGGAGCAATGATAACAGTATACTCAAAAGAGGAGAGGGAAAAGCCTGCAGAGATTGTAATTCTTGATGATTCGGGAAACAAAATACGTACACTGGAGGCAAGCCTGAAAAAGGGCTTTAACAGAGTCAGGTGGAACACCGATATGGACTCTCCTGAAATACCAGGAGTTATCAGAAACAATGCACCGGATGCAAGTAGCAGATCAATGTTCAGAAGAGGAGCTCCCGTGTTGCCGGGTAAATATATTGCAGAGGTAAATATTGACGGAAAGAGTTCATCTGACCAGATTGAAGTACGGTCTGACCCAAGGATGGAAGCACCTGATACAAGGGCCATTATGGCAAACAGGAAAAGAGCAGAGAGCCTGCAGCAGAGAATAAAGGAGTATAATGCTCATTTTGCCACCTTCTCAGAGATTGGCAGTGAAATGACGAAAATAAGCGCTCTTATTACTGATGATATGTCATTTGCAAATGAACATAAGGAGCTTTATGATAAGGTAAAGGAGGAGTATGACAGAATCAGCAA
>JAIVHO010000066.1 GCA_020201035.1 Bacteroidales bacterium
GCCGATGCCACGGAGCTGGCCGTTACGGCAGCAGTAGATGCCGCCCCCTATCTGATAGGCAGAAAGGTCGCTGAACAGAATCCGGCAATAATGGGAGAAAAGGATGCCGCCCCCTACCTGATAGGCAAACAAGCCACGGAGCTGATTATCGATAATGGCAGTCTGCTGCCACAGGAGACGGTGCAGTCTGTTGTTGATGGCATTCTGCAGGCAGCAAGGATAAAGATCACCCGTAACGACTATATCTCATGCCCCACCTGCGGACGTACCAAGTTTGACCTTCCCACGGCAGTGGCAAGGGTGAAAAAAGCCACCTCCCACCTTAAAGGATTAAAGATAGCGATTATGGGGTGCGTGGTAAACGGTCCGGGCGAAATGGCTGATGCCGACTACGGCTACGTGGGTGCCGGTCGCGGAGTGGTGCACCTCTACCGTGGCAAAAATGCCGTAAAACTCAATGTGCCTGAGGATAAGGCAGTTGATGAACTGCTGAAGCTGATTGCCGCCGACGGCAGGGCGGGGCAGTAACCCTCTACACCGGTTTCTCCGCCATCTCGAAATCGAGTTGCTTCTTCTTAAGATCGGCCCGGGCCACCTGCACCCATGTTACATCGCCAAGGGTAAATTCTTTCCCCTTATGCCGGCCGCGGATGCAGTAGTTCTCCTCATCATACTCATAGAAATCGTCATCCAGCTCCCTGATGGATACCATGCCCTCGCACTGGTTCTCCACCAGCTCAACATAGATGCCCCACTCGGTGACGCCGGAGATAACACCTTCAAACACCTCGCCCAGCTTATCCTGCATATACTCCACCTGTTTGTATTTAATGGATGCCCTTTCAGCCTCCACTGCCAGCCTCTCACGTTTCGATGAATGGATACAGAGCTTCTCGTACTTCTCCTCGCTCTTTGATCCTTCGCCGTTGAGGTATGCTGTCAGCAACCGGTGCACCATCATATCGGGATAACGCCTGATGGGTGATGTAAAATGGGTATAGTGCTTGAAAGAGAGACCGTAGTGACCAATATTGTTGGTTGAGTATACCGCCTTGGCCATCGACCGCAGGGCCAGTGTCTCAATAATATTCTCCTCCTTGCGTCCCTTCACCTCCCTGATCAGATTATTCATTGAGAGAGCCAGGGTAGAGCTCTTGACGCCCCCCTCCAGGCGGTAGCCAAACCGCTTGATAAACTTTGCAAACGAGGCTATCTTTTCGGGATCGGGGTTATCATGTATCCTGTAAACAAAGGTCTTTGCAGTGCCTCCTTTTTTGGTGCGACCGATAAATTCGGCGACCTTCCTGTTGGCAAGCAGCATAAACTCCTCTACCAGCTGGTTGGCGGTACCCGATTCGCGGAAGTTGATCTTCACCGGATAGCCCTTCTCATCCAGCTCAAACTCCACCTCGGTACGCTCAAAAGAGAAAGCACCGGTATCAAACCGCTTGCTTCTCAGCTTCTGGGCAATATCATGGAGGGTGAGCACCATCTCCTTCATAGGCCCCTTGCCCCCGTCAATGATCTGCTGTGCCTCCTTGTAGGAGAACCTCTGGTCACTGTTGATCACCGTGCGCCCAAACCACTCACTGTGCACCCTGCCGGTGTCGTCCATGGTAAAGACAGCCGAATAGGTCAGCTTATCCTCTTTCGGATTAAGTGAGCAGGCATGATTTGAGAGTCGCTCCGGCAACATCGGCACCACCCTGTCAACAAGGTAAACAGAGGTAGCACGTGTCACCGCCTCCTTATCGAGTAGTGTTTCCTCACCTATATAGTGCGTCACATCAGCTATATGAATCCCAACCTCCCAGAGTCCGTCCGCTGCAGGCTGCAGTGAAAGGGCATCATCAAAATCCTTGGCATCGGCAGGGTCAATGGTAAAGGTAGGCACCCTGCGGAAGTCGCGGCGATTCTTTATCTCAGCGGCAGTGATCTCCACCGGCACCGCTGCTGCGGCAGCCTCCACCTCTTCGCTGAAGGTATATGGCAGCTCAAACTCGGCCAGTATGGCATGTATCTCCGTCTCATGCTCTCCGGGCATACCCAGCACCCTTACTATCTCGGCCACCGGGTTCTTCTGCCTCTTGTCCCACTCCGTTATCCTGGCTACAGCCTTCTCACCCTGCCGGGCACCCATAAGCTTATCGCCGGGGATAAAAAGGTCAAAGGGCATCCCTTTGGTATCAGGGATAAGAAAGGCAAAATGGGGCATCATCTCAATGGTTCCCACAAAGGTCTCACGCGCCCTCTCCAGCACCTCCATCACCTCCCCCTCGGGCCTGTTGCCCTTGCGTCCGAGCAGCAGCCTCACCTTTACCTTATCGCCGTGCAGCGCGGTATTGAGGTTACGGTTGCTCACAAACACATCATCATCCATATCGGGCGACACAATAAATCCGTAGCCCATACGCGTCATATCCACCGTTCCGGTAACATAGGCACCCTTCTGCTTAAGGGCAAAACGCCCTGTCTGCACCTCCTTAAGGTAGCCGGTACCCTTCAGCTCCTGCAGCACGGTTGTTATCATTGACCTGTCATGGGAATCTGTTACTGATAGTCGGGCCGCAACCTGCTTGTTATTAAATGTCTTCCTGTTCTCTTTTTCATACAGTGCCTTTATCTGCCCTGTAAGCTCTTTTCTGGAAAGTCCGCCCCGCGGTTTTCCCTTTTTTCTTGTTGTCATCATTAAAATTTTTATAAAGATAGGCAAATGTGACCGATAAACAGCCCCACACACAACAGCTTATCTGTTTCATTCGCTGCCCGTACTTTATAAAAAAGTGGTATATTTGAATAACATGATAAACCTTAACACGGTATACTTCCGATCGCCGCGTATAGTGGCGCGCAAAACCGGTGATGAGTATGTGCTGGTCCCGGTCAGCGACACCATTGCCGATATGAGAAGCGTTTATACCCTGAATGTTACGGCAGCATTTATATGGGATAATCTCGATGGTATCAGAACGGTAAGGGATATAATATCCGAGGTGGAAGGGGAGTTTGATGTAGACGGGAAAACGGCACTGAATGATGTTCTCGCCTTTTTCTCCGAGATGAAGCAATACCTTATCATTGCCGAATGAGAAGCTATTCACTTAAAATAGGCGGATATTACATTCTCTTTACTGCTACGGACCCATCACTCACCCTGCAGCCTGAAGAGCCTCAGATCTCCTTTCTTACCAGCAAACCAGACCCCAATCTTGTGATAAATGTCACGCGCGGAAAGCCGGAAATGCCACGTAAGGCAACGCCCGTTTTCAGTGCTCCCGAGGTGGAAGAGATCGCGGGAGTAAGAAAAGAGATAAGCCCTTACTTCTGGACGGTCTACTCTGCAGGCAAAAAGATAATCATCAGAACCACTCTTCCGCTCTCTAATCATCTCCGCTCAGCAATTCTTACCATCCGCCCTGAAAAAAATGTGTGGGACCTTGCAATAGATTGTGACAGCGAATCGGTTAACCCCTTAAGCTATCCGCTCGACGGACTCATTATCTACTACCTCACAGCCCTTAACGGGGATATCCTTATTCATGCCTCGGGTGTTTTTTACGGTTCGAAGGGATACCTCTTTTCGGGCAGGTCAGGATGCGGCAAATCAACCATAGCGGAAATCTTTGATAAGGCCGGAGCTGAGGTGGTGCATGACGACAGGCTGATTATCAGACGTACCGATAACCGCTATATGATATACAACACCCCTGTTTACAATAATGAGGTAAGCAGGTCTGCCCCTCTCGACTCGATATACCTTATCTCCCACGGAACGGATAATATCTCCATCCCTGTGGCCAAAGCAGAGGCCCTTGCCCTTATTATGTCAAACTGTATACAGCACAACTGGAGCGTTCAGCTGATTGGCAATATGACCGGAGCACTCCACAGGCTGGTAAGCACTATCCCGGTAAAAAGGCTCGCCTTTACACCATCATCTGATGTTATACGTTATATCTCAAAGGATGATTGAAAAAAAGAAGGCACTGAGAGAACTGGTGGGGCGACTCCTGGAAGAGGGTAATCCTATAAGGATACCTGCCAACGGATATAGCATGTTTCCGGCAATAAGGCCGGGCGATGCACTCACTATAACACCCGTGGAGGATCCCGTCACCCTGCGTGAGGGCGAGGTGGTGGCATGGAAGAGGGAACATGACCTGGTGGTGCACCGTCTGGTAGCGGTAAGAATACATGATGACCGTATAGTGCTTGTGACGCGGGGCGACAGCTGCCTGGCGGCCGACCAGCCCATACTGCCGCTGTCGCTGGCCGGGAGGGTTACTGATATTCAACGAAAAGGGCGCAAGGAACACTCATTCCTTACTTCCGGCGGCAGACACTTCAGTGCATATGGACAAACCCCACCAACGGTGATCCCGCAAATCCCTGAATGGAAATACCGCCTTAACTATTTCGCGAGACGGATAATAATAATCTTTCGCAAAATCTTTCTGTAGCTTTATGAGGAAGAAGGCATCCCTGTTCAGAAGATCGGTAATGCTGGTATGGCACAGCTCACCGGGCTACACCACGGCAGGAGTAATGCTGTCGGTAACAGCATCGATTCTTCCGCTGGCTCTGGTGTGGCTGATAAAAAAGCTTACCGATGCCGTTACGGCAATCGCGGCTTCCGGAACCACAGCGGACTACACACCTGCCCTGTGGGCAGTTGTTGCCATTGCCATTATCTATTTCCTCGATGAAACCATGGCGGCTCTTGGATCACTGGTGCGCCGCATACAGAACTACAGGCTCGGGAGCTTTATGCACAACCTGCTCCACGAAAAATCCATCTCCCTCGACCTGCGGCATTTTGAAGATCCCCCCTCCTGGGATATCCTCTCCAGAGCCTCCCGCGAGGCACCCCATAGACCTGCCTCCATAATAAACAATCTGGTGGCCCTCCTCCGCTCCACGCTCTCACTGCTGCTGATAGCCGGACTGATCCTTATGCTCAGCCCCCTGCTGATAGTGGTACTGCTGCTGGCCAATATACCGGGTATATGGCTCAGGATACACTACGCTGAAAAACTATACAGGTTCAGGCGCGGGGTAACACCTGAAGAGCGCAAATCGGCATACTTCAACTGGATACTTACGGGCGACAGGCCCTCGAGGGAACTGAGGCTCTTTAACCTGGGCAGCCGGTTCAGGGAGCTGTTCAACAACTCATGGACCCTGCGCAACCAGGAGGAGATAGCAATAGTCAGACGCCGAACGGCTATTGAGATTATATCAGGACTCTTTAAGGCTGCCGCCGCCTTTATTGTGATATCATACCTTATCAGGGAGACCGGTGCGGGCACTATCTCCCTTGGCGATCTGGCAATGTACCTCCTGGCTTTCAGGCTGGGGATGTCATATATATGGCAGGTGCTGGGATCAGTGGCCGGACTGTATGAAGACAGCCTCTTTGTCTCTGACCTGTTTGAGTTCCTCGATCTTACACCGGAAGTGACGGCTCCTGTCGTACCGCTGGTAATAAAGCCCTTCAGCAGCAGCCTCAGGGCAGAAAATATCACCTTCAGGTACCCCGGGGCAGAGGAGGATCTGCTTAAAGGGGTATCGCTGGAGATCAGGAGAGGAGAAACGGTGGCGCTGGCAGGAGATAACGGGGCGGGGAAGAGCACGCTGGTGCGACTCCTGACCCGACTCTATGATCCGCAGCAGGGAAGCATCACCCTCGACGGAACCGATATCCGCAGCTTTGATCCCGTAGCATACCGTCAGCACTTCTCGGTGATATTCCAGGATTTTATGCTCTACAATCTTACCGCGGCGGAGAATATATCGCTGGGGGATATCTCTTCTCAGACGTACAACTCCTCTAAGGCGCACTACTCTTCTAAGGCGGACAACTCTCCAAAATCGCACAGCTCTCCACAGTCGCACAGCTC
>JAIVHO010000033.1 GCA_020201035.1 Bacteroidales bacterium
TGCATGTCTTATTCTGACAGACATAAATGGTTGTCTGCCCTGGAATAAGTTTATTTTCAGTAAGTGATAATGATTTCTCATCCTTTCCTCCATAGAAAAATGCGTCAGGCAAATAGTAATTATTGAATTCTTTCAGAAGTGCCGGATAATTTTCACCGGCAATTGCCACTTCATAAGGCTGTTTAACAAACCATGTCATCAATATATCCCAGTTGGCATAATTGGCTCCTCCTCTAAGGGCATCTTTTCTTACATTATTAATCATCTTCCCGGACTTATTAATGTATTCATCAATGCTGAAATAGGAGCCAAGAATAAATAAATCTTTTGCTATCACAGAATTTGCTGAAGGGATCACATTATCTAGTATCTCCATTTTTCTTGCTATCAGTGCAGGATCAAGGTCTGAGGTATAATAAAACATTCCGCTCTCAGAATCATAAAAATGCTTCAGAGTATAATCTGTTAAGCTTTGAGCCTTATCAAGCCATTTTTCATCAAATGTAATCTGGTATAACGAAATAAAGGCATCAATTGTAAGTGCATAATCATCGAGAAATGCATTAACAGATGCTTTGCCGTTCTTATAATTTCTGAATAGCTTCCCATCCGTAGTTTTTAACCTGTGAAGAATAAATTCTGCATTCTTTAATGCGGCATCCAGAAATTTCTGCTCATTGAATACCCTGTAAGCATCGATATATCCTTTCAGCATTAATGCATTCCATCCTGTAAGAATTTTATCGTCGGTTGCCGGATACACTCGTTTTGACCGTTCTTTGAACATTAGCTCTTCCGCCGAGCTAATCTTCTCGGCCAGTTCAGTTTCGGTTATCTTATATTTTTCAGCAATTTTCTTATCCGATATGGATTTATAAAGAATGTTTTTACCTTTCTCCCAGTTGCCTTTATCGGTGATACTAAAATAATCACTTATTATTCCTGCATCATTGCCAGGTATTCTTCTTATCTCTTCTTTTGTCCATACGTAAAATTTCCCCTCTTCTCCTTCGCTGTCAGCATCGAGCGATGAATAGAAACCACCTTCTTTTGAAGTCAGTTCCCTCTCAACAAAATCAAGGGTCCCATATACGATATTTTTATACCTGGAATCTTTTGTTATCTGATAAGCAGTTGAATACAAGCTGACAAGTTGTGCGTTATCATAAAGCATTTTTTCAAAATGAGGCACTCTCCAGTAAGCATCGGTTGAATATCTCGCAAAACCTCCCCCGATCTGATCGTAGATACCTCCATCTGCCATTTTATCGAGTGTTGTAGTTACGGCAGTAAGGGCAGTCTGATCGCCTGTCAGATAATTATAATGCAATAAAAACTGATATCCGACCGGCACAGGAAACTTTGGAGCGCCGGCATATCCCCCGTTTATATGGTCAAATCTACCCTTCCAGTTATTATAGATTGTTTTCAGATCATCAGCATTGAATGGAATGTTTTCTTTGGTTATGTTTATTAATTCAACTGACTTTACTCCGTTGGTTAATGCTTCAGCCTGTTCTTCTGTCTTGTCCGGGTTCTTATTCGCATATTCGGAAACCAGGTTTAACACCTTGAGCCAATTTTCTTTTGAGAAGTAAGTACCTCCGTAAATTGGCCTTCCGTCGGGAAGTGCAATGACATTGAGTGGCCATCCTCCACTTCCTGTGAGCAACTGTACAGCATGCATATAAACCTGGTCAATGTCGGGGCGCTCTTCTCTGTCAACCTTGATGGCAATATAATTTTCGTTCATTACCCTTGCGACAGTTGTATCCTCAAAATTTTCATGCATCATAACATGACACCAATGGCAGGAAGAATAACCAATACTTATAATTATCAGCTTATTTTCTTTTTTAGCTTTTTCAAGGGCTTCCTCACCCCAGGGATACCAGTTTACAGGATTATGGGCATGTTCCAGCAGGTAGGGACTGCTTTCACTTATTAGCGCATTGGTATATGGAAATACTTTCATTTGGTTTTTCTCCTTCTTCTCCTGCGAACTGGCACAGAAGTCATTTAATAAAACTAACAGAATTAATATTATATAGTTCAAAAGTCTCATTTATCCCCTCCGTATAATTATCAATATAAGTTGTCTCATTGTCGGATATAAAAAGTAACCTCGACTGAACTCATTTAAATTCACTCATTATTGCGCGCTTTATCATTGACTTTGATGGATAACCTTTATTATGGTTACCTGGATATAATCTGCAGCTAATAACAGGCAGATCATTTATTCTTGACTCTTCAATATCATTTTCGTTCACCTGTTGTCAATTCACTTGCAATCTCATTTAGTTTTAAATAATTGCCGGAGTGTGTCGGAGTGTTTGTTACTCAAGGAAGCTTATGCGATCATCCCGACCTTAATTGGACAATTATATCAATAGGCAAAAACCGGAACAATGACTATTGAACATACCGAACTTAATACCCATAAATTTAGAGATTATAATAGTTTTTCAAAAACATAAGACATAACATCCTGTTCAGTCTTAGAAAGTTGGTGCCTATTGGCTAGGCTTCTCCACATACTTACAGACATTCTTACATCCTCGATAATTTTCAATGCTTTTGCTTTTTGCAGACGGAAAAAATCAATAACGTCTAAAGCGACCTCCAGATTTAAAGAATTGTCATCCAGAGAAATGTTAAGCGATAATCCTGTGCCGTCCTCATCAGGATTTAAATCAAATGCAGGAGAGAGAATCCATCCTTTATCTGTAAGAATAAATCCATGATTGCGAAGATGATCATCAGTATTAGACACAAAAATGCTGAAAACTATTCTCCTCCATAACTCTGTCAAATCATTTTCTATATTGGCTCCGTTGTTGGATAAAAAATCTACTATTTCAAGGTAGCTTGCACCTTCCTTGAAATCTGTGCCATCAATATACCCAAGCATTGTCATAGCAGAGGCATAATGAATTCGTTCACCTTTGGATGTTCTGTCAAATCGTTTAGTAAAAAATGTAGAATGGCCGCCTGAATATTTTTGAATCCTGGAAGAAGCAACATTTATTCCCGCATTTCTGGCAATTTCATTTGCAACCATCTCCCATCCTCCTATGTCTTTTTTATCTGTTTTGCTTGGAAATTTAGCAATCCATAAATTTCCCTCTGTATCAAGCACACTTGCCTTGGGTCTTGCACCTCCCAGAGATGACCCGGGATTTACAAGCATAATTAACCATTTGAGATATTCAGAGTCTTCAATAGCATCATCATCTTCTAACCTTAAGCTTATTTGTTCCAATTCTTTTATTGAAGTTCAGGGTGGAGAGGCAAAATCTTTATTGTCATTCAAGAATGGTCCATCTAATTTATTCTTAAATCGCAAGGCTCCCATTCGATGGCCGTCAAAGACACCTAAAAGATAATCAGATTCTCTAAGAACGCTTCCACTTCTACCTTCTTCCCTCGCCATTGCCGCTTCACGTTTTCTCATAAGAAGACGGCCCCATCTATCTGGAGATGAATCCAGAAATATTCCAAAGTTCATCTTTTCATCACTCGAATATTGAGAACCTGTATATAGATGTAATTCAGGATCCAATATCTGAGAATAATTAGATTTCAACCAACTATCAGAATAACTAAAAGAAAAGATTTCCTTTCCTCTTGTAAATTCTGATTGAAGTTCGCCCATGTAGACTGGTTCTTTCATGCCTGCCCAATGTGCATAGACATAAATAATTCTATTGTTATTCTTTGCTCCCATCAGTCAGTCTTTTATTCTTAGCTTTGGGTGCACGTCCTTTCACTATTAATTTTGCATCCTGGAGTTTTCTCCCAAGAGTATCATCACTTGCCAATTGTAAAATATCCTTATCCAATCCGAGAACGAAAAGAACTTTTATATATGCACCAATACTTACATTTGGATTACCCTTTTCAATAGATAATAATGTAGGCCTACTGATATTGGCTCTTTCAGCTACCTGCTGTGTGCTATATTTTCTTCTTAACCTTGCAAGTTTGAGGTTTTCACCAAGAGTTGAAAGTGTCTTTTGTGCTTTAGGCAATAATACCGAATTCCTTGTTTTCATAACGTAAGATATAATTTACAAATATATACTTTATTGTAAATTATAGCTTACATTATCATAATTATTTTAATAGTTTTCCGGTCTTCGACACTGGGTCACCCAAAATTAAAAATTTGAGCTAAATTCCTTTGCTCATCGGTGATTAACATTATATGCGATACTTCCTTGTCTTGAGTTTTAGCTTTCACTTGATAGATTGTTTTAGCGATTTCGATCGCTTTTTCAGGGCTAATGGTTGATTGCATCTCTTTTAAGCTTAAAACACCAAATTATTTATCTGCCTGCAATCTTTTAATTAAAGCTTGCATCTCTGCAATTTCCTTTTCCTGGGCCTTAATAATTTCATCTGCCAGTTGCCTTACTTCCGGATCTTTTATATCAGCTCTTTTACTTGTGAGAATAGCTATTGAATGATGCGGAATCATTGCCTTCATATATAGTATATCACCTATTGGAGTTTGCGTCCTTACCAAGGTTAAAGCACTTGTAAAAAGAATTAAGCTGCTCAAAAAAATTGCAATATTTTTCTTTTTATTCTTGTACATATTCAACATAAACAATAGCATTATCACTGCCATGGCAGATATCCCTAAACAAGCCATATAAAAACGGGTAAGACTGAAATAAACGTGGTCTGTTTCGTAGCTATTAAAATACATTGTAATGTACATTGCGATGAAAGATAACAGCAACATCATTACAAATTTTGTATAGTTGCTTTTGCTCTCTTTGCTTTGACTCATATCGTGATAATTTTCCATTTTATATATTATTTTTAGTTGAATCCATTTCCTTATAGATACCATTCAGTTTACATGTCGCACTTAAAATTACACCGAAAATTTTATTCAGCAGCTTCCGAACACGATCTATTTACAGGAAAACCTATAATGACCTCCAGTCAACGGTTGCTTCGTTACCTGCTGATGTCGAAAAAACAATATCCGGGTACCTGTTGGCCAGATCAATCAGTTTATGTATTCCGGAGATTGGTTTCCCTGTTCAGGCGCAGCACCTTTTCAATTATTTCGAGCACCATCTCTGCATGAATGCTGGAATCGTATAAACGGATATAGTTCCAATGTCACTGAAGTCTTCTCCCGTGAGGGATAAAAGTTTATCGCTTCTGAATGACATATTATTTGATATTAACTGTTTTCCTGTTAAATAATGGTAAATTCTATCTTCCTTACTTCTCCACTGCGTCTGAAAATAGCATTGCTGGTCTCTTCATCAATAATAAAACCTTCAGTCACTTTATGGGACCCGTCGGCGTACCAGATAGTGATCTCATTCTTTGTACCTCTGGCATATACTACCGGTACCTGGCAAAGTGTGAAAGCAAATTGTCCTGAATGAAGTTTAAGTAAACTGTTCTTTCCTTCCGCATCGAGAAAATAGAAATTCTGATCCTGATTGAGCAGTTCGTTTTTGTTTAACATTGACTGAGACAGGACAATACTTCCCTTTCTTATTCTTACACCCAGTTCCCCGAACCTGGCAATGATGTCCTCTTTTACCTGACCGGTAAGACCCGGTTGTCTGGCACCAGCACCTGCAGGAGTATGAGAATATGCATCAATGGGAAAAGCACCATGCAGGGCAGGCGATTTATGGGTCCCCAGTCCTTTTCTTATTTCAAAATAATGATCTCTTATCTTTTGGAGTGTTTTTAAATCTGCCTTCTCCTCTTCACCGGCAATAAATCTTTCCTGTGTAGCAAGCAGAAGCTTCGATACCATATGCCAGTAAATACTTCCCAAACCTTCATACCCGTAGAAGGTACCGGACCGGCCGGTAAACGACTGATGATCAAAGACTGATTCGTATATTTCAAGAATCTTTCCCTTTTCCTTCCTTACCAGGTCACCATAACGCTTCCGGTCAAGGCTCTCCAGAGCTTTTGATAAGACGTTACTGTTTCTGAATATACCGTTAAAATGGTAGTTCCCTGTTATATCCCTGGTTACTATTGAACTGTTACCGTCAAGCATTAGTCTCTGCAGCAGTTCTGACCCGGCAATTTTACCGGGGGCAATGAGATTCTTCTGAATAAATTCAGGCAATACCCTGAAGGGATAGAGTAAATAGCTTTCCTGATCGGTTCTGTAGAGTTTACTCGCTCTCAGTGCATCCAGTACCACCAGACAATTATCTGTGTCCAGATAACCTGAACTCAATACAGCTACCTGTCCTTCGAGCATTTCATAAAGATTTCTTACTGAAATACTTTGTGAGCCGAAGGAAACCAGATTATATGAGTGGTACAGTCCGTCAGCACGCCTGTTCTTATCAATTGATTGCTCGAAATAGGCCAAAACCATCTGCATGAACTCCACCAATCGTTCTCTGCTAACAGAGCTGACCTCACCTGAGAACGAATTCGCATAAATTGATTCCCTGTAATCGCTTCCTGCTTTCCCGAGCTGGTATGTAATGCTGAATCTCTCACTATCAGAAAAACCCTTTTTAATCAAATCCTTATGTTCTTCGAAAGCTGAAAAAATCTTTTCAAATAATTCAAAAACCTCAGCCGATATATTAAAACTGTCTATTGTTATGCCGGCCAGCTTTCTTTGCCAGAATGATACAGATCTCCTCAAATAATAGAGGGTAACCATTGATACCCCGTTGCCAACAAGTGCATTATTGGCATCATTCCACTCAGGACGTTGGGTATTAAGCCAGATTCCTGCTTCGGGGATAAAATTGGACAGCTTTGACAGCAAAGGGCACAGAATCTTTTCCATCAAATTTACACTGTGGATCTCCCCTGTTCTCAATGTAAGCAATTTGGCGTCTGCTCCGATTTCACCAGTTAATTTCTCAATTTTTCTGTCAAGGTCTCCATCAAACAGTATAGTATCTTTTGGATTAGCAATTATGCTGTCAATATTTTTTATCCTGTAGGGTACATTGGCGTAAACAAATAGCTTTCTGGTAAGAAGTTCATCAAGTTTCCCCGGATGATAATTCTCCGATTGCTCAAGAAATTTCTGTATATATATAACCTGGTGGTCGCCCCAGTATCCGATAAATGACCACGGATCATCAGGATCAGGGCGTTCCCAGTCCATCCCCGACCTCGTTAACCTGTATGGGTTATAGCCATCAGCAGTAGTCGCATTTACAAATTTACATATTATCGATTCGATATATTCAGGATAGGACAAAGTCAGGGCTTCCCAGTTCTGAAATATATCGCGCCAGTTACCCTGATAATCCAGTTTAAGGCTGCCGTCCTCATTTTTTGTCTCGATGGAGAACTGATTCCATGGCCTGCTTGGATCACCATGCCTGCGACTGAAGGCTAAAGGAAGGTATTCATAACATATCCTTTCCAGATCAGGATTTCCAGTCATTTTCATCCTCACGATCAGATCATCATAATGAATACTATCTGGCAGATTCTCAAGTTCTCTGCTGAACTTATCACTTACCTCCCTGTTGAACTGTACTATAAATTTTCTGAAATCGGAAGCATCAATCCTGTAACTATTGATAAAAACTCCACCTCTCATCACATTAAACAGCGTATTGGAAAAGTGGCGTGCAGTAATTAATTCATCCTTACCCGTCTGCAACCCGTCTGCACCGGCCACTATCCTGACCAGATTTACTGTTCCGGCTGCTATATCGTTTTCTATATTCAAGGTAAGGTCCGTTTCGCTTTTTATATAACTGTCAAGGTTGACCACATCTGTGGAGTCTTTATTAATATCAGCAATCAGGTACCAGCATCTATTCTCATTTTTCTTGAGCAGTATCTTATTATTAATATAATAAGCTCCCCTTGATGCAAGAATATCAGACTCTGTAATGATTTCACCACCGGCTCTGAAATTTTCAAGTTGCTTATCAGATATCAGGAATCTGGTATCTGTCCCTGAATCAGGCGGCACAGACCATACAACCGTGGCCTTAAGTGCTTCACTTGGCTCAGCTCTATCTACCGGAATAGAGCTGAGCAAAAAAAGGCCTAATTTACTTTCCGGAAGGAGTTCACTTTTCCTGTATGCTTCCAGCAAGTTGCTGTATTCATTCTGAAAAGCATAATCAGTTCCGTAAGGGAGAATATTCCTTATGCCGTCAAGGATGTCAACCAATATTTCATTTTCAGAGTTGTTTTCAAGAACTGATTTTTTTATCCAGCCAAACTGCTCGCTATTGTACCACCCATATCTAAAACTCAATTCAAGATCAAGGTTATTCTCCTCAAATAAAATCTTATTGCCTGATATGCTCTTATAAAGGTTTCGCTCAAGCCTGTATATCCCTTCATAATCACTGGCAAATGGTTCCCATAAATAAGTATGATTGCCCCGGTTTACAAGACAAGCGGTCTTACTTCCTGTTTTATCCCTGTAATCATGAATCTTATCAACGGTATAATATGGAAACAGTGCATTGTCCCGGTTCTTCCGGCCTGCAGAGAGAGAACCGTTACTGGAAATATACATCCAGTGATCGGAATCGCTGACGACGGTCATAAAGAAATCGGGCATCTGGTGGTAATTACTTATCTTATAGTACTTCTCACCCTCAAGCTCCACAATACATCCCTTAACCTCTGCAGAATACTTTTTAAAAGCAGTTTTGCCAATATAAATATCTCCTTTATCCTTCAACATTTTGGTACTATTAATCTGATTATCCTTTAGAAATTGTAGTTACTGTTATGAACATTATCATTAATATCATGCAGAAATCACCGCTTGATTCAGCATGTTACTTCCTGCTGAATCTACAGCTGCACCTGGATAGTCTGCAATGAATTAGCCTCAACAGTGATTTCAGCATACTGCCCTTTAATTTCGAGGCACCATGATTTCTTTTCCTTGCCGGTATTTAAAAGTTGTACACTCAATAGCTTTTCACTATTAATAGTGGCACAGCTATACACTTCACTATCAGTTGGCCCATCCGAAACAATTGATGTCTTAACTGCCCTGTCTCCCGGTCTGATTGTCCTGCTGAACTGCGCCAGAATATAGTAAACAGGAGTGTAATAGACCTGTTTTGTTTCAGTATTAATCATTACTGGTGCACCGCAATAATTTCCTACGTGGTTGGGCCCGCCATTATGATCAAGTACAGCATTCCAGTCAATCCATCCTCTCATCCAGTGGTCTATACTTACAATTATATTACGGGCATAACGGTGCACCGGGGTGTAGACCGGATGATCTTCCGTTTTTACTCCTTCCCATGTTGCCGAATAGGCCCAGTCTGTTGCAGTGGGGTTCCACCAGAAAGAGTCATTATTAAACCAGTCACTCTCCTGGTACTTATCCGGATCAGTTATTCCCTCAGGAGCCGGTTTTCCCAGATCATCAATACAACCCTCCGTATGAACTATCGCATGATCCGGAAACTTCTCATTTACCCTTTCAAAGACATCCTCATATACCCTGAATGTGCTCTCATACCAGTGAACGGCAGTTCCGTATACGTATGGTGCAGTTTCACTGTCACCAAGAATTACATCAGTCCAGTGTTCCAGTCCGTCCCTGTTCTGATCATAAATAAGAAGTTTTACTTCACTATTATTCCCCTGCTGAAGTTTAGGTCCCAGATATTTTTTAATAAACCCGTTCTGGGACTCAGGAGTAAAATGCATGCTTTCCCACTGACCGTTGTTTCCATGAGGTTCATTGACAGGTGTCAATCCCCATATATCAACTCCTTCTGATCTGTAGGCATCAAGGTACTTAATCAGGTAATCAGCGTAAGCCTCTTCATATTCCGGCTTAAGTGCCCCCCCCGTTCCCTGATAGTTATTCTCAGGAGATCCCGTAATATACCACTCATTGATGTCTTTCATCCACGGAGGAGCCGTCCAGGCCGAGGCAACGATAAAGAGATCAGTATCTTTCTGCATCATTTTTATCTCCAGGGCCTCCTTAATCATTGGAAGCAGATCATACTTTTTATCCATTATTCCCGGGTATTTCCGTGAGTCAAACCCTAAGATATCAGGCCTAATGCTAAAAGAGTCCAATAAAATATCCCCGGCTTTTTCAGCATAGGAATATTTACCTTCAACAGAAAAATCGCATGCCCCTATATGTGTTCTTGCCATTGAGAAATTTGCTCCATTCTCACCAAACAGTGCATTCATTACCTCCCGGCGTCCGGAAATATCAAGATGAGCCAGCACAAAAGCTGATGATTCTGTAAATGAAGATCCTATACCATCCATTGTCTGCCGGGTAATACCAGGGTCAACTGTTATTACTATTCCATCGGGCCTCGCCTCAGTAAAACGAACATTCTCTTTTTCAGACATTTTATCACCACTCTCAGAGGTAGTTAGTATTGTCCTTGTGTAAAGTGTTTCGTCTTTTGAATTACATGATTGCGTAAGTGATGCCCAGATTATCAGTATTAAAGTATAAAAAAGCCTATTTATCATATTTCTGCAGTTAAAGAATCAATAAATATAATCAGAATAAACATATCATTAAAACCGGGATTAAAGTTCTCCCCTTCTCTCTATTAACTTCAGACCGATGAAATTTCCATCAGTCATTATAAAATGAGTGGGGATTATAACAGATACCGGCGCAGGGGACAATCTTATCGTTTATCACATAACCAAATGTTGCTCCGTTAAGACCTAATCCCTGGGAAACAGTGAAGCTTATCTGAGCCTGCAAGCTCCTTTTTTGCAAAGGTAAAATATCTTACTTTTAGCATAATTTGTAAACCTACCGTATATCTGTCAGGAATGAGATGGTTTCTGCCAATTCTGATTTTCATGGCACTTGCACCAATGCAGGCTCAGCAAACCTTTACCCTTAGCGGAAAGGTCACCGATGCTGAAACCGGCGAAGATCTGATCGGTGTATCTGTTATTGTACCTGAACTGGTTACAGGGGTGGCAACTAACTCTTACGGCTTCTATTCTCTCTCATTGCCCACCGGAACATATAATGTTCAGTATACATATCTGGGATATTCAGATATTGAGAAGGAGATACTCTTTGACAGGAACCATGTGGTGAATATTGAAATATCCCCTTCGGTAACTGCTATTGATGAGGTGATTATATCAACAGAAAGGGATGAAAACAATATTACATCTGCCGAATCAGGAGTGGAAAGACTGAATCTTAAAGAGATAGATAATATTCCTGTTTTTTTCGGTGAGAAGGACATTCTGAAAACCATCCAGCTGCTTCCCGGAATAAGTAATGCATCGGAGGGAAGTACCGGATTCAATGTACGGGGGGGCTCGATCGGACAAAACCTTATTCTGCTCGATGAAGCTCCTGTATACAGCTCATCACACCTTGCCGGGTTCTTCTCTGTCTTCAATTCAGATGCGCTTAAGGATGTGACAATTTACAAGGGTGGCATACCGGCACAGTATGGTGGCAGGGCTGCATCGGTGATTGATGTTACTATGAATAACGGAAACAGCAAATCCTTCAGTAGTTCAGGTGGGATAGGGCTGGTTTCGGCGCGACTAACAGTGGAGGGACCTGTGATTAGAGATAAGATGTCATTTATTGTATCGGGAAGACGCACCTATGGAGACCTGGTGGCCAGAGCTCTGTTGCCTGAAAGTGTTATCAGGGATGATATGAAATTCTATTTCTATGATCTTAACGCAAAGCTCAACTACACCATTAATGACAGGAACAGGATTTTTATTTCAGGATACTTCGGCAAAGATGTGTTTGAGCTGGGCCAGGAAATAGGAACAGGCTGGGGAAACACGACAGGCACAATAAGATGGAATCACCTCTTCAGCAACAGGCTTTTCTCAAAAACATCGCTTATTTACAGCAGGTATGATTACGGTTTTATCTTTGGCACATACAGCATGAGGCTCAGGTCAGGAATCGAAGACCTTGGTTTTAAAGAGGATATAACCTGGTACCTGAACCCTGACAATACCATTAAAGCCGGCTTTACAACGACTTACCACCGGTTCAGTCCGGGCGAAATTACTGCAACGGATACTACTGATTTCAGGATTGTCCAGAGAGAGAAGATCGGGCTTGAGACTGCCGTATATCTGCAGAATGAACATAAGATGGCCTCCTGGCTAAACACCAACTACGGAATTCGCTTTTCCACCTTCAACCAGAGGGGACCAGGATGGTTTTATGACTATAACGACCTGAATGAACCGGTAGATTCACTGTTCTATGACAGGGGTGAAAAGGCATATAACTATTTCTGTCTTGAACCCCGGATTGCACTCAATTTTATTCTGAACAGAAGAAACTCTGTTAAGCTATCCTATAACAGGATGGCACAATACCTTCATCTGCTCTCAAACAGCACATCAGGGTCGCCAACTGATGTATGGATGCCCTCGAGCAATAACCTTGAACCAGCTTATACTGACCACTTTACCGGTGGATTTTTCCACAATTTCAAGGACAACCAGATTGAAACATCCCTTGAGGTGTATTATAAAAACCTGATCAATACTGCTGATTATGAGGATGGTGCTGAGATAATTTTCAACAGGCATGCAGAATCCCAGATTCTTTTTGGGGAGGGCAGAAGTTATGGTGTTGAGCTGTATGTAAGGAAAAAAACAGGTAATATCACCGGATGGATCAGCTATACCCTCTCACGAACTGAAAACCGGATTGATGGAATCAGCAACTCAGACTGGTACCCCGTAAAATACGATAAAACTCATGATATATCGCTGGTAACAAGCTATAAGATAAGCCGGAGAGTGACACTTTCAGGTGTGTGGTCATATGCAACAGGTAATGCAGTGACATTTCCTGGCGGAAAATATATTATAGACAATAACACCGTCCCCTACTACACAGAAAGAAACGGTCACCGAATGCCTGCTTATCACCGGCTCGACATCAGCATCAGCCTGAGCGGCAAAAACCGTAAAAAGCTTAAATCTGTATGGAACTTTTCTGTGTACAACGTTTATAACAGGCAAAATGCCTACATAATCTCATTCAGGGAGAGTGAGACGGTACCCGGAACAACCGAGGCGGTTAAGCTGAGCCTGTTCGGAATAGTGCCGTCAATTTCATATAATTTTAAATTTTAAAATCAACTGAATGAAAAGATACTGGTCCTTGATAGCAATAATCACTTTTATGGTTACCTCCTGCGAAGAGGTAATTGAAATTGACCTCAGTTTTAATGACCCGGCATTTGTTATTGAGGGTGTTATCTCAAAAGACTCAGTTTGCGTTGTCAGGCTCACAGCCACAGCAAGTTATTTCTCAGAAGAAGATCCAGTAGCGGTGGAGGATGCCCTGGTTTCTGTCAGCAATGGCACTATTTCCGAAGAACTCAGTTACTACGGAGATGGATACTTCAGGGGAGAGAATATTACCGGGGAGGAGGGGTCAACATATTACCTTGAGGTCAAATATAAAGAGACGCTCTATGAAGCTTCTTCATACCTGCCGGCGCAAACAAATATTATATCAATAAACTACAGTAAATCTAATGGTCAATCTACCGTTAACCCTCTTGGAGAAACCGTATTTTCAATCGGATGCACCTTCAGGGATAATCCGGAGACCGATGATTTCTACATGATCCGGTTCACAGAGGATGGCAAAATGATTGAATCAAAATACTGCCTCCTTACTGAGAGAAGGTCAAACGGAGGATCAATGGAAATTGACAGCAATGGCTATATCAGATTTTCGGAAAGTATATTCTACGAAGGCGGAGAAGTGGATATTCATCTCTTCTCCATTGATGAGAATATTTATAATTACTTTATGCAACTGAGTGATATTCTTTTCTGGAAAAGACGTGTAGTCCCTCCTACCCCCTACAATCCACAATCAAATATCACAGGCGGAGCACTTGGCTATTTCGCAGCCTGGGCATTCGATTCCGAGACCATATTGCTGGAATAAGCGACGAGAATAGCAGAGAAAACCCACGAAAATAGAGAACCTCCGCAGACAGCGAATAATCACCTCAGGCAGTAGAGAAAAAAATCAGCCAGCGGAGAACCAGAGCAGGCAGCGGAGAACCAGAGCAGGCAGCGGAGAAACCACCACAGACAGCGGAGAACCAGAGCAGACAGCGGAGAACCAGAGCAGACAGCGGAGACCCACCCCGGATAGATTAGCCTGATATTTGTTTAATAGTTACCGATTTATAACTACCTTTGCAACCTTTTTCAACACGTTACCTAAACAATCAGCTATTTAAATGATAAGTGTATCAAATCTGCGTATTCAATTCGGCAAGAGAGTTCTCTTTCAGGATGTTAACCTGAAATTCACCGAAGGCAACTGCTACGGTGTCATAGGAGCAAACGGAGCCGGAAAATCAACATTTCTGAAGGCCATTTCAGGTGAACTGGAGCCGGCTGCCGGCAATATCTCTTTTGGACCCGGCGAAAGATTGTCAGTACTCAGCCAGGATCACTTTGCCTTTAACGAATACTCGGTATTGAATACCGTTATAATGGGGCATTCAGAGCTATGGGATATTATGAGACAAAAAGAGGCCCTCTACTCCAAGGTTGACTTTTCAGATGAGGACGGAATAAAAACGGCAGCCCTTGAGGAGAGATTTGCTGACATTAACGGATGGAATGCAGAGAGCGATGCAGCTACCCTCCTGAGCAATCTGGGTATAAGCGAGGAGTTTCATAACAACCTGATGAAGGATATCAGCGGAAACCAGAAGGTAAGGGTACTGCTGGCACAGGCCCTCTTCGGCAATCCGGATAACCTGCTGCTGGATGAGCCCACCAATGACCTTGATCTTGAAACCGTGATGTGGCTTGAAAACTATCTGTCCAATTATGAAAACACTGTACTTGTAGTATCGCATGACCGCCACTTTCTTGATTCTATCAGTACTCATACGGTAGATATAGATTTTGGTAAGGTACAGATGTTTGCCGGAAACTACAGCTTCTGGTACCAGAGCAGCCAGCTGGCTCTGAGGCAACAGCAGGTGCAGAACAAAAAGGCTGAAGAGAAAAAGAAGGAGTTGCTCGAATTTATTGCGCGCTTCAGTGCCAACGTGGCAAAATCGAAACAGACCACCAGCCGCAAGAAGATGATTGAGAAGCTCAATATCGAAGACATTAAGCCATCTACACGTAAATATCCCGGTATTATCTTCAAACCTGAACGCGAGGCAGGCGACAGAATCCTTGATGTTGAGAACTTAAGTGCGGAGACCGACGGCAAAATCCTTTTTAAAGACGTCAGCTTCACCGTTGACAAGGGAGACAAAATTGTATTCCTGTCGAGAGACCTCAGGGCAATGACAGCACTATTCGAAATTATAAACGGGAATATAAAACCAAGAACAGGGAAATATCAGTGGGGTCAGACCATTACAAAAGCTTACCTTCCACTGGAAAACTCAGCCTTCTTTAACAGTAACCTGAATCTGTTCGACTGGCTTTGCCAGTTCTCAACCGATTCATCCGAATTCTATATCAGGGGATATCTGGGTAAAATGCTTTTCACGGGAGATGAGGTATATAAAAGGGTAGATGTTCTGTCAGGAGGAGAAAAGATGCGCTGCATGATATCCAGAATGATGCTTAAAGATGCCAACGTACTGATACTTGACACCCCAACCAACCATCTGGATCTTGAATCAATACAGGCATTTAACAACAATCTTGTCAAGTTCCCGGGTAATATATTTATGTCATCTCACGATCATGAGTTTATTCAGTCAGTCTGTAACAGGGTTATAGAACTTACACCAAACGGTACCATTGATAAGCTAATGGAGTATGATGACTATATCTCCGATGAACGAATAAAGGAGCTGAGGGAGAAGATGTACCGGTGACATCTATTTCACCGGGTAACCCACACACTGGGCAAAAACTATCTCATAACCCTCACCCAGCTGCATCTTTTCAGCCAGCACCTCCCTGTCGACCAGCGCCCTCACTCCTGTATTAAGATCTGCTGAGGCGCAGTATAGATAAATATTCTGGGATATATAGGAAGCATCAGCCCATGCATAAGCAGTTCTGGCAGCACCGGTAGTGTTACCCATTCTGGAATGATCAGCCACCAGCACAATTGTTAGTGGTGCATCCTTCACAAATGGCTGGGTACCGGTAAACTCCCTGTAGTCGCCGTCTACCAGCCGCTCAAGATAGTGGTCTTTCTCGTGGTAAAGATAAACAGCTTCTTCCGTTACTACGTATGCGCTTATCTCCTGAAAATTACGTGCCGATGGAGCTGTGCGGTAACTTCCACGCGTTGTTCCGCAGGCAGCCCATAAGAGATCACTCATTACCTGAAGCGGCAGCTTTTCAGGAGAAAACTCACGTGAGGAGTGTCTTAGGTTTAGGGCCAGCATAACCGGGATGCCTCCCTCCCGGTCAGGTTCAGGTAAGATTATATCCTGTGAAATTCCATTGGAAAATGTTAAGATTGCCATAATAACGAGAAGATTCAGTTTTTTCATATATACTTTTTTATCTTACTTAAAAATCTATGTTTCGTCAAATTACTTTGACCTTTCAAAATCTTATGTTGATTCAAAATATGTCAAACCACCTGACATCAGTTTACCCCCCAATGTCCAAGGTTATCCCGTCAGAAAGAGAAAGTGATGTTCTGACATCTTTGTAAATATAAAAAACTCCTGTAATATAAGACCACCCCGTTAACAAAGTGTATTGTAAATTTTAAATATCTTTACATAACGAAATAGTACAGACTAACAAATAGCAGTTACAGTAATGAAACTTATCCTGATATTTAACCATACTGATTATCCGTATCACTATTAACTCAAATACCCAGCTTTATGAAGAACATAATTTTATTTTTCCTGGTTATATTAATAATCACATCGTGCGATATGAACAAAAAGAGCAGGATCACCTATCCGGAAACCCGTAAAGGGGATGTTGCAGATACCTATTTCGGAACAACAGTTCCGGACCCATACAGATGGCTTGAGGATGATATGTCTGATGAGACAGCCGAATGGGTAAAGGCCCAGAATGAAGTGACCTTTGCCTACCTGAACCAGATACCCTATCGCAGTGAGATTAAATCCAGACTCGAAAAACTGTGGAATTACGAGAGGTTTTCAGCTCCCTTTACAGAAGGTGAATTCACATACTTCTTCAGGAATGACGGACTGCAGAACCAGTCGGTACTCTACCGCCAGAAGGGCATTGAAGAACCGGAAGTCTTCCTGGATCCAAATAATTTTTCCGAAGATGGTACAACTTCCCTCGGATCAGTAGACTTTTCAAAGGACGGTAGCCTGGTAGCATATACAATATCTGAGGGGGGTTCCGACTGGCGCAAAGCGATCGTAATGGATGCCATCAGCATGAAGATAATGGGCGATACTCTTATAGATATCAAATTCAGCGCAATAGCATGGAAAGGTAATGAAGGATTCTACTACTCCAGCTACGATAAGCCGGAAGGGAGTGAGCTGTCGGCAATGACTGACCATCATAAGCTCTACTATCACAGACTGGGAACAGACCAGAGTGATGATATTGTAATTTTTGGTGGTGATCAAAAAAGAAGATACGTTGGCGGCGGGGTAACCGAGGACGGCAGATTTCTGGTCATCACTGCAGCTGTCAGCACTACTGGCAACGAACTCTATATTATGGATCTTATGAGCAGGTCTCCTCAGCTTGTTACAGTGGTTGACAACTTTGACCATACCAGCTATATAATTGAGAACAGGGGGTCAACACTAATAATAGAAACCAACTATCTTGCACCTAACAACAGGGTAGTCTATGTTGACGCCTCTGACCCGGGGCCTGAAAACTGGAAAGATCTTATTCCCGAAACGGAAAATGTACTACAGGTAAGTACCGGCGCAGGTTACATTTTTACCAGCTACCTAAAGGATGCAATATCATCTGTTCTGCAGTATGATCTTTTTGGAAACCTGATTCGTGAGGTGGGACTCCCGGGCGTGGGAAGTGCCTCCGGATTCAGTGGAAAGAAGAATGATACCGTTCTTTACTATAGCTTTACCAATTATATTACTCCCTCCACTATCTATAGCTATGATCCCGCAAAAGGCTCAGCCATAGTCTACAAGGAACCTGATGTTGCCTTTGACAGAACGATGTATGAATCCGTGCAGGTATTCTATACAGGAAAAGACAGCACTAAAATCCCAATGATTATTACATATAAGAAGGGAACAGTGATGGATGGATTTAATCCGACCATCCTGTACGGATATGGTGGATTCAGTGTCAGTGAAACACCATCTTTCAGTGCTCCCAATGCAGCATGGCTCGAGATGGGTGGTATTTATGCAGTTCCCAATATCAGGGGCGGTGGTGAGTATGGTGAGAAGTGGCACCTGGCCGGAACAAAGATGAACAAGCAGAATGTTTTTGATGACTTTATTGCTGCGGCAGAATATCTTATACGGAACAGATATACCAGCAGTGACTATCTGGCCGTCAGAGGGGGATCCAACGGAGGACTTCTGGTGGGTGCAGTAATGACCCAGCGACCCGATCTTATGAAGGTAGCCCTTCCGGCAGTGGGGGTGCTGGATATGCTCAGATATCATACATTTACAGCCGGCGCAGGATGGGCATACGATTACGGAACCGCTGAAGAGAGCGAGGAGATGTTCAGATACCTGCTTGGTTACTCCCCTGTTCACAATGTCAGGGAAGGTGTTGAATATCCGGCAACACTGATTACTACAGGGGATCATGACGACAGGGTGGTTCCTGCTCACTCCTTTAAGTTTGCCGCCCACCTGCAGGATAAGCAGGCAGGTAAAAACCCTGTCCTTATCAGGATTGAGACCAATGCCGGCCACGGAGCAGGCACCCCGGTAAGCAAAAGCATTGAACAGTATGCAGATATATTCGGATTTACCCTCTGGTCGATGGGGATAAAATCAATCGACTGATTTATTAACTTTCTATCACCTTACATTAAGTCCCGTGATCAGTTATGATCCGGGACTTTTTTCTTAGTAGTGGGGACGACAGTCTGAGGCAGTTATATAAAAACGATACAATATGTTATACATCATAAAGGTGGCACAGGTGTGAGAAACAGGGGGAATTTAGGGAAACGGCCAGTTCAAGGTGAGGAGTAAAACTCCTAAAAAGAGTTAATAAATCCTGCCCCGAAATAGATCTGCCTGTATCTGCTTTTATATTCAGAACTGTAATCCGGAAAATACTCCCTTGCATCCAGAGAGGTGTCTGAACTAAATAATCTCAGCTCAAGCTTTGAGCTCCGGGATGCCAGGATTTCCATTTTGACAAAATACTCAAGGGTGCTGGTGTTATGGTACCGGGCTGACGGATCATAACTGAGTTCCGGGTCAATTGGCCTGTTGCCCGCTGTGTGCCACCATGACCAGGACAGACCGGGTCCGAAAAAGAGCATTTCAGTGATTTTAAACTTATAGGCTGCTTCAATTCCTGCATAAAGTTTATTTTTCATCCATACGCCTTTGTTGTACACAACGCTTCTCTGTCCGTCAATATATTCATACCTGTGAACCTCATCATAGTCGAGTATTTCCGCAGCAACCCATCCTCTTAAATCAAGCCCCCTGTACTCCACTCCCACCCCTGCTGTTAGTCGGAGCGATGCAAAAATACCTGCATAATACTCCCATTTATCCACTGCGAGGTTTGAAGGCACGTATGATATGGCAGCCTCTCCATTCCCGAATGAAAATGCGCCTGTAACATAGGGATTAAGTCTTGTACGTTTAATGTCCCATGACTCTCTGATCTCTTCTCTCTCTGCTATATTTTTTTCGGGCGGACTGTAAAGCGGGTTTCCAAGGAGGTATTCATTAAGGCCGTTATATGTCATTACAATTTTCCGGCTCGATTCTTCCGGGGCAAAGGAGAATGAGGTTTCGTCACCTGAATATATGTAATTGTTATTATTGTCTATAAAGTACTGCAAATCCCCGTTATCAGTTAAACCCACCACAATCAGATTAGTGACTCCCCTTTCAGAATATGCAACATCCCTTAAAAACCAGAAAATATATAGTGTATCTGAATAACCTTCCATTACAGGATAGTCAATCTGAAAACGTTCCTCAAGAATTCTGACGTAAGGAAACTGTGCCGCAAATTCTTTTGTGCTGAATAATCCGTTCTCAGGTTCCGTAACCGACATAGGGATCGAAGTCTCAATCTGCTCCTCGTATGAGCCGGTTTCAATGTAATTTGTTACAAGTCCGCGCAGGCTCCCTATCTGTCCTGAAGCAACAGGCACTATAAATATCAATAGTAGAATAGGGGTGATTTGTTTAAACATTTTAAGGAATTTAGTATAAGATCAAAGTTATATATTATTAAAATACTTTTTTTAATCTGTTTAACATAAAAAAAAGTGCCCGGGAAGGGCACTTTTAATCTAATAAATAAAGTAATTATAATGTACTAGTTGACACCTGTGCGCGTATCCCACCACATCTTGTCTCCCCAGAACCTGTCTACTATATCACCATCCCACTGTCCCGGTACTCCCGGGTTAAGGGTATATTCTGACACAGGATATGGCCACCTGAAAGGTGGACGGTTATGTCCTGTATATGGTGAGCCCGGAGCTGCTGTAAGCTGGGGGATATCGGTACGGCGGGTCTCAGCCCATGCCTCATGACCCTGCTTAAACAGGCTGATCCATTTCTGGAAATAGATCTTTTCAAGGTTTGTATAACCATAATCACCGGTTGCATCATCCCATGCTACATTGGGATCACCCAGCAATGTTATGATGTCTCCTGCAAGCACACCGTGCTCTGTGCAGGATGCTGTAACACCGGCTTCATAGGCTGCCTCAGCAGCTGTAGCTCCACCGGCCACCAGTGAGCGTGAATATGCCTCAGCCTTGATAAATTCAACCTCCGCGTACCTCATTATATAGGTTAATCCGTCCGGAAGATCCCTGTAACGCTCACCTATACGGCTGATCTCATTAATCTGGAATGTTCCTTCTGCAGCCTCCTCAATACCTGATGTTAGCCCCCTGTAAAGGCCATCAGCAGCTGCCGGATATGCAAACTCACTTAATCTGGGATCTCCAGTATTAATAAGAGCATCTATAAAGGTATCAGACATCCCATGATCATCCCTGCCAAGAGCATCTTCAAAAAACGGCTCCCTGTATGGTGAGGAATCGGTCCACTTCAGTGCTACCATATCAGCATTTGATGATAATATTGGATATGTTGCAGAATTACCGAGTATGGTAGTCAGAACATTTCCAGCGGTTGTAGCATCAATATTTGACATTCTGATTGCAATTCTCATTCTGAGGGAGTTGGCAAATTTCTGCCATTGAAGTGTACTGTTACCGTTTATAATATCCCCCTGAATAGTACCTCCCTGTGCAAGCAGGGTATTTGCGTTATCCAGCATGGTAAGCAGGCCGGCATAAACTGCAGGCTGGTCATTATAGGATGGAGCCAGGATACCATCCTCACCCAATGCACCTTCGGAAAAAGGTATTGCTTCCCATGTATCAGTCATAATATGGTAGAGGAATGCCCTTAGTGTTAGGGCCACACCCTCCAATGCAGGATTCTCTTCAGCCTGAGCTTTTACTATAATCTTGCTCAGGTCAACCTGGAAAGACATCAGTGTTCCCCACCTGGCAATAATACCGTCTCTCTCCTCGTATCTATTTTCGTCAATATACTGAATCTTTGCTATATGGTTTGCATATGATGAGGTGTTGTTACCTGTCCACCATACATCCCAGAGTGTCTCAGCCATGGCCCTCTCAACAAAGGTGAGGATATTGGCCGCGGGCACATCCACAGCATTGTTTGGATCCGTATTCAACTCCTCCCAGCCCTCAGTACAACTGTAGCTGAAAGAGAGTATCAGAACCAATATTGCAAGTAATTTAATTTTTTTCATATCTATGTGTTTTTTTGGTGCTTAACTTTAAAATTCAGCTCTTATCTTGAATCCAAGGCTCCGAACCGAAGGGATCTGATACTGCTCAATTCCGACAGCACTTGTACCGGTTCCATAGCCTGTTTCAGGGTCAATCCTGATATCATTGCTCGGATCAACATAGAGTATGGCAAGATTCCGGCCAATAAATGAAAGGTTAAGGCTGTTCAGGAATGAGATATTTCCAACAGGTATATTATAACCAATGGAAAATTCCCTGAACTTAATATAGGATCCGTCAAAAACAGCTGGTTCTGTTGCACCCCAATAGGCTGCAAAGAAGTTCTGAGGAGCAACAGCTATTGTATTGGGTTCACCTGTTGTTTCGTCTATACCTTCAGCAATGAGACCATTCTCACGGATTCCTCCTTCAACGGTTGTCTGTGTTATACCTGCATAATCACCAAACCATTTTGTTACAGAGTAGATATCTCCGCCCCACTTGGCATCAATCAGGAAACCCAGGTTTACACCCTTGTAGCTGAAATCGTTACGAATACTTCCAACCCAGTCGGGCATTGTATTACCTATAAGCACCGGATCACCGGTGGTCTTAATATAATAACCGTTGCGGGTCAGTTTCTGGCCATCCTCGTTTCTGACATAACCAACACCATAAATCTGTCCAAAAGGTTCATTAACCCTTGCTTCAACAGTTGTGGGTGACCATGAGCTGTTCAACTGGTACTTTTCAACTCCCTCAGCAAGCTCGTTAACCATGGTTTCCATGGTTGACCAGTTAACTGTCATTCTCCAGTTCAGACCAGACGGATTCCTTAGTATATCACCGTAAAGAAGCAGTTCAAGACCTGAAGTTTCAATCTCTCCGGCATTGATCAGCATACTTGAAAATCCAGACGAGGTACTTACGTTAACAGCCATAATCTGGTTGTTCGTAATAGTATTGTAGTATGATGCATCAAGTCCGACCCTGTTCATAAAGAATTTGAAATCACCACCAAACTCCATTGATGTTGACATCTCAGGCTTCAGGTTTGCGGGGGGTATCTGGCCCGGATAAGAATACTGTGACATACCACTGAATGCAGTATATGAATCATATGTGGCAGCCAGCCTGTACGGACCTGTATCACTACCCACCTTGGCATAGCTGGCACGCAGTTTACCAAAAGAGAAGATAGTCTGGTCAATTGCAAAAGTCTCTGTAAAAATCCAACCCAGTGAGGCAGAAGGATAGGGGTAGCTCCAGTTGTCCGGAGGCAGAGTTGAACTCCAGTCGTTACGGAATGTAAGATCCAGGAAAAGGTAATCCCTGAATGCCAGGTTCAGTGCACCGAACAGACTGTTTGTCTCAAAATGTGACTGAAACATTCCGGTTGAAGGAACACCCTTTACGTTACCTACAACAAAGAAGTTGGGAACAGTAAGCTCCGATGCTCCAAGAGACATATAATTAAAGTCGCCGCTCCTGTAGTTTCCGCCAATATTACCGCTAATATCAAAATCTGTTCCTATCTGCCTGTTAAAGTTCAGGAACACTTCAGCGTTGATCTCCCTGCTTTCACGATTGTTCTGCGAGAAGCTTCCGCCGGTACCAACAGGCTTGCTGTTTGAACCTTCAAATGTTACTGATTTTCTGAATTCAGTATAATAGTCGAGTCCGTAACGTCCCATCAGGTTTAACCAGTCATTTATCTGATATGAAACAACTGCATTACCAAAAACCCTATTTCTCTCCCTGGAGGAAGTATTTTTATTAACTGTCCAGTAGGGATTATTGTGATAGTTGCTGTTCCAGTTATAGGGATATCCGTTTGGCATATAGGTTTCCCAGTTCTCCTCGAGCAGTTTCATATCCACCTGACGACCGAACCAGCCACCGATTGACTGCATTACGTTCTGAGAACTGTAACCCTGTCCGGGCAGATTATCATTTGATGTATTGATATAATTAATATTCAGTTCAGCCTTCAGCTTGTCTGTAATATTAATTGTAGATGTTGCATTAAGTGAGTTCCTCATCTGATCGGTATTTGGAATGGCACCGGTCTGATAGAGGTTTGTATAACTCATCCTTCCTGTCATCTTATCAGAGCCGCCTGACACTGTAAGGTTATTGGAAGTGGTTATCCCTGTCACAAAGAAATCCTTCACGTTGTCAGGATTTGAAACCCAGGGCTGATCTTCTCCAAAGAACTGATCCAGAACAAGGCCGTCATCAAGACGGGGGCCCCATGATTCGTCAACACCGTCGTTACGTCCGCCTCCAAGTCCGTCAACATACCTGAAAGCAATGCCATCTGCCCACTCCTGATATGTCCAGCCTTCGTAAGCATCACCCGGTTCTGTATTTCTCTTGTAGATAAACTCAGATCCGTTTATCCCCTGGCCATACTCATTCTGGTATGCAGGAAGGAAATTTACATTCTCAAATGTAGTATTTGATGTAAAGCTCATCCCCAGACCCTTACGCGCCTTACCCTTCTTGGTTGTGATCATCACAACACCGTTACGGGCACGACTACCATAAAGGGCAGCAGCATTTGCACCCTTAAGAACTGATATTGACTCAATATTCTCAGGATCAATATCGGAAGCATTGTTACCATAGTCAACACCACTCCACTGGCTTGCTCCGCTTGAACTGTTTGATATCGGAGTACCGTCAATTACCCATAATGGCTGGTTATCGCCAAATGAGTTTACACCACGGATAAGTATCTGTGCAGAAGCGCCAACAGCACCAGATGCGTTGGTAATCTGAACACCAGCTATTTTACCCTGCAGTGAATTTACGATATTGGTCTCCTTAGCCCTGTTGAGCTCTTCACCTGACACATCCTGAACTGAGTATCCAAGTGCCTTTTTCTCTCTTGTAATACCAAGTGCAGTAACAACTACCTCATCTATACCGAGGAGGTCGGGCTCAAGTACCACATTAATTGTGGTTCTTCCATCAATCGTCTCCTCTACCGTCTTCATCCCTATAAACTGGAAAACCAGTTGGGTGGCAGTTGCAGGAACCTCAAGGGAATAAATACCGTTCATATCTGTCTGAGTACCAATAGTGGTACCGTAAACAGTTACGGCAACTCCCGGAATTGTTCCCTCCCCTTCAACGGAAGAGGTTACAGTACCTGTAATAACCGTAGTTTGTGCATAGAGTGCCGATAATCCGACGAGCACAAACACTGCGATCATCAGTGTTAGTTTCTTCATAATTTAAGTTTTAGGTTTGTAATACGGTAACAAATTTAATAATGTTTATGAGAAAACAGGTGACAAATGGCCGAAAAATGGCCTTATCAGTTAAAAAAACGTTAGAATAGGTATAAATACCAATCAAAAGGCGGTAATAAATATCCTTCAGATGTAATAACGGTGCACTATTATCCCATCTCACTGATAAACAGCTATCCGGCTATCTAAATTATTTTCGGTCAGCAGGAATCTTAATGGTGAAAAACGCTCTACCTGCCAAGCCAGTCATTAAGAGTGCCAAGAACCAGTTCACGATCATTCTCATCGAGATTATCTATCCTGGTAGAATGATCTCCCTCCTTCTTCATTATTTTAAGTGAGTTGGACTGACCTGAGAGAGTAACCGAGGTTGCTGACCACGTATCCTTCATACCATAAATGAATATAAAGTTGGAGGCATTCCTGATATAGTTATCCACATTCTCAGCCACAGAGTAATCATAATCGAGACTCACACCATCGGGGGCACTGAAAGCAAAATCAGGCAGTTCCCCATCTGACACATACAGCAGCAGGTCATTGAATATATCAAAACGGTAACCGTAATAGCCTATCTCTGTCAGTGCCTGATAAAAGAATGGCTCAAAATAGCTGATCCCTGAATCAGAGAAGTAACTGATATCGGTGATCCCGAAAAACTGGTTGAATATCTCCTCCGGCTCGCCCTCTGTAATAATCTCATCACAGGATGTCTTCCCCCACTGCCAGTAAGCAAAATCATATTCAAGCACCGCCAGTTCAAAAACCTTCTCCGGGCCCCCGGCGCGTTCAAATGTATATCCCTCCTCCTCTGCCATTTCAAGCATCATTGGATAATATATATCCCTGTTTTCAAGGATCTCCCTCTGTGCCTCCAGAATCCTTGTCCTGCAATAGTCAGTGCCAACCGAATCCAGGAAAGAGTAGATTCTTGGATCTTCCGGTCCAAAGTTGAGAGGTGCCACATAAGGCACTCTTACAGTTGCATCATCCGGATAGTAATAACTGTGAAACATCACCGTCTGCCCTCCCTTGCTTACACCGGTGGTAATCCAGTCGCCACGGAAAACCTCGCTGAATGTCTCAATAATACTGTGATGATCACTTGCTGCCTGCCATGTGGTCAGATAATTCCAGTTTAGAGAATCTGGTCCGGACTCCCCAAAATACCTGTGTTCAACAATTATCTGGTTGCATTCCAGGTAACGGGCCAGCTCGGTGGTATAATTCCGGCCGGCGCTGTACCCCTCTGTAACCATTACAACCGGACGGTCAGCTCCTGCATAGGAGAGATAGATCTTCTGACTGAACCTCTCCCCGTCAGGGTTATTATGATCAACCGGCTGTACCAGATGAATTTCCCATGCCCTGGAAAAAATTGAGTCCGGCTCTAAAGAATCTATTTTAACTGCCTCCAGAGTAGCAAGTCTCTCTTCTATTGTAACAGTATTCAAACCACATGATGCCATCACTAAAAAAACCAAAATCAGAATACCCGTAATTCGTACCATAACTGTTTGTTATTTTTATAATTTTTGATATTTATTTGTCTGTATATAAGAATATTAAAACCCCTTCACACAACTACAGTTCATATCTGTAAAAAAACTAAATTATCCGGGATTCCTTATGCAGGTTAAGCAAAAATTGCATCTGCACTCCTTTTTGAACCGTATTCCGGCATTGAGGGTAAAGATATATTGAAGCATTAAATTTTCACAGGATTTTAGGGCACTATTTATTAACCGGAGAAAACAGGTGTAAAAAAATATGCTACAGCCTGATAGCATCTTTCTGAGACAATATCAGTAATGTTGTTAAACAGTAAAGGAGAGGTTAGGTAAAAATAAAAATATATCTACCTTTAATATACCTTGTGCCTTGCTTTATATAGTATAAAATATGCCCAGACTGCTTCTGCTGTTGACTTTTATTATCTTTTCACCGGAATCGCCGGGAACGTCCCAATACTACTTCCCGGGTGTTATGGTACCGGAAGAATCATCCACTGTTGATATTACAGCACAGGAGGATACTCTGCTGACCAACCAGTTACTTTATAACGGGAGGGTATGGATAGGAACCTATTTTGGTGTAATAGGAACAGAGTTTATGCTCACTCCCGACTGGATAAATGGTGATGTTACCATAAACGGAACCCTCTTTACAGATGTTCCGCTGAAATATGATATATACAATGATGACCTGCTTATTAATTACATTAACAAACGTGTATTGATACTCAACAGGGAGATGGTTGAGAGCTTTGTCCTGCATTATGAGGGCAAGAGTTATACTCTCACAAATCACGGTGTTAATCAGGAGTCTCAGGCTTTTTATCAGCTCTTTTACAGTGGAAAAGCAGATCTCCTTAAGCAATGGCGGAAAAAGAGGGTGCAGTTTGCAGTTGAAGCGAGGTATGACCAGTTTCAGCAGGATAGCAGGCTACTGCTGTCAATCGATGGAAAGCAATATGAATTCAGTAACATAAAGTCTCTGTGCAGACTGTTTGGTAACTACTCCGGAGATGTAAGATCATTTATGAGAAAAAGCCGGATTAAAGTAGATATTGACACCCCGGAAGGATTAATTCCGGTTCTGGAATTTTACGATAATCTGATTTCAGAGTAATAGCTTTATGAAAATAAAGATTTATATAACCGTAATCCTTTTAACTCTCTTTTTTCGTGCTGAAGGCCAGACAGAAGAGTTAAAGATTACAGGTGATTTCAGAAATATATCGTTTGCCGAATTTGCCGCTTTTATCGAATCTGACTTTTCAGTAAGGGTATTCTATAATCCTGTATGGGTTAAAGACATCGTAATCAACATCTCCTTCAGGGAGGTATCCCTGAGGAGTGCTATGGAGCAACTTCTGCTCCCGGATGGAATAAGTTTTTATATTGACAAAACAGGATTCATCGTACTAACAGGAAAATACAGGGTTAAGGAGCCGGGGGTTACTGAGCCTCTGTCAGACACCATGTATATTTACCGACCGCAGGATGATACCCAGCAGCTAACAGCCTCAAAGGATGAATTCCAGATAATCGAAATTGGAAGACCAACTGATAATATGGCCGGAGATGTAACCATATCAGGATATATGCGTAACTCTGAAACCGGAGAGCCGGTAATTGGAGCAGCATTTATCGTTGATGAGATTAAAACCGGGACTATGACCAACCAGTATGGTTACTATTCACTTACGATGCCAAAGGGCAGTTATCATGCTCAGATTAGCTGCCTGGGAATGAAAACAATAATCCGCCAGATAAACCTGTACGCAACCGGAACTCTTGATATTGATCTTAAAGAGAACCTGATTCCGCTTGGTAGTGTAACAGTTACTACATCCGGGGGATATGGGTTTCAAAAGAGTATGGCAGGACTCGAGAAGCTCGATATACGGACAATAAAGCTTATTCCGTCAGGTATGGGAGAACCCGATATTATTAAGACCACCCTGTTGTTGCCGGGAGTGCAGAGTGTGGGTGAAGGATCTGCAGGGTTTCACGTAAGGGGCGGATCATCTGATCAGAACCTGGTACTCCTTTATGATGCCCCGGTATTTAATTCTTCTCACTTCTTTGGTTTTTTCTCTGCAGTCAATTCTGATATAATCAGTGATATAGCATTGTATAAAGGGGGTATTCCGGCCAAATATGGCGGAAGAATATCCTCAGTGCTTAATATTGTTGCAAAAGACGGCAACAAAAAGGAATTTGCCGGTACAGGGGGTATAAGTCCTGTTACAGCCCACCTGATGATAGAAGGCCCGATTATCAAAGATCGTACATCATTTCTTCTGGCAGGCCGAAGCACCTATTCCAACTGGGTCCTGAAAATGATTGACGATGCACAACTAAAGCGCAGCAGAATAGGTTTCTATGATTCAAATTTCAGGCTTGTCCACGAAATAAACAAACAGAACAACCTGGAACTATCCGGTTACATTAGCCACGATGAATTTAAGTTTAATAATGACACTCTCTATTCCTACAATAATATAATTGCCTCTGCAAAATGGAGACATATTTTCACGGAAAAACTATTCGGGGTGGTTTCACTGAATCACAGTAACTATAACTATGATATTACAAGTGAATCGGAGAAAGTATTCTCATTTGGCTTGCGCCACAACATAGATTATACAGATATAAAAGCGCACTTCACCTGGTACCCCAACTACAGGCACCAGGCAGATTTTGGGGTTGACATTGGCAGGTATAAGGTGTTGCCGGGCGAAATCTATCCTGCAGGTGACTCATCACTGGTTATCCCTTCTGCAATTCAAAGGCAGAATGCAATCTCTCCTTCATTTTTTATCAGTGATGAGATAAACCTGCTTGACAATTTAAATATTAATGCAGGAATAAGGCTTTCAACGTTCTTTTCAACCGGCCCCTCAACAGTCTACATTTATCATCCCGGTTTCCCAAGAAGCAGATCCTCAATCACTGACACCATTTATTATGGCAGGGGGAAAACAGCTAAAAGATATATTGTGCCGGAATTAAGGCTTTCCGTTAATTATCTTATAAGTAACAGGAGCTCTGTTAAGCTCAGCTATAATAATACGGCACAGTTCATACACCAGATTTCAAATACCGCATCAATATCACCAACCGACATATGGGTTCTCAGTGATACTCATATAAAGCCACAGAGGGGAGAACAGGCAGCAATTGGTATCTACACCAGCCTGCTCAATAACAGCCTTGAATTATCAGTTGAAGGATATTATAAGAGGATTAAAAATATTATCGACTTTAAGGGAGGCGCCTCCCTGCTGCTGAATGAAAACCTCGAGACAGATATTGTTAATCTCAATGGTAACGCAAGGGGTCTGGAATTTATGATCAGGAAAAGTAACGGAAGGATGAATGGATGGCTAAGTTATACATATTCAAGCATTATGGTCAGAAGTGCAACTCCTTTTCCCGAGGAGGAGATAAATTCCGGGGCCGGTTTTCCTGCTAACTACGATAAACCACATGACCTGACACTGGTATTCAACTATATCTTCTCAAGAAGGATAAGTTTTTCATCAACATACAGTTACAGTACCGGCCGACCGATTACCTATCCCGTAGCAGCATATAATTTCGGGGGCAATAATATTCTGCACTATTCGGATCGTAATCAGTACAGAATACCCGACTACTCAAGGCTTGATATTGCATTAACTATTGATGGCAATCTGAAATCAAAAAAGCTGGCACATTCAACCCTCACTTTTTCTGTCATTAATCTGCTCGGAAGAGAAAATGTATACTCAATATATTTTAAAACCGAGCAGAACATAGTGAATGGTTACAAGCTTTCAATTTTTGCCAGACCTATACCATCAATCTCTTACACATTTAAGTTCTGACCATGAAAAGAGTAGTCGTACCACTCATATCATTCCTGTTGATGACAGCATCATGCATCACAAAGTTCACTCCCGAAATAGAGGGATATGAGAACATCCTTGTGGTTGAAGCACTTCTGACTGATGAATACCACTCAAACTATGTAAGACTCTCATATACCAGACCTGTTGATGTTTCAGGGATATCATCCCCTGTCAGGGGGGCTTCAATATTTATCGAGGATGATCTGGGACGCAAAAAGTATCTCTATGAAAAAAGGCCGGGGTACTATATCACTGATTCCCTCAATTTTCAGGCTGTTTCAGGGAGAAGTTATAAACTCAGTATCTCAACAGGGAGCTCTGATTATGAGACGCCGTTTATTGAGATGCTTGAAGTGCCGGGCATTGACTCGGTATTCTGGGAGTTTGAGTATTCTGATGAGGATATTATATGGCCCCCGCTATATGCTTACCAGATCTACCTGAATACATATGATCCGACGAATACATGCCGCCATTTCAGGTGGACCTACGAAGAGGTATATGAGTATCATCTGCCATTTCACTATCCACCGGACTCAAAAAGGATCTGCTGGATAACCGAAAGATCCACTGATATCATGATCAATAACTCTTCAGCACTGGAAGAGGTATATGTTGACAGGATGCCACTGATATACCTTGATAACAGGAAGAGTGAAAAACTTAGATATAAATACAGTATAAACGTTAAACAACACTCCATCACGGCCGATGAGTACCTTTACTGGGACCGGGTAAAAAAGATATCCGGTGAAATTGGTGGTCTGTACGATCCTATCCCCATGCCTATAGAGGGGAACATATATTCAACAACAGATCCTTCTGAGAGTGTACTTGGATACTTCAGTGTATCCTCGGTGGAATCAAGCCGGTTGTTTATACAAAATGACACAATCAAGATGGATTTTGCAGGGCAGTACTGTATAACAGATACTCTACAGACGCTTGATAATATTGCAGGCATAGGAACCCATATTTTTGTACTGGATGAGATCGACGAAGTAGGATTTCTGGTAAGCATATGGGAGAAATGTGCTGACTGTACACTTTTTGGATCTAATATTGAACCACTGTTCTGGAATGATGATATTAAATAACCGGTGATCCTATGTATTATATAAACAGGTTATCACTTCTGCTTTTACTGAGCATTGCACCTTGCACAATTGCGGAGGCGATACCTCACCTAAAACTGTCAATGGTTGAAGGTACAACAGCTGACAGCGGTAAGGCAGGGGGTGTAAACTATGAGCAGGTATATATACATACAGACAGAACCATTTATATAGCAGGCGAAGATATATGGTTCTCCCTCTACCTTCTTGACGGGAATAATAATCCTGAAGGGAAAAGATCCAGAGTGGCCTATATTGAAGTTGTCAGCAGTTCAAATATACCTGTTGCAAATATAAGATCAGGAATTAACAGTGGTATTGCCTCCGGATCGATATCGCTGCCTGACACCATTTCAACAGGCCTCTACTATATAAGAGCCTATACAAATTTCATGAAAAATTTCGGTCCTGAATCATACTATCACCAGGATGTTGTAGTATACAACCCATTCAGGGACAAGGAGAAGAATCCCGATATTCTTCAGTACAGCAAGCTGCCTTCCGGAAAAGAAAGATCTCCTTATAACCATTTACGGGAGAATAAGGCTGCAGGAATATCTTCCCTGTTTGTCGGTGAATCATTCACTCCCAGGGAGAAGGTAACTGTTGAGGTAAACCTTGACAGCAATGTTTATGAAAACCCCAACCTAACAAACCTCAGTATTTCTGTTGCTGTTGCAGCTGCAGGTCCACGTCAGCCACATATGAGCCAGTATGTTTCTCGCAGCAGCAGGGAGAAACCGGAGAACGAAGCAGAAACTGATTTTAAATACCCCCGTGAAGCATACGGTCCGTTCCTTGAAGGTACAATTGTTTCAAGAGAGAACCTCACTCCTGGGAGTGAGCTGTTGCTCTATCTCTCAACCCCTTCCAGTATCCCGCAGATAAACTACTCATTCTCTGATTCCCTGGGTAACTTCAGGTTCTACCTGAAACCTGAAGAGGGTATAAGGGATATATTCATCCAGCCTGCTGATTTGGGCCACAACTGGCTTATTAAAGTAAATACTCCCTTCTCAGGCGAGTACATAAAAACCAGGCCAGGGGAGTTTCCCCTGGATCCGGGATTAATTGAGAATGCCGTTAAAATGGGGATTAACTACCAGTTAAATAAGATCTATAAAGAATTTGCTCCTGCTGTTACAGGTAATGATTTAAATAACAGCAGGGTCAGATTCTACGGCAAGCCAGATATTGAGCTGATACTTGCAGATTACATAGCCCTGCCGAGTATGGAGGAGGTTTTTCATGAACTGACGCCCGGTGTTTCACTAAGGAGGCAGAGAACAGGTTTAAATCTCGTTTTTGCAGATGACATTACCGGTCAAAAGTTTGAAAATCCGGATATTATTATGGTGGATGGCGTTCTGATAAATGATCCGGGGGCAATTGCCTCATTGGATCCCGGGTCAGTTGAGAAAATAGATATCATAAAGGGTAAATACCAGACAGGCAGTATTGTTTTCAATGGAATTGTCAGCATTATCCTCAGGGAAGGAGAAGTTAACGGTCCGGATCTGGCCCCGGCAGGTATGAGAACACAATATATCCCGGTAGATGAAACTCTCTGCCCCGGACATATCTCATATGGTGAGGGCAGGCCTTATGACACTCCTGTCCCTGATTTCAGGAACACACTTTTCTTCGGCAGCAGGATAAATCCCTCCAAAGACGGCTCAGTCAGATTTGATTTTTTTACATCTGATTACTGCGCAGATTACATTATAACAATTAAAGGGATTACCGACACAGGCATTCCGGTATCATGGTCAAAGATCATTACCGTTGAGCTTGAACACACGGGCGACTCTCGTTAACAGGATGGGAAACAGGGTGACAAACAATGGGCTGCCATTTTCATGACAGCCCATTTATATTCGCCTGTAAGATACAGTTTCCTAGGTTACATCTTTAGTTAGCTCAACTGCATTACTATAAGCTGTAGATCCGTCACCGTTCCAGTCCATGTTAAACGTGAACTCAATGGTAGGAGCAGCTCCGCAACCAGACCAGAGACCTGATCCATGGTACCAGTAGTTATACGGACCTGGCAGGGTCTGACCCCAGTAATCCCAGCCTATTGAAAGGCTTCCGTTTTCATTTACAACTATAGTGATATCACCTTCAGCACCGAATCCCGGCTGGAATGTCTCGCCCCACCCGGTAAACACTTCGCCAAGAAATGCAGGTATACCAGCTACAGCTTCAACAACTATTTCATTATCTTCAGCACCAGCTATAAATGTCACAGTAAGTTCACTGTCACTGTCACCAGTTTCAGTCCCTCTCCATGTACCCAGGAAATCATCCCTGGTCATAGGACAGAATTCAGCAACCGTAATATTGAACTCTAATGGCAGTGAACTAACACCTGTTGACAAAGTTTCTGTAACAGTTAGCGTGACATCACCTGCGTCAGTAAACAAAACTTCAACCGCTTTGGTATCGTCACTAATCTCAGTAATGGTAGCATTAGTAGCGCTCCAGCTCCAGGTTGATCCTGCACGGTCATAGTCAACAGAATATGTATATGAAAAAGTCTGGGCCACATTTGAAGGACCAACCAAAGTCACCTCTGGTAATACTACACTGATAGTGTCGGACATTGGATCTGAGGTAATTCCGCCCAAAGTAGTTTCTGTTACAGTAACAATCGCCTCACCCAGTGCATCATACAGAACATCTATCTGTCGGGTATCAGCACTTGTTGAAGTAATGGTTCCATTTGTAACCTGCCAGTCCCAGGTGGACCCGCCTCTGAAATAGTTCACGGAATATGACCCTGATAAGCTCTGAATGACTGTTGCCGGGCCAGAGATTCCCTGTACTTTAGGAACGATCTTACTGAAATCGTATTCCTCATTTGCCTTTTGAATATCTGTTTTCTCACAGGATACTACAAAAACCATAGCTATCACTGTAAGCAAAGAGATATATCTGAATAATCTATTTTTCATGTTTCTATGTTTTAAATATTTAAATACAGAGTGACCTATTCATCCCATCCTGTCCAGTCACCGGCTGAACCGTCAACTCCGTCAGCAACGGCATTGATGGTATAATGTGGCAGTCCTGAAATTTCAAGCTCTGTTGCAGGAACCGGGAAGTGGAGCAGTGTGGCAGGCTGCAGACGGTCTGTCCTCCTCATATCAAAGAAAGGTATGCCGGCACCTGTAAGGTGACATTCTATATCCTTTTCATCCAGGATATAGCGCAGTACAGTTGCCACGTCAGTAGCTGTTATATCCGGACACTGACCACGTACCTTACGCGGCCCGGCAGGGTCATTCAGTATTGCCAGGGCACCTGAAGCATTTCCTGTTGTCCTCAGAAGGGCTTCGGCCTCAAGGAGCTTAACCTCCCATGCAAGGAACATAGGCATGGGCTGGTTACCATACCATACTGATGAAGTAATATAGTCATATCGGCTGAAACGATAGTGACTGTAGTGGTAATAACCGCGATCCGCCGGGAAAGCATTTGAGGCGAGGTACTCAAAATCTGTAACCAGCCTCTGGTCATTGGTAGGATCAGCCTCTTCAGGGTCCTCTCCGTCAGTAGTGTTCCAGGACTCATTATCAGAGGGCCACCTGCTGGGATAATCATGATCCATTGCGTTAATAATACGCATATCAACTCTTCCCCATCCTGAGTAACGGCCATAGATAAAGTACATATCATACCAACCATATGCTGAACCCAGCTCAGGTGCAAAATCGCTGGTAATACCATTCTGTGAATAGGTAAGAACCCTTCCCCAGTCCAGATTATCATTATGTGCCTTGGTTCTTGAACTGGATGCCAGGATACGAGCAGCATAGCTGTTTGCCAGCTCTCCAAGTTCAACATTTGTCATTGACTGACCACCAACCCAGGATGCCGGAACCTCAAATGAATTGGCATTGCATATTGCTATAGCATTATCAAGCAGGTCAAGTGATGCGTCAACCACATCAGACCATGGCATAAGCTCCAGGGTTGAGATATCTGCATCCCATGTAATTACGTTAGCCTGGTCAAAAACAAGACCCAGGTATCCGTGTGAAGCACCACTTGAGAGGTTGCAGAAAGCTTCAACCAGAGCATTATCTTCCCCGTCAGTTCCGAATTCCATACCATCATATAGCCTCTGCAACGCGAGGTTTGCAGCTGAAATTGCACTGTATGAATTCTGCCAGTTATATCTTAGATGGCCGAAATAAGCGTAGGTAAGACTATTGTTAAAGGAATTTATCCTTGGTTCCCATGACAAATCCCTCATAGCACCATTACCCCACGAACATGTTAAATGATCAGCCATTGTTGCCATAGCAAGAGCGAGTCCGCTATATTCCTGGATGGCATTATGCCAGGTGCGGAATGACCCTCCTGCCAGTGACATAACATCGGAAGGATTGGCCAGTGCTCTTGAAGCATCAGGCGCGTTCTCATTTATTACCTCCAGGTCTGCACAACTGAATGTTACAAGACTAAAGGTAATAAGCAGAACATATAATTTAAAAATTCTGTTTTTCATAATTCAGTTGATTTAGCATTTAAAACTTAAACTCAATTGATCCGGATATAGTCCTGAAATTAGGATAGTTAAACTCATCCCAGGCCTGTATGGTATTGTCACCGTTACCCTCTGTTGATCCTACTTCAGGATCAAAGCCGGAGTACCTTGTAATGGTATACAGGTTACGTCCACTAACACCAAAACGGCACTCTTTTACAAAACCATTCATCACCCTGTCAAGAAAGCCCTTGTTAACACTGTAGTAAAGTGCAATCTCTCGCACTTTCAGGTATGAACCATCCTCTACAAAGTGGTTGTTATACGTGTTAACATTATAAAGGGCTTTGTAGTAGTCAATAGTCTTCTTCTCATTCTCAGGTTTGCCAAACTGATCCATGTCTGCCGATCTGTTATCACGGTACATCCACTGGTTGGTTAGGTTATATATATCACCACCCTGTTTCCAGTCCAGAAGTACATAGAGAGTGAAATCCATAAATGTGATATTGTTGGTAAGAGCCATATGGAAATCAGGGTTAGCGTCACCTACAGTGGTTGTAAGAGGATTTCCTGATTCATCATACATCTTAACCGGAACCTCATTCAGTGTACCTTCTGTTCCGAGAGGAATAATATAGCCATCGCTGTTGCGGGTGAAGTCATTAATTGAGACACCCTCATAACGCTGTCCTGGTCCGCTCAGTAACTCTAGCTGGGCAGCCATCTCATCCATTGACCTCAGGAAATATTCTCCTGAAAATTCACCGAATACAGCTCCTTCAGTGATATAGAATGATCCCGGGTCACCGGCATTACCACGTGCACCGGTTGTGAACGGAGCTACATTCAGTTTAGTGATCTGCTGGCGTATACGGTCAAATGTTGCATTGGCTCTCCACCTGAAATTTGGTGTGTTTGCAATCTCTGCACCCAGAGAAGCTTCAAATGACGTTGACGAAAGTGTTCCCATATTCTGCCACTGGGTCCGATAACCGGCTGAAGCAGCAAGAGGCACCTGCCAGTGCTGATCCTCAGCATCGGTCTCTGAATAGATAAACTCAAATGAGAATCTATTGAGGAAGTCAACATTAAGAGCCATTTCAAGCTCCTTGATTGTTGTTGGCTTAAGATCTGCGTTACCGTAATTATTCATCACCGGAACACCCCCTGAGATATTGAATGTCTCATACTGTGCGGTCCATGGAGGACGGTGACCGGCTGTTCCGTAAGAAGCCCTTACCTTGAGTTCATCAATCCCCGGTATAGTAATATCTTCACTTATACGGTATGCCCCTGAAATCCGGAAATACGGATTATATCTCTCATCGGCTCCAAACTGACTGGCTCCGTCAATACGATAAAGGAAAGATCCTATATACTTGGACAGATAGTCGATATCCAGAATACCAAATACGTTTTCAGCCTTGATGGCTCCGTTATAGGATCCGTTATAGGCCTCTGACTGATCAGTATTTCCGAACTGAGGTACACCTGCTGTTCCGAAATCCCTTGATCCGGTTGAAAAACCCTCCCATTCATTACTCTCAAAGAGGTAACTTAATTTACCCTTTGCAGTAATGTCTCCGAACTGCTTGTTAAAGTTGGCAGTAAACTGGAAAACCTGGGATAACTGCTGACTGTTTGACTTGTATAATTCGCCATCAGTCTGATTAACAACACCTGAAAGGATAAGATAACCCTTTTCCCTGAACCAGTGGCTGTAGTTATCCTGCTTCTCAAAGCTGTATTGTCCTGTCAGGGTCAGCCAATCGAACGGAATATAATTTAATTTGTAACTACTCAATATTCTGTTTCTTGAGGATGTATTGTCTGTGTTATTTAGAAGATAGAGCGGGTTTACGGTTGTTCCGAACTGGTCAACATTAAGCCGGTAGTCTGAACCATCTATCGGGTTTTTGGCAAGCAGGTTCATATCAGGCTGCAACTGCAGAAGCGAGAAGAAGTCCATGGAACCCTGGTCTGATGATGTTTTTATCACAAGATTACTTGTTGAAAAGGATACCTTTTCTGAAAACTTATGGTCAATATTGACACGGAAATTGTTTCTCTTGTAACCTTCTGCCTTAAACACAACGCCTGACTGTTTGGCATTCTCAAAGGAGATCATAAAGTTTGTATTGCCTGTATTTGTTGCTACAGAAGCGTAGTTGGTTGAAAAATCACCCGGCTGGTAGAAGAGATCAAGCTGGTCCTGCACAAGACCATATTCATTATCCATATAATGATCAGGGTCAAGTGTAAGGCTACCTCCGATAACATACCCGATACTGTCCTGATTGGTATGACTGGGAAGATCACCATACGTTGTTACTCCGAAATACCTGGTATAACGGTCCTCACTGGCCCAGTCAGAGGCAAGTCTGTTAACATGATGCTTGGAAACCGCAAGCTTGTTTGCCACCCGTGACTGTCCCCATTCATTCCTTATGGTAACGCTGGTTCTTCCTGCGGCAAGGTTGCTACCCCTCTTGGTTGCAATTGATATAACACCGTTACCGGCTCGCGACCCGTAGAGAGCAGATGCAGCAGCACCCTTTACAACCTCCATGGATTCGATATCATCTACGTTTATGTCAGCCAGAGTACCTTCCAGCATAACCCCGTCAACAATGATAAGTGGAGCCTGTGAACCACCTATTGTGGTAGCTCCTCTAAGACGAATTGATGCAGCACTACCGGGCCGACCGCTGGCCTGAACAATGGTAAGACCTGATATCTTTCCCTGGAGTGCCCCTGCAGCTGATGTTGCCGGTACCTCCTTTAACTGATCCTCTGTCACCCTGTCAACTGTGATGGATAGTTTTTTTCTTGGTGTCATTGAGGCAACACCGGTCACAATTACTTCGTCCAGACCAAAAATATCCGGAGCCAGAACTACATTGATCACCGATCTCCCTTCAATAAACACATCCGTCGGCTTCATGCCAATAAATGAGTACGTTAACACATTGGAACCAACAGGGACTGATATGGCATAATTGCCGTCAACATCAGTAGTCACCCCGATTGTTGTTCCCTTTACAATTACAGATACACCAGGAATCGGAATACCATCCTGTTCACTGGTAACTGTACCTGTAATTTGCACCGTCTGGGCCATAAGGGCAACGGCCCCTAAAGACACAAATAATGCAATAAGCAAAGTTAGTTTCTTCATAGGTTCAAGTTTTAGATTAGTTAGTGTTTCAAAAATAGGAGTTTATTCCAAATATCATTGGTAATTACAAATATTTTTATACACGCATTTATGATGGCATTGTGAATAAACCATTTTATCACTTCTGCATCGTTAGCAAGTGTATCCGGAAACAAATTAAATTAAACCTTATATACCTGATATATAATATATTATGTTTTGTATAACAAATAGCAAACCAACCCAGATTACTAAATTAAAATTCAACCTGAATCAATACAAAAAAAATAAATCTAAGCCTTTAAATGACCTTTTTTTTAATTGCCGGAGGCCTGATTATGGTCGGGAGAGCGTCATTTTAACACATGTTAGCATCTTTTATGGTTATTTAACCAACCATAAAACCAGAACTGAAACTGTTGCAGGCAATACAAAAAGTTTCCCCTTTTTTAAATCAAACAGGTCTTTGATTTCAACCATGATTTCTCTTCCGGGTTGAGTGCAGGCGACAGCTTTTCAAAAACCTTACTGTGATAATCGTTTATCCAGGCTGTCTCAGCCTCTGTCATCAGCTCTTTTTCAATCAGTGTACTGTCTATATAGCAAAGCGTTACAGTATCAAACCTGAGGAACCGGCCATATTCCGTCTCCCTGTCATCAACACAGAGAATCAGGTTTTCAGTACGGAAGCCATACTCTCCCTCCCTGTAGATAGCAGGTTCATCGGCTGTAAGCATTCCAGGTTCAATATTAGTCTTCAGATCACCCGAGGCTCCTGTACCAATGGTTTGCGGCCCCTCATGCACATTAAGGAAGTAGCCTACGCCGTGACCTGTACCGTGTCCGTAATTCATGCCGTTGTCCCACAGTGCCTTTCGGGCCAGTATCTCAATCTGGTACCCCTTTGTTCCCAGTGGAAATTTTGCCATGGCCAGATTGATGGTACCCTTCAGCGCCAGTGTAAAATCTGTTTTCTGCTGTTTCGTGGGTTTGCCAAGGGCAATTGTCCGTGTAACATCCGTTGTTCCATCGAGGTACTGTCCGCCGCTGTCACACAGAAAAATCCCCTCAGGTCTCAGCTCCGCATCCGTTTCAGGCACAGCGCAGTAGTGAGGCAGGGCGGCATGTTCATTATATCCCGCTATGGTTGCAAAGGAGGGTCCGGTGCAGTTCTCCTGATCCATCCTGAAGGAGAGCAGTTTGTCGGCTGCAGATATCTCTGTAATACTCTCCTTACCTATACTGTTTTCAAGCCAGTAAAAGAACCTTGTAAGTGCCACCCCGTCGCGTACCATCACATCTCTTATATGCAACTGTTCGGTTTCATTCTTTATTGCCTTAAGCCTTCCGGGGACAGAGACATCCTCAATCAGCCTCACACCTTCAGGTATTGCCTTGAAAAGAACAGCGGAGAGTGTTCCAGATGTTACCAGAAGCGATTCATCCGGGGAGATTTCTGAAATCATACTGTCCGTTTCCTCGTAAGGCAGTAAAACAATCCCCTCCCTGTCAAATTTCTGCTTCAGTATTGCGGGCACCTTATCCTCATTGATCATCAGCAGTACCTGTGACCTTGTTATCAGGGCAAAGGCTGTAAAGAGGGGACTGTATGTAACATCTCCTCCCCTGACATTCAGCATCCATGCAATATCATCAAGTGAGGTAAGCATGTGATTATCGGCACCCATCTTCTCCATCACGGTACGCACCTGCGTTATCTTATCTTCCCTGCTTATCCCTGCAAAGCGCAATTCATGTTCAAATATTCCGGTTTCCGGCATGGGGGGTCTGTTGTGCCACAGAGGGCTTATAAGATCCGCCTCAATATCAAGTTCAATTTTCTTCACACTGAATGCTTCCCTCATTTTGTTTACCGTAGCCACGGGTATTACCCTGCCATCAACACCTACCCGCCCACCTGCTTTCAGGGCAGAAGTGATCCACTCAATATATTCGGGTGTATGCGGAATCTTCAGCTTTACCAGTTCAAAGCCGCTTCCCTTAAGCTGCTCTTCCGCTGCAATAAAATATCTTGAGTCGGTCCACAACCCTGCAAAATCATGTGTGATCACCACATTTGCTGCCGAGCCTGTAAAGCCGGTAAGCCATTCGATAATCCTCCAGTGCTCCGGAACATACTCCCCAAGGTGAGGATCTGTTACCGGGACAATCAGGGCATCCAGCTTACTTTCAAGCATTAACCTTCTAATCTCCTTAATTACCTCTCTTCTGTTTATCTCTGCCATAGGGCTGATATGTTATTTAATTAATTATCTGATTTTAAGCTCAAAACGCGCTATTCTGCCATCTGATCCGGCAGCAAAGCCTGTCTTTGTTCCCGGGATGCTCCTTGCAACATAATATCCCGAGTCGGAAAGGTGAATCCAGTTTTTGCCACCATCCAGGGTGTAATCCCAGCCTGTCTTGCCGACAGCAATGGCTGTCTCATTTACGGGATCGAGCCACAGCACCTGCGACCTGAACTCCGCGGGCATAGTTTCAGCCAGATTCCAGGTAACACCACCATCACTGGTATATGCAGCAATACTGTCGTTACGAACCGGATTGTCGTATGTTCCGCCCATTACCAAACCATTCATGGGATCGGAAAAAGCGACTGAAAATATTCCGGTTGATGGAGATGCGCTTCTTACCGGGGTATCATAAACACTCCAGCTCTCTCCGTGATCAGATGAAAAGAAGACTCTGGCATCACCACCACCTGTAATTATCCATATCTGTCCTGAAGGCAGGTATTCAATACAGCTGTTGGAGGCAGCAAAATGGTACTCCCCTCTTTTTAAGGGGGGCAGATCAGTTACCCGTTCCCATGATTCTCCACCGTCGGCAGTGCGGATAACAAATGGAACCGAATCAACAGCATCGCTGAGGGCTATCCCGCGTCTGGCATCGGCAAACCTGGCAGAGTTGAAAAATATTCCGGGTGTATCATTTTCATATACTATATCCCACTCCTCTCCGGCCGTGGATGTATGGTATCCTCTTCCGGGGAATTGGATTCCGAACATCAGGGCATGCTGTGAATCCCAGCCATGAATGCTCCGGAACTCTTCATTTTCCACTACGGGCAGTGATCCAACCTTCCAGGACTCTCCGCCATTGGCAGAGAGGAGAAATGTCCCCTGTGAACCACCGGCCCATACAACATTTTCATTTACGATATGCAGTGCCCGTATTGAAACACTGCTTCCTGTTTCAAGAGGCTCCAGCAGCAGTTCTGCTTCTACACCTCTATTGCTGCAGCCTGATGATATTAGAACAACAAGAGCTGTCAGAACCAAAAGTTTTGTCACTGTTTTATATTTTGCCAAGGTTATCAATTTTTTCAATTTTTAAAGACATCCCAATGTTACAACTATTGTCTGCCAATGTTACCACTCTTGCCAATGTTACCACTCTTGCCAATGTTACTACTCTTGCCAATGTTACTACTCTTGCCAATGTTACAGACTTTGTAATTTATTATCATTGCTGATTTCTGTTATCCCGATAATTTTATCATAATTTAATTATGAATTTCTCTGCTATTGATAATTCAAATTGGACCAAAAAACAATCCAATTAATATCCGGTTACCACTAAATGCTCTCTAATCCCTGGTTAGACTTATCAGGCAGCCTGACGGATCTGAAATCAGATCAGCATCACTCCTTTAAATACTTTCTCTAATCCCTGGTTAGACTTATCAGGCAGCCTGACGGATCTGAAATCAGATCAGCATCACTCCTTATCAAAAAACCATTTCATCCAGTAGCGGTTCTGTGTCTCCCTGTGGTGTGTTCCCTTTTCTCCTCCCCAACCATGCCTTCCACCCGGATATATCATCATATTGAACTCTTTCCCCTCATCCTGGAGTTTAGATATCAGGTAAACACTGTTTTGCATATGAACATTGTCATCAGCCATGCCGTGCACAATATAGAGTTTACCCTTTAGTTTTGAGGCATATGTAAGAACCGACCCGTAGTTGTACCCATCAGGGTTATCCTGTGGTCTGTCCATAAATCTTTCTGTATAGACATTATCATACAACCTCCAGTCGGTAACCGAGTAGTTGGCTATTCCGTGTGTGAAATAGTCGGCGCCGTATGTAAGAGCAAGTGCAGAAACATAGCCACCATATGAACCTCCTGTAATACCCATTCTGTCAGCATCAACCCATGGCTTTTCTCGCAGCCACTTAACCGCCTCAATATAATCTGCCATCTCCCATTTCCCAAGGTTTCGGTGCATATAGTCGATTCCCTTTTTACCAAAATGACCTGATCCCCTGTGATCAACGGAAATAGTAACAATACCGTTCTCTCCAAAGAAACCGCCTCTTCCGCCGCGCCATGAATTCCTCACATTACCGGCATCCGGACCCCCATAGATAGTAAAAACAACAGGGTGCCTGACGTTCTCATCAAAATTGGCCGGGTATGTTATCATGGCAGGCATCATAAATCCGTCCGTTGAGGGGATCCTTACCAGTTCACTCCATGTATCTGTTTCAGCGTTGATTGGAGTAGTTTCAGGAAGCTGGATATCCCTTATCGTTTTGCCGTCGCCCTTAAGGAGAGCAACCGAAGGAGATGTGGTCACCGATGACCAGGAATCGATCAGATATTTTCCGCCAGGGGATATAGATACTGAGTGTGATCCTGATTCATCTGTAAGCCTCGTAAACCCTTTTCCATTAAGCTTAACCATAAATAGATGTGATTCCGTTGACTCGCCACCGGTACCGGTAAAATAAACAACACCCTTCTTCTCATCAACCCTGGAAATGGAGTTTACCCTCCAGTCTACATCGGTAAGTCGTGCTACAAGCGAACCATCCCATCCATAGTAGTAAAGATTCTCCCAGTTGTCACGGTAACTCCTTAATATAAAACCTGTTCCATCTTCCAATACATGAATATCCGTAAAAAAATCGACCCATGTGGCCCTTGTCTCACGGTAGATCTCAGTGAATTTACCACTGGATGCATCCGCCAGAATAAATCGCATATCATTCTGGTCCCTGTTGAGGACCTGCACCATCACCTTTGAACCATCCGGTGTCCATGAAGGCCACGCAATATACTGATCAATGCTCTCGTCGGTATCAATCCACACAGTAGATGCACCGGTTATATCCACAACACCCATTTTCACGATGGGATTTGGATCACCCGGCTTTGGATAGGGAACTATCTCCTGTGTACCATGTAGTCCGTCTGCCTCATCAATTCTGTTAATAATAAACTCCGGCACCGGATTATCATCTGTATGCAGATATGCAATTCTGCGACTGTCGGGAGACCACCAGAAGGCTGAATACCTGCTTCCGCGACCCAGTATCTCCTCAAAATAGACCCATGATGCCCACCCGTTATATATCTTATCACCTCCGTCAAATGTTAGTCGGGTCTCTTTTGCACTCTTAATATCCACAACATAAAGATCCCTGCCTCTGGTGAAAGCCACCTTCATCGCATCGGGTGAAAAGGCCGGATTATTTTCCACCTCATCGTCCGAAGTCAGTTTTATCGGTGCATCAGCTCCGGCTTTAAAATACCACAGATCATTATCCTTTGACAGCACCACCGATTTCAGATCAGCTGAAAAAGCGGAACCCATTCCGGCAGTAAATCCATCAGGAAGTGATGCGGCAAGCTCCCGCCGGGGATCACGAAAATCTGAAACCTCCTTTTTCCCTGTACGGGCATCAACAGACATAATAACGTTATTTCCTTCACTGTCGCGTTCCTGCACCAGATAATGATTTTCATCTTCCCATCCCATGATACCGGATGAAAACCCGCCCCTCTGTGCCAGAACCGATGCTGCAGGGATAATCAGCAAGGCAACCAATACGATCACAACTTTTCTGTTCATTGTACTCAATGTTGTTTATTATTAATAATTGTTAGTGCTATAAACCATTAAAATTAACCAATTGATTTCAAATAGAGGGTAAGAGTGTTACATAACACACCTAAAGTTCCTACATTTGAGCCTTAACAGATTATTTGATACTATTTTTAAGAAAAATCCCGACTGGTTATAACGGGATACAAGGCTTAGGATAATATGAACAACCGGGAAAAGGAAAGTGAATGGTACAGGCTCGATAATGCGGCGAAGATTTATCCTCCTGTGCTATCCGATGACCTCACCTCGGTATTCAGGCTGAGCTGCACTCTGACAGAGCCGGTGAGGGTGGGATCCCTGAGTGAGGCTCTGAAGCTTACTGCACGCAGATTTCCCTATTTCAGCACAACCCTAAGAAGGGGATTTTTCTGGTACTATCTTGAAAAGCGTGATATATCACCAACTATGTCAGGAGAAGAGAGCCGGATGCTTACAGGTTTCCCGGTTGAATCGGTGAACAGGCTTTTATACAGGGTGCTGGCTCATGAAAACCGGATATCGGTGGAGTTTATGCATGTACTTACTGACGGCGGGGGAGCGATGGAATTTTTCAGGTCGCTGCTCACAACCTATCTAAGGATTACAGGAAAGGATATCAGTTACACTGAGGGGGTTATCGACCCTGCGTCAACACCTCATCCGGAAGAGACCGAAGATAGCTTCAACAGATACTACAGGCCGGAAATACCGAAAACTTCAAATATAAGCAAGGCATGGAACCTGCCCTTCAGGGTCGAAAACAATCCGATCCTCAAGGTGATAGAGGCGGAGGTAAGCGTGTCGCATATTAAAAATGCTGCAGCAGCCCAAAAGGTTTCAATTACGGAATATCTTACAGCCATCTATATATACTGCCTGCAGGAGATATTTTATGAATCTCTCAACATCTCATCAGGAGCCCGGCATAAGATTATCAGGCTGGAGGTGCCTATAAATATGAGGCGACTGCTGCCCAGCAGAACAATGAGAAATTTTGCCCTGTTTGTGATGCCGGAGATAGACCTCAGGCTTGGGCGTTACACTTTCGGGGAGATCGTACGTATAGTGTACCACTATATGCAGACTGAAACAGATACCCGATTGATTTACAAGATAATAAGCAGAAATGTCAAACCTGAAAAGAATCTTTTCCTGAGGGTCATGCCACTGTTTATAAAAGACCTGGCACTGACTCTCGCCTATCGTAAACATGGTCCCACAAAGTACAGCAGCGTGCTGACCAATCTGGGAGTAGTAAAGATGCCGGCAGGAGCAGAAGAGTTTATCAAATCATTTTCCATAATACCTCCCCCGCCCAACAGGATACTCAGGGCCAACAGCGGGGTTATCAGCTACGGCGATACCATGAGGATCACTTTTGTCAACCTTAGCAGGTCAACGGATCTTGAACGTAAGATTCTGAGATTTATGGTCACAGCGGGGATAGATGTCAAAATAATAAACAACAGAACAAAAAATGGATGAAAGGATATGTCCCAATTGCGGGGTAATACTTGACCGGGGTCTTAAGAGCTGCCCTCTCTGCGGTGATAACAAAAGCGATGGAGAGACTTTGCATGTTAGTCGCTCGCAAGGATATCCCTCCGAAATCCTGAAGATGGATGCACGGGAGAGAGCCCGTTACAGGTGGGAAATGTCAGGCATTGTTGCGGCTTCCGGAATTATGGTATCCCTGATTGTTGATCTGGTAATAGGCAAAGGAATGAACTGGTCTGTTTACCCGGTAAGTGTGCTTGCTGCCCTGTGGATTTACCTTACCCTGATAATCTTTACGAGAAAAAAGGTATGGATACTCCTTCCCGGACTAGCAGTCAATACCCTGGCACTGCTTCTTATGATAGATCTGGCCTCCCCACCCATAACGTGGTTTGTACCAATAGCACTCCCGTTTACCCTCTCCTTTTTTTTATTGACGGGATTGGTTATTTTACTCTCGTCCAGATCACGATTCAAGGGCTTTAATGTTCTTGCAATAATCTTTATGGCAGTTGGTGTTCAGTGTATCATCTTTGAGCTTTTTACAGATCTCTTCGTTAAGGGGAGCATCGATATTGAATGGTCTGCCATAGCTGCCGCAGCAATTATTCCTTTTTCTGCCATACTGATGTTTGTCCATTACAGGCTGAAAAAAGGGCTGAACCTGAAAAGTTACTTCCATATATAGACACTACTCCCCTCTGATTAATAAGATCACGTAGTGACCTCCCGGGGTCAGGGTTTTTCATGATGGCAATGACGATACAGTCTACAGATTAAGTGGGGCAATTACTGTCTCTCACCCCTTAGAACCATTGTCATCATCTTCTATATTTTATAACATAACACCGCCGGCGCGTTTAACAAGTAATTGAATTATATTTAGTGCTCAAAATATAAAAATCCAAAGATGAGATTGAGAGCTTTACTCTTTATGCTGCTGATCATAGAAGCAGCTACTGCCCAGACGATTAAATCGCCTGCGGATTTTCTGGGTTACGAACCCGGCACCCAGTTTACCTGGCATCATAAAACAGTTGAATACTTCAGGCATGTGGCTGATATGTCACCAATGGTGACATATATGGAATATGGTACCACCTATGAGGGGAGGCCACTGACAGTATGCTTTATCTCCTCAGAAGAGAATATTAAAAATCTCGAGGAGCTGAGGCTTGCAAACCTGGTGAATACCGGACTGGCAGAAGGGGAAGAGGGAAACAGACAGATCCCGTTCGTGTGGCTGGCATATAATGTGCATGGCAATGAGTCCGTGGGCATGGAGACATCAATGGATGTACTCTACACCCTTGCCACGAAAGGCCATAAGGATGCAGAAGAGTGGTTAAACAATATGGTTATTGTGATTGACCCCTGTCAGAATCCTGATGGTCGCGACAGGTACACAAATCAGTACAGGGCAACACAGTCGGTGATTATAAATCCTGACCCGCTCCACTGGTCACACCAGCAGGGATGGCCAGGCTCCAGGTCAAACCATTACCTTTTTGATCTTAACCGTGACTGGGTGTGGCAGACACAGGGAGAGACACAGCAGCGGCTTGTACTATATAACAGGTATATGCCTCATGTGCATGCAGACTTCCACGAGATGGGGCCCAACTCGCCGTTTTTCTTTCCTCCCGGTGCTGACCCGTGGCATGAGACTATCACACCCTGGCAGCGTGAATTTCATAAACTTACAGGCGAGGAGAATGCCGTTCTTTTTGATCAGCAGGAGAGACTATATTTTACAAAGGAGAGCTTTGATCTTTTCTGTCCCAGTTTCGGGGATACATGGCCGCTCTTTAATGGTGCAATGGGATTCACCTATGAGCAGGGCGGCGGCGGTGCGGCCGGACTCGCACTGGAAACTTCATCAGGAGACACCCTCACCCTGGCAAAACGGATGGAAGGACACTACCTGGCATCCCTTGCCACTATACAGGCAGCAAATAATAACAGGGAAAAGCTGATTGAGGAATTCAATAAATTCTTTACATCAGGAGTCACCAGCCCCTCATTTGAGTATGGTTCGGTAATAATAAAGGGAGATAATGACCGCTCGGCAATTGAAGCGTTTCTTCAGCAACTCGACAGAAATCAGATCAGGTATTCAGCAGCCACACCCACTGATAAGACGGTAAAGGGATTTGATTACCTCCTGAACGCTGAAGGATCAGTCAAAATTGAAAAGGGTGATATCCTTGTGTCAGCCTACCAGCCACAATCCAATATGGTTAGGGTACTGTTTGAGCCTGATTCAAAATTCACGGACTCGCTTAGCTATGACATTACCGGATGGGCTCTTCCCTATGTCTACAGCCTTAAAGCATACGCTGTTAAGGGTAAACTGGCGGCCGGGGATGGCACTTTTGAACTCCCTGAAGTGAGCAATAAAGTTCCTGATGGAAGAATATATGCATTTCTGGTTAAAGGAACCGGCTTTAATGAACTTAAGCTGATGGCCGCCCTCTACCGTGAAAAGATCAATGTAAGGTATGCCCTTAAACCGTTTACAGCAGGGGATACAGAGTACCCAAGAGGAAGCCTGATAATTGCCCGGGGCGATAATCCCAATGCAGGAGAAAATTTTGAAAAGAAGGTATCTGAGCTTGCCGACAAAAACAGGGTTCAGATGGAAACAGCTTCAGGCGGTTTCTCCCAGAAGGGAATAGACCTCGGATCCAATTACACCCGGATCAACAAGAAACCAGAAATAGCACTTGCCGGTGGAGAAGGCACCTCAGGCGGCTCATTCGGCGAGATGTGGTACTTTTTTGAACAGGAACTGGAGTATCCGGTAACGGTTATCCCGGTCTCAGGCCTCGTTTCAGCTGACCTGGACGATTTTGATGTACTTGTACTCCCTTCGGGCACCTATACAAAAGCAAAGGAAAATATACTGGAATATGTGAAAGGTGGCGGCAGAGTGGTAGCCATTGAAAGAGCCGTCTCCCTGTTTTCAGCAGAAAAGGGAACCAAGCTGTTTGAATCGGTAGAGAAAAGAAAGAAGGAGCAGGAGAGCGCTGAGGAAAAGGAGAAGAGTGATGATACCAGCCTGCTCAAAAGCTATGAAAACTCCAGGCGCGAATCCATAAAAAGCAGGGCTGCATATGCCATCTATAAGGTGAAGATGGACGAGACACACCCAATGGCCTACGGATTGGGGAACCCGTGGTTTATAATGAAAAGGACAGATATCTTTCCATTTATCGCTGACGGAAATAATATTGGCTATATTCTGGAAAATGAACCTGTCAGCGGATTCGCAGGCAGCGAATTTCAGGAGAAGGTAAAGAATACCCTGGTAGCAGGCTCTGAGGGAATAGGCCGCGGAGAGGTAATATACCTTCCTGACAACCCCTACTTCAGGGGATACTGGAAAAGCGGAAGAGTCATCCTGGGGAACGCAATTTTAAGATAAATAATATTTTTAGTGACAGAAGGCTGCACGTGTGCAGCCTTTTGCTATTTTTATTGCTCTGTTTTAAGTTTATGCCAGTATAACCAATTTTCAAATCATGGAGAAAGCAGCAGAAAGACTAATAAGGTACGCCGGAATAAACACTATGTCAGATGAAAAATCGGACAGCTGTCCATCATCGGACAACCAGTGGGATCTGGCAAGAGCCATTGAAAAAGAGCTGATTGAGATGGGTCTGACTGATGTTAAACTTGATAATAACTGCTACCTCACCGCCACCCTGGAGTCGAACACCCCAGTCAAAAGCCCTGTTATCGGTCTTATCGCCCATTTCGATACAAGTCCCGATATGACAGGTGAAAATGTGAAACCTCAGATAATAACCAATTATGACGGAAAGGATATTATCCTGAATAAAAAAGAGGGTATAGTACTCTCCCCGAAACAATTTCCCGAACTTTTAAAATATAAGGGCCAGGACCTGATCACTACCGACGGAAATACACTGCTGGGAGCAGATGATAAGGCAGGCATTGCAGAAATAGTTACGGCAGTGGAGTTCTTCCTGAATAATCCGGAAGTAACACACGGGACTGTCCGACTGGGATTCACGCCCGATGAGGAGATCGGAAAAGGAGCTGACAGATTCAATGTAAAGGAATTTGGTGCCGATTTCGCCTTTACCGTAGATGGAGGAGAAGCAGGTGAACTGGAGTTTGAAAATTTCAATGCTGCCCTGGCGACTCTAAATGTCAGGGGCCGCAATGTACACCCGGGTACAGCCAAAAACCAGATGATAAACGCCCTTGTGGTCGTAAACAGGTTTATCAATATGATGCCTCCCGAGATGAGACCTGAACATACCGCAGGTTATGAGGGCTTCTACCACCTTGTGGATATTAACGGAACGGTGGAGGAAGCTACTGCACGTTTCCTTGTGCGTGACCACAACAGAACACTGTTTGAAGAGAAGAAGGAGAGACTTAAATCTATAGCAGATTTCCTGAACAATATCTACGGCGAGGAACGTATTGAACTGCAGATCAAAGACCAGTACTACAATATGAGGGAAAAGGTAGAACCGCACTACCATATCATTGAACTGGCTGCCAGATCAATGCGACAGGCAGGTGTTGAACCGATTATCAAGCCTATCAGAGGCGGCACAGACGGCGCCAGACTATCATTTATGGACCTGCCGACACCCAATATCTTTACAGGCGGACACAATTTTCACGGAAGGTATGAATTTATCCCCATAAGCTCAATGACCCTGGCCGTTGAATCAATTAAGAATATTATTATAAACGCTGAAGGTCTTTAGTTTAAATCCCCCTCCCTGAAAGAGCGCTGGTAAATCATCGGATGACCACATTGATACAGGGTTATTGTTACCCTGACCCATGTATCTGATTAGTCCTGATTCATGCTCTGATCATTCCCCGGAAATCATACAACCGAAACCATGCGTTTTGTCATGCAATTTACTGTTATTTTAATAACATTGTTATATATATAACATAATATTGATTATATTTGCATCATAAATACTGGATAATGGAACTTAACAGGATAGTTAATATATTAGATGCAAAAGTGCTGGCCGGAAAAGATCATCTCTCCAGGGAGGTGGCGCATGCATTCTCTTCCGATCTGATGAGCGATGTACTTACCATACCGGGGAAAGATGTAATTCTTTTAACGGGATTATCAAATATACACTCCCTGAGGGCGGCCGAAATGGCTGATATAAACCAGGTAGCAATAGTACGCAACAAACCCGTTTCGCAGGAGATGATTGATCTTGCAGAACAGAATAACATAGTTCTTTTAAGTGTTGACTCAAGCCTTTTCAGGGCTTCAGGGATGCTATTCAGTGAAGGAATAAAACCACTTTTCTGATGACGCTTAACTATTCAATATCCGGTGGTGACTTTGCCAGTGCAGGCAACGCATCCAGTGCAGTGAAGAGTATTCTGAAGCAGTTGAATATTGACAATGGTACCATTAAAAGGGTTGTAATATCCCTTTATGAAGCAGAGGTAAACGTAGCAGCGCATGCCGACAATGGCACAATTACGGTTGATATTGACAATGTCTCTGTTAAAATGGTTATCTGCGACAGCGGGCCGGGAATTCCGGATATTGAACTGGCAATGAAGGAGGGTTTCAGCACAGCATCGGCAGAAGTAAGGGAGATGGGATTTGGAGCAGGAATGGGATTACCTAATATAAAGAGGAACTGTGATTTATTAAACATTAAAAGCATCCCCGGTGAAGGCACCGAACTTAATATAGAGATATTACTGAATCAGGCGAAGCCAACAGAAAGATAAAAACAGAACCAAAACAGAGTATCAGGGGAAAAAGAAAAGCATAGATGAGCAGCGGCAGCGAAAATATAAAATTTCACCATGCACTTAATGTGAATGATGACCTTTGTACCGGGTGCACACACTGCATGACTGTATGTCCTACCCAGGCCATTCGCATTACAGGTGGAAAGGCAAGAATACGCGAAGAGCGTTGCGTTGACTGCGGGCTATGCTATAAATCATGTCCTGTATCGGCAATATTTGTGGAACAGGACGACTTCAACGATATCTTTAAATTTTCTGTAAGGGTTGCGCTTATACCGTCAGTTCTGTTCGGGCAGTTTGAATCCCGGATTCCGGTTGCAGCAATATACCAGGCTATAAAAAACATCGGTTTCACCCATGTACTGGAGGTAGAAAATCTGTGTGGCACCATATCCGAAGGGTATGACCGGTTCACAGTAAAAAACCCTTCGGTACGTCCGGCAATCTCCCCCTACTGTCCGGCCATAGTAAGACTGATACAGGTGAAGTTTCCTTCACTGACAGGTAATATTATAAGGGTAAAACCACCAACGGACAGTGCAGCTGCCTACCTGCGGAAAAAGTTTGCAGAACAGGGAGGCGATCCTGGTGCAGTTGGTCTGTTTTATGTAACACCCTGTGCATCCAAAATTGCCTCGGTTAAGAGTCCGGTCGGTGAAACCGCTTCACTGATTAACGGGGTTATCAATATGGACTTTCTCTTTAACAGAATAACAAAAGCCCTCCGGGAGATGAACAGTGACCAGGAATGGAAAGACCGTGACCCTCACCCCTCCCCTGAGAACATACTCTGGTCTCTGACAAGGGGCGAATCGGCGGGCAGAAAAGGAAGAACACTGGCAGTGGATGGTATCAGAAATGTCAGCGAATTTCTGGAGCAGCTGGAGGAGTCGGAGCAGAGTGATCTGGACTTCCTGGAACTGCGGGCCTGTGATGAGAGCTGTGCCGGCGGAATACTTATCTGCCGTAATCGATTCCTTGCAGTTGAAAGACTCAACGAAAGGGCGGAGGCAGCTGCCGGAGAAAGCAGGGAATCCGGAACAGAATCTACCGGAATTAAAGAGCCCTACAATCATAATGATTACCGGCTGGGCCCCATTGAACCAAGATCAATGGTTAAGCTGGATGATAATATTACTGAAGCCATCCGCAAAATGGATAAGGTAGAGCAGCTTCTCAGGGTGCTGCCCGGAATAGATTGCGGAGCCTGCGGCGCACCAACATGCCGTGCCCTGGCTGAAGATATTGTGCAGGGTCACGGAACTGTCAGCCACTGCATATTTGTACAGGAATGGGAGATAAGGAGTGGCCGGCTGAGTCTGGAGGAAGCAGACAGAATAAACAGCAGCGTATGGGGTGAGATGAGAAACCGGAGAAGCCAGAAAGGGTAGCAGAAAAGTGTAGCAGGATTAAAGGAAAATTTCAAAAAGAGGGACAATGACAATAGCAGAATTAACAAAAAAGGCAGAACTTACATCCTATACCGGTACCACCGGAATAAAAAAAGTTGTAACAGGGGGCTATATCTCCGATCTGCTGAGTGATGTTATGGGAAGGGCAACACAGGGTGATATATGGATTACCATGCAGAGTCACCTTAATATCATAGCCATAGCATCGCTGCGTGACCTTCCGGCAATAATTATTGTAAACGGGACCAAACCGTCGGAGGAGATGATTGAAAAGGCCATAAATGAGGAGATAGCACTCCTTGGAACTGAAAAAGGTGCATTCGAAACAGGAGGAATGATTTGGAATATCTTAAACGGGAACAGTTAAATGAAAGAATTCAGGGCTGATCTGCACATACATACGTTGCTCTCTCCGTGCGCATCACTGGAGATGAGTCCGGTCGCAATCGTGGAGGCTGCCCTGGCAAAAGGAATTGAAATACTGGCTATCACCGATCACAACCATACGGCACATGGAATGCTGATACGCAAACTGGCCGCAGAGAAAGGCATCTATGTGCTGCCGGGGGCGGAGATATCATCCTCGGAGGAGATTCACTGTCTTGCATATTTTGACAGGGAGAGTGATACAGATGATATTCAGGAATTTATAGACGCCAATATAACTAAAACAGCCAACAACCCGGGAATAATGGGGTTTCAGCCTGTGATTGACAGAAATGAGATGGTAGTGAAGGAGATAGAGCATTCACTCTATGGTTCAGTACGCAAAGGGATAGAGGAGATCTGCTCCGTGGTACATGCTACGGGCGGACTGTTTGTTCCGGCACATATTGACAGGCCATACAACAGCCTCTATTCACAGATTGGTTTTATTCCGGAGGGATTATCGCCGGATGCCTATGAGATTTCCTTTCGGACTGATCCGGAAATTCTGATGGATGAACACCCTGAACTGAGAAAGCACACACTGCTGAAAAGCTCTGACGCCCACTATCCTGACAATATTGGCAGGGGTGGAATAAGACTCCGGATGAAAGAGATATCCTTTGATGAGATACGAATGGCATTTGCACGAACCGATGGACGGGAGGCCATAATAATATGAAAGAGCTGGCTTTGCACATACTCGATATCTGCAACAACTCGGTTGATGCAGGAGCATCGTGGATAGAGATCACCATTGATGAAGCAACAAAACCTGACCATATAATAATAGCAATAGGTGACAATGGAAAGGGAATGGACAGTGAAATGTCCTCAAGGGTTGAAGACCCGTGGTTCACAACACGTACAACAAGGAAACAGGGACTGGGAATTCCCCTGATAAAACAGCAGGCGATTACTTCCGGTGGAAGCTTCAGGATAGAATCTGAGCCAGGAGAAGGGACCACGGTTCTCGCCTCATTCCTGAAAGAGTCAGTTGACCGCCAGCCTATGGGTGATCTGGCAGGAGTACTGCTTATACTCTCAGGAACAAGCAAAGAGATAAGGGTGGTAATGAATTATTTAACAGAGACCGGATCATGGAGATTTGATACAGATGAGATTAAATCGGTACTGGAAACAGAACAGATCACAGGTAACGGCCTAACCGTGGCTCTGAGGGAGATGATAGAATATAATGTAGGGGAGCTGAACCCGGAAGCATATTAAATAAAATTAGGATTAAAAAGAATATAAGAAAAACTGGTAAGAAAAATGGAAAAGGTAAAATCGCTGGCTGATCTGAAAAAAATCAGTGAAAGCTTCAAAAAAGGTATCGACCTGAGGGAGAAATCATCCCATCCGGATGACATTGTACAGGTAAAGGTAGCAATGGCAACATGCGGGATTGCATCAGGTGCAAAGGAGACAATGGAATATCTCTCTTCGGAGCTGGAAAAGAGAGGCATTGAAGCCATTGTTACCCAGACAGGGTGCATGGGTTACTGCTATGCAGAGCCCACCATCGAGGTAACGCTTCCGGGTCAGAATCCGGTAGTGTATGGCGAGGTGGATATCAGGAAGGCTGATGAGATAATTGAGAAATATATCAAGACCGGGGAACTGGTAAACGGTATTATTCCTCAGAATTATGAAACTATTGACTAATTAAAGCGGAGGAGAATTATGTCAAAATACAATATGCATTTGCTTGTTTGCGGTGGAACAGGCTGCAGGGCATCAGAAAGTGCAGGGATAGAGGCGAAACTGAAGAGTGAGCTGGAAAAGAGAAGCCTGGATCAGTCGGTTCAGGTGATATCAACCGGTTGCTTCGGCTTTTGTGAAAAGGGTCCCATTGTGAAGGTGATGCCTGACAACACCTTTTATACACAGGTAACACCTGCTGATGCAGAGACTATTGTTGCCGAGCATGTGGTGAAGGGAAGGCGCGTCGAGAGCCTGATCTATACTGATCCATCCAGCAAGGAGAAGGTGGAGGAGTCTGCCAAAATGGGATTCTACAAAAAACAGCTCCGCATTGCCCTGCGCAACTGCGGCTTTATCAACCCTGAAAATGTAGATGAATATATAGCCCGCGATGGTTATCTGGCTCTTGGTAATATTATTACCGGAATGAAGCCGCAGGAAGCCATTGAGATAATGAAGGAGTCGGGCCTCCGCGGAAGAGGCGGCGCCGGGTTTCCGACCGGACTAAAATGGGATCTTACAGCCAGAACAGAAGCTGACCAGAAATATGTTGTCTGTAATGCTGATGAGGGAGATCCGGGAGCCTTTATGGACAGATCAATACTTGAAGGAGATCCGCACTCAGTTCTGGAGGCAATGGCCATATGCGGATACTGCATTGGTTCTGACAAGGGACTTATATATATAAGGGCGGAATATCCGCTTGCCATTGAGAGACTCAAGATTGCACTCAGCCAGGCTCGTGAATACGGCCTTCTGGGTAACAATATAATGGGCACAGAATTCTCCTTTGATATTGAGCTAAGATACGGAGCAGGAGCATTTGTTTGCGGTGAGGAGACTGCACTGATACACTCAATGGAAGGACTGAGGGGTGAACCGACACTTAAACCACCCTTCCCGTCTGAGAGCGGCTATAACGGAAAGCCCACCAATGTTAATAATGTTGAAACCCTCGCCAATATTCCTGTTATCTATCTTAAGGGAGCAAAATGGTTCAGCAGCATAGGCACTGAAAAATCAAAGGGAACAAAAGTGTTTGCCCTGGCCGGAAAGATCAATAACGTAGGACTGATTGAGGTACCAATGGGTACCACCCTCAGGGAGGTGATATTTGAGATAGGCGGCGGGATAAAGGACGGGAAAAAATTCAAGTCTGTACAAACAGGCGGACCAAGCGGTGGCTGTTTGACCGAAAAACACCTCGATACACCTATCGACTTTGACAACCTGATAGCTGCAGGTTCAATGATGGGATCAGGAGGTATGATAGTGATGGATGAGGATGACTGTATGGTATCTATGGCCCGCTACTACCTGGAATTCACCGTGGAGGAGTCGTGCGGGAAATGTGCCCCCTGCCGTATAGGCAACAAGAGGCTGCATGAGCTGCTTGACCATATCTGCAAGGGAAACGGCAAGCTGGAAGATCTTGACAGGCTGGTTAATATGAGCAACGTAATCAAGGACACCTCGCTGTGCGGACTGGGACAATCATCACCCAACCCTGTGCTGTCAACTATCAATAACTTCAAAGACGAGTATGATGCACATGTAACCGACAAGAAATGTCCGGCCGGACAGTGTCGCGACCTGATGGAGTATTTCATCATAGAGGAGAATTGCGTGGGATGTACAGCTTGTGCAAGGGTTTGCCCGGTGGCAGCCATCACAGGAGAGAGAAAGGAACCTCACCTGATTAATCCGGCCATATGTATCAAATGCGGGGCATGTATGGAGAAATGCAAGTTTGACGCTATAATAATTCAGTAACAGCAGATCAGAAATGAGCAAAATAAAATTAACAATAGATAACAGGCAGGTTGAGGTTGAAAGTGGTACAACCATTTACAAGGCGGCAAGGGAGCTGGGAATAGATATACCCGTTCTGTGCTATATGGACCTGCACGACCTGAATATTGAGAATAAACCGGCTGGTTGCCGCATATGCGTAGTTGAGGTTGAGGGCAGAAGGAATCTGGCCCCCTCCTGCTCTACCAACTGTGAAGAGGGCATGGTAGTAAAGTCCCATTCAGTAAGGGTTCTTAATGCCAGACGCACTGTAATGGAATTTATCCTTTCAGACCACCCCAAGGAGTGCCTTACATGTCTTAAGTCGGGTCACTGCGAACTGCAGGACATGGCAGTTAAGCTGGGTATAAGAGAGATCCCGGGAGAGGCAATAGCCGAAATGTCAACCTACCGCCTGGATACATCACCCTCTATAGTCAGGAACCTCGACAAATGCATTATGTGCCGCAGGTGCGAGACCATGTGTAACGATATACAGACAGTAGGTGCCCTCTCGGCTATACACAGGGGATTTATGGCAGTAGTGGCTCCTGCATTTGAACAGAATCTGGAACACTCAACCTGCACCTATTGCGGTCAGTGTGTTGCTGTTTGTCCAACCGGAGCACTGACAGAGGTAAATCACACAAACGAGGTGCTTCGTCACCTGGCTGATCCTTCAAAAACGGTAGTGGTACAGACTGCCCCTGCAGTAAGGGCAGCACTTGGCGAGGAGTTCGGAATGGAACCGGGTGAACTGGTTACCGGTAAGATGGTATCGGCCCTCAGGTCTCTGGGCTTTGATTTTGTTTTTGACACCGACTTTGCTGCTGACCTCACTATTATGGAAGAGGCAACTGAGCTGCTGAGCAGGCTGCAGAATCATCTTGAAGGAGACGGCACAGCGCGACTCCCGATTCTTACAAGCTGCTGCCCCGGATGGGTCAACTTTTTTGAGACAAACTTCCCTGAGCTGAAGGATGTACCTTCAACAGCCAAATCGCCCCAGCAGATGTTCGGCGCAATTGCAAAGACCTATTTTGCAGAAAAACAGAATATTAAGAGAGAGGATATGATTGTGGTTTCGGTGATGCCATGTCTTGCCAAAAAATATGAATGTCAGCGCGAGGAGTTCAGCACCGATGGTAATCCTGATGTGGACATCTCCATTTCAACAAGGGAGCTGGCTGCATTTATCAGGCAGGCAAATATTGACTTCAAAACGCTGCCGGATGAGGAGTTCGACAACCCCATGGGTGAGTCGACAGGTGCAGGCGTGATCTTCGGCACCACAGGTGGTGTTATCGAGGCTGCTGTCAGAACAGCTTATGAGCTGCATACCGGAAAAAAACTGGAGAAGGTGGATTTTGAACAACTCCGCGGACTGGAGGGAGTGAGGGAAGCCTCCATCGACTTCAACGGTCTGGAACTGAGAATTGGGATAGCACACGGACTGGGTAACGCAAGGAAGCTGCTGAATGATGTACGCGACGGTAAGTCAAAATATCATGCCATAGAGATAATGGCATGTCCGGGCGGATGCATCGGCGGGGGCGGACAGCCATTCCATCACGGCAAATCAGAAATCCTTAAGGCAAGGGCCTCTGCTCTCTATAGGGAGGACCAGGATAAGCCTATAAGGAAATCACATGAGAATCCCTTTATCAAGGTGCTGTATGATGAGTTCCTGGGTGAGCCCAACAGTGAGAAGGCGCATAAGCTGCTGCACACCCACTACTTTGACAAGAAGAAGAGAATTACCATTAAACAATAATTTTTCAAATACATATTTGTCATGTCGAGTATTAAAATAGAATTGAGACAGCAGGATATCGATAAAATCAAAGAGATAGCTGCATCATTCGGGAACAGGGAACACGAACTGATCAATGTTCTGCACAAATGTCAGGAGCACTTCGGGTATCTTCCTGCGGAAGTACAGGAGGTAGTGGCTGAGGAGCTTAAGGCACCGGTTGCAAAGGTATACGGGGTAGTCTCTTTCTACTCCTTCTTTACCATGACACCCAAAGGCAAACATCCTATCAGCATCTGTCTGGGTACAGCCTGCTATGTCAGGGGAGCAGAAAAGGTGCTTGACGAGTTCAAAAAAGAACTCAGCATTGAGGTTGGACAGACCACCGGTAACGGTAAATTTTCACTCTCAAGCCTCAGGTGCGTTGGTGCGTGCGGACTGGCACCGGTGGTGCTGGTGGGTGAGAAGACCTACGGCAGGGTGGCACCTGATGATGTAAAGAATATCCTTAAGGAATATAACGACTGATTGGTCTATTTTTGATTGGTGTTTGGTTTGGCACGGGGTGGTCTGCGGTTTTTGTCGCTACCGTTCCGTGTCTTTTTTATATGGCCCTGATCCGGATTATCTTTCGGTATCCCAGGATCAGTTCTCTTTTTCAGATTAGCCTGTTCCGGCCCCTCTCTTAGATTCCTCTTCTCCTGTCCCTTTTTCAGCTTGCCCTGTGCCGGATTACCTTTCAGCTTGCCCTGTGCCCGTCTCTTTTTCAGATTGCCCTTCAACGGTCCCTTCAGGGGTGATTCACCTGTTATAAGCGGTAACATATAAGCCAGTCCGGCACGATTGAGATCACGCCGTATCCCTGATACCTTCTCATGACGGTACCAGAAAAACAGGTTATTCTGGCTTCTCTTCTCCTCCGGCGTATGTGCCACCTCAACTGCTTTGCCGGTATAGGGATCAGTACCCGTATAGTAAATGGTTGTAGCAAGGGTCATGGGAGTAGGGGTAAAATCCTGCACCTGTTCCAGCTTCATGCCCATTGCCCTGGTCTCAACGGCCAGCTCAGCCATATCCTTAATGCCACACCCGGGGTGACTGGAGATAAAGTAGGGTATAATCTCCATCCTGGTACCCTCTTTCCGGTTAAAATTGTCAAACTTTTTCTTAAGCTCTGAAAAAAGAGTGAACGAGGGCTTTCGCATTACAGACAGTACGGTTGGGGAAGTGTGCTCAGGCGCAACCTTAAAACGACCCTGCACATGGTATCGCAGCATGTCATCCAGGTATATGTCCTCCTCACTTCCAGCGTTCTTGTTGAATGACCTAAGCAGGAGATCATACCTGACACCGCTTCCGATATATACTCTTTTAATGCCGCTCCGCTCCCGCGCAGTGCGGTAGAGATTATTCAGACTGCGGTGTGACACCTCCAGATTTGAACAAATGGAGGGCCATATGCATGATGGCCGGGTACATGATATACACCTTTTTCTGTCTTTCCCCTCCATCCTGTACATATTTGCGGACGGACCGCCAAGGTCGGTGACAACACCGTTAAAGTCAGGCATTCCGGCAATTGCGTCCAATTCCCTTACAACAGACTCTTCTGATCTGCTGGAGATATGCTTGCCCTGATGTGCTGCAATGGCACAGAAGCTGCACCCCCCGAAACATCCGCGATGGATATTCACAGAGTTCTTTATCATCTCGTAGGCTGGCACCGGAGGTTTCCTGTTATACCTTGGGTGCGGCAGTCGGGTATAGGGCAGATCATATATACGGTCAGTCTCTTCGGTAGTAAGGGGTGGGAAATGCGGGTTTACAACAACCCTTCTTCCACCGCTCTCCTGCACCAGTCGGGCTGCATCTATGCGATTCGACTCCCTTTCAAAGATGGCAAAAGCCTCCCCGAATTTCTGCTTGCTGCCGCTCACCTCTTCAAACGAGGGAAGGGTGATTGTACGCCACCCTTTTTGTCCGGCCGGCAATTTATCTTCTGCAGGGAGAGCAACAGCGGTCTGGGGAATATTTATCAGGTTATCAAAGGGGATACCACGCTCCAGGAGCCTGAGGAGCTCAACGAGGGGCTTCTCACCCATTCCGTATACCAGCATGTCAGCTCCGCTGGAAACAAGCATTGAGGGCAGAACCGTATCCTTCCAGTAATCATAGTGTGCCAGTCGCCGCATTGAAGCCTCCACTCCCCCTATCACCACAGGAACGTCCGGGTAGATTGATTTAAGTATCTCACTATACACAACAGTGGGGTAATCGGGTCGGTGACCTGCCCTACCTCCGGGTGTATAGGCATCATCTGACCTCAGCCTTTTCATGGCAGTATAGTGATTAACCATCGAGTCCATATTTCCTGCCGAAACAGCAAAAAAGAGCCCCGGTCTGCCCAGTTTTCTGAAATCCCTGAGATCGTCACGCCAGTTTGGCTGCGGTACAATACCAATCCTGTAACCTTCAGCCTCCACCACCCTGCCTATTACTGCAGCAGCAAAAGAGGGATGGTCAATATAGGCATCCCCGGTGAACAGTATCACATCAAACTCATCCCATTCCCTCAGGGAGGCCTCCTCCCTTGATACAGGAAGCCATGCGGTTATGTCATTTTTGCCTCTTTCAGTTATCTTTGTCATAAACAGCCCGGTCAGATAAGGATTTACAGCACCTCCACATGCCAATCAGTCATACGGCCTGATTATTGAGGCTCACGATACAAAGAAAGCGGAATTATTTTAAAGAAAGATGCAATAATGGAACCCTTAAAGGTAAATAACAGTTATAAGAAGATAGCCCGACTGGTTTATGAAGGACGGTTAAGGGAGAGCCTGAACAAGATGAAAGAGTTTGTGAAGCCGGCCGGCAAGAGCGACTATACGGCACAGATTGAGACTCTTGAGACCACCTACCGCAGTATGATCAGTTACACCGTTCAGGGTATACATGATCCTGAGAGGAAAAAAATCTATACAAAGCTTCAGCAATCGGTGATGAAGCTGGCTGATCAGGCAAGGGAGAATCTGCTTTCAAACCACTCGGGATGGCACACTTACTGGCTTAAATCAAACTGTGAGAATGAGCGTAAGCTGGCGGGTAAGAGTCTTGTTGAGTCGATTGACGACCTTATATTCAAGTCAGAGCTGGATGAATGGCTGACCGAGAGCGGTACCCGCTGGAGCGATCCGGTAACAGATAAACACACCCGCCACAGGAAGCTGATAGAGGATATCTTCAATCATCTGTGGTTAACAGATTACTACGGTGAGGCTGAGGATGAGCTTATACGTATCACCCTGCAGGGTAATAATTTTGACTGGTATGAGAAGGCGCTGTTTGTAAGTGCCGTTACACTGAGCACACTGAGGGTGTGGGATGAGAAAAAGATAAGGAGATTGCTCTCACTCTTCACTGACGGTGAGGAAAAGATCAGAGAGAGGGCGGTGGCAGGAATTGTTCTGTCTCTCTACTATTACGACAGGAGGCTCTCTCTTCACCCGGAGCTGTCAAAGCTTCTTGAACAGACATTTACTGAAAGAGGAGCTCATGAATTGATGAGGATAACCATTATCCAGCTGTTAAGATCAAGGGAGACAGAGAGGATAGGACGTAAGCTGCAGGATGAGATACTGCCAAAGGTAGCCGGACTGAAGCCCAGGATTGAGGAGAAGCTTGATCTGGACAACCTGCTGCCTGCCGACCTTACCGAGGGCAAGAATCCCGACTGGAGTGACCTGTTTGAGGAGTCAGAGGATATATATAAGAGCATGGAGGAGTTTTCCAAACTGCAGATGGAGGGGGCTGATGTCTATATGTCAGCATTTGCCAATCTTAAGAATTTTGATTTTTTCAGGACCTTTTCCAACTGGTTCCTTCCCTTCTACCCGGATCATGAGTCTCTGGACAATATTTTCAGGGACGAGATACTTGGTGAGGGAACCAATGAGCTGGCAGAAGCGCTGTATAAGACACCTTTTATCTGCAACTCCGACAAATACAGTCTGGTCATCAACCTGAAGCACCTTCCTGAATCACAGAAAAAGATGATGCTGAAGGTATTCAGGATGGAGCTGGAGGGTCTTGAGCAGATGAAGGACAGTGAGATAGATCTTGACCCCAACCTGACCTTCAGGACAAATATTACCCAGTATCTTCAGGACCTCTACCGTTTCTTCAAGCTGTCACCCTATAAAAATGAGTTTGAGGATCTCTTCTGGGGTAATCTCGAGATACACAACACCCGGTTTTTCAGGCTTATTTTCAGCAGCTCCGGTGACCGGCTTACACTTGCCGATTACTATTTCGGAAAGGATTTCTATAATGAGGCTCTTGATCTGTACAACTCCATCACCGATGAAGAGTCAGAGACATCACAGATCTATGAGAAAGCTGGGTATTGCCTTCAGCAACAGGGACTGTTTACCGAGGCCATAACAAAATACAGGAGGGCCAATATCCTTGAGAGGAAAGCCTGGACACTGAAAAAAACCGGGTACTGCTACAGGAGGCTTGAGATGTATGAAGAGGCCCTGGAGAATTACCTGGAGGCTGAATCAGCGGAGAGCGACAATATGCATACTGTAGCAATGATTGGTCACTGCTACCTTGACCTTAAACGGTATGAGGAGGCTTTGAAATACTACTTCAGGGTTGAATACCATGATCCCGGAAACTACAGGGTACTGAAGCCTATAGCGTGGTGCTACTTTGTTGCCGGGAAGTTTGACGAATCACATAAGTATTACAGCAAGCTTTCGGAAGAGAATCTTAAGGCTCATGACTATATCAATATAGGTCACCTTGCACTCTGCTCAGGCGAGCGTGATCAGGCAGTGGCCAGCTACCGTAAAAGTATTACAAGGGGTGCGCTTCCGGGGGAGGAGCTGATTGAGATATTCCGCGAAGACAGCGGACTGTTGGCAACTCTGGGTGCAGATCCTGATGATCTGCCAATAATAGCGGACTACCTTATATATGATGCCGGCCTTCCGGAATAGGTGAATCAGTAAAAACAGCCACCATGTGCTGCATCACATGATGAGGGTACAGCTCTTCAGGTTAAGCAGATTTAGTAAAAACAGCCACCATGTGCTGCATCACCCGAAGATGATGCGGGTTTCACGGACCAGGAGAGTGTTTTAAGGGAATCGGGGCGCCTGCGATCATAATCATTGTTATCACGACGACGCTCAGGGTTAAAAGAAGGTCTTTTCCCGTCAGTTGAATCGTTCCGAAAACGCCTTACTGCATTATTTCTCATCTTCTCTGCCTGCCTGATACTCTCGAGTTGTTCTTCTGTGAGTAAAGGCTTGATAGCTGAGAAATAGTCATTCATTATTTTCTCAAAGCTACGCCTGTACTCCTTATGCAGATCGCTGCTTGATCTGGCATATTTTCTTATTACAGGTTCCAGCTTTTTCGCCTGAATACTATCGGGCTGAAGGAACCGGTAAGCATCATGCATAAACCTACCCTCGGAACTATATATCCTGACCGGCTTCATCCGCTGGTGCCTCAGTTGCGATGAAGTAAGGAAACCCAGTACAAAACCGATGATCAGGGTAGCAATAATAAATAATACCGGACGCGCTTTCATAATTTTCAACCTTTATTTCTCAACCAGCAGACTTATCAGCGGATCATCTATGGTTGCATCTATTCCAAGAAGTGTGTCATAGGAGATAGATCCCTGTGAGACAAACATAATAACTATCAGTACAACAATAGCGGCAACACCTGTAACGGCAACCCTTCGAAATATCTCGTTAAACGACCTGAGGAAGTCGGGACGCAAACCAAGGGAAACTGTTCCATTGTTTATTCTCTCCATTACACTGTCCCTGAAGCCGTTACTAAATGAATAGGCAGGAACCACTTCTCTTTCCAGAAGCCCCTGCTCCTCCTCATTCAGATCTGTGGTGAGGACTTTAAGCACCAATTCTTTCAGTTTTTCCTGCATCTTCAGTTTTCAAATTAGTTTCTCCATAATCTCCCTTAACTGTTCCTTTGCCCTGGCCAGCCTTGAAAGGACGGTTCCGAGAGGGAGGTTTAATATTTCTGCAGCCTCCTTAGTACTATAACCCTGAATCAGCCGTAGAGTTACTACAGATCTGAAATCGGGTGACAGTTTTTTGAGGGCAAGATCAACAATTTCCCTCATATCAGTCAATGCTTCCCCATCGGGTTCCTCCGGATCAGCATAGGAAGGTTCATCATCTCTGTCGGAACGGTAAAAAAAAGAGGTAAAGCGGCTGCGTTTCTTAATTTCATTAAGAGAAAGATTTATTGCAATCCGCTGGATATAGGTTCCCAGGCGGGCCTCCCCCCTGAAATCGGCAAGTGAATTATATAACCTTATAAAGGTCTCCTGGCCTACGTCCTCCGCCTGCTGAATATCTCCCAACATACCTCTGACCGTTGCTGCAACCGGTTTCTCATACCTTCTGACGATCTCGCCGAATGCTCTCTTTTCACCCTCAAGGGTCAATCTGACGAGAGTCTCATCATCCTGGAAGAAGAGATTATCCGCTGCCATACAATTATCTGACAATAATCAGAAGAGTTTTATTCCCTCCCGGATTGATTTTCATAATCTGAGATTACTCTGACGGTAAGATCAGGGTTATACCTGATCAGGTATAGTGAGTTATTTTCGTATCCGTCAAAGAGTCCGTTGCGCCGGAAATCATAATCAACCTGCAACAGTCCGGGATGGTGAAGTGATGGCCTGTATTTAAAGTCGGATCCATTAAGTGCCACACCGCTGATAAAATAAAATGCTATATCATAGCCCTGCCAGGCATAGCTCATAAGGTGTGGCTCCGTCTTGAACAGTTCACGGTACCTCCCGATAAACTCTTTAATCCCGGGCCTGTTATAGTCAACCCATCCGGGAGTATGGTGTGCAATTCCCAGGTCATAAAAGTATGAAGGGTCAAGGTTTGATAGCCACCTCATTTCAGGATATCCGATTACCTTTATTTTATATCGCTTACTCAGGCTATGCACATTTCCCAGCACTTCACTCATAACAGCCTCATTGTCTGAGGCCAGCACAATCAAATTGGTCTGGTCACGCCTCATGGCATGATCAATTATATTGATTTTATCGCTGATAACGGATCTGCTCATAAAGAAGATCTCTTTCATCCTGATATCATCAGCAGGTACTCTGTATCTCAGTTCTCTTACTATCTTCCTCCTGAATGACGAAGATGCTTCGCGGTTATATGCAGAATCATTATGAACGAATATAATATTATGGTCATAGTAATCTGCTATAGTCCTTGCCATGGCACTCTCTACCACATCACGTGACGGCTGCACTTTAAAGAGGTACGGGTTACGGTTCAGCACCCCGGAATTCATTGCAGCAAGAGGTGAGACAACGGGCATTCTCCTTGATCTCAGATATTCAGCCACCAGCCTTACATTATCATTATATACCGGGCCTATTACCAGGTCGCTGTTATCCAGGACCCCGTCATTGAGAAGATTGCGAACGGTATTAATATCAGCACGTGTATCGAAAACACTTAGTTCAACAGTCAGACCACGCCTTCTCAGATCATCGATTGCAATCAGGGCGCCTTCATAAAATTCAAGGAAAACAGCACTCCTTGGGTATATCCAGGTATCGTCTCTTTTTACCACCCTATAGATCCTGTCGCCGCGCTGATTAAAAGATGAAGAATCTATATAACTTCTCTTACTGTTCTCATCCAGAAAGAGAGGAAGAAGCAGGGATACCTTTACCCTGGCGGTAAGATTTTCCACAGGGGTTATTTCTACATTTTCATCATGATGAAGCGTTGTAATCTTCAGATCATCAGAGCGGGCCGAATCAGTTATTATATCACGGCTTCCGGTATCGGTCAGAATATCTGCTGCCGACTCCGTCTCACGCGGGATTCGAAGAAATGTACCAGGGCGTAAAAATCGCACACCGTCATTAAGCTGTCTCAGTTCCCTGAGCTGAATAGCATATTTACGGGCTATGGAAGAGAGTGTTTCGCCGCTTTCAATTTTATGCAGGAACCATGGTTCCTTATCTCTGGTTGAAAATTCCCGTACCGGTTCACGGAACTCCTTTCTGGGAATTGAAATAACAGTACCTTCAGGTATATCGAAAATATCAAGCTCCGGATTGCTGTCGCGTATCATCTCTTCCGGAATATCATATTTTTTTGAAAGGCTGTATATTGTCTCTCCTCTACGGAGTGTATGATATATAAAATCCTCCTCGTTCCGCTCACCTGTATCACTCCTGTCGCCGGTTTTCCCAACCTCATCAACCGGGATTTTAAGAGCCTGTCCGGGTGTCAGGGTGTAGAGGGCGGTGGTATTCTCCCTTGTTATCACCTCTGTAGGGACGCTGTATGCCCGCGCTATTGAATAGAGGGTTTGCCCTGTTTCAACGATATGAACATAATAGGCAGTGCCTCCTATCGAGACCCTTGTATCAGAACGTTTTACCTCCACCTGGGCGTACCCCGGCACCAGGAGGCAAAACATCAGCAGGAATGAAAGCATCCATCTCCTCTCTTGCACGAAGATCATATTTTTAGCAGTTATCAAATCAGCAGCAAAGGTAAAAAACTATTCCTTTAACGCTTCAAAGTTGTATATATTATAACAATTTGATTGGATCAGGCTATCAGACTATTTCACTGAAGTACTTCATAAACTGTATTCGCTCAAAGGCTGCAACATTTGAGTTCTCATCACGTTTCAGTTTTCCCTTTAGCTGATCAATATAGTTATATCTATTTTTCTCCATGTATTTTTCCAGATCACCAGTCATCGACGAAATAACCTCTATTCCGTTCCTGTATATGGATGATACCACCTGAACAGCGGAGGCGCCGGCAAGCAATTGCTTAATCATTGCCGTTCCGTCATGAATTCCTGTTGAGGCCGCCAGGTCACACCCTGTTCGTCCGGCCAGAATAGTCATCCACCGGAGTACGTTTGCGGCCTCAGACGGATTGCTCAGTGTCCCGGTAGATTTTTCTGTCAGTGTATTTATATCTATATCAGGAGAGTAGAACCTGTTAAACATAACGATTCCCTTTATACCTGTTTCAGACAGTTTAATCACCATATGAGCCAGGTTTGTGAAATAGGGACTTATCTTAACGGCAACAGGTATATTTTTTACAGTAGAGAGTACTTTTGAAACAATCTCAAAATATCTGGCTTCAACTTCTTCGGAGCCGATTTCATGATCAGCATGCATAATGGCGATATTTAGTTCCAGGGCATCAGCACCTGCCTTCTCTACCTCTGTGGCAAATGTGATCCAGTCACTGCTGGTGACGCAGTTAATACTGGCAATAACAGGTATAACAGTCCGTTGTTTTGCCTCCCTGATAAGTCCCAGATATCCTGAAAGTGTCTCCTCCCTGATCTTTAAATCAATATAGTCTAGGGCTTCTGATTTCCCTGTATATATCAGGTCATTATTCTCAGCTTTTTTCAGTGAAGCATTTGCTTCAATAGCAATCTGTTCTTCGAACAGTGATTTCAGGACCACTGCACCTGCACCTGCCTTCTCCAGCTCAACAATATTATCTATGGAGCTGGTTAATCCGGAGCTTCCTGCAATAAGAGGGTTTCGCAGTGAGAGCCCCATATATCTTGTTGTAAGGTCTGCCATTTTACTTCTTTTTTATCTGTTAATGTTCACATCCTGCAGTTTTGCTGTTTATAATCCGGCATTACTGTTATCATCTTATTATTTCTTTTTACGGGCTTTTACATACTCATCAATCCCCCTTGCTGCCTTACGGCCGTCGCCCATCGCCAGGATAACTGTTGCTCCACCCCTGACTATATCACCACCGGCAAAGACTCCGGGCACCGAGGACTCCATGGTCTCCTTATTTACCTTTATTGTACCCCAGTCAGACATCTCCAGTTCGGGCATGCTTGATGGAATAATGGGGTTAGGTGATACACCTATTGCCACAATTACAGTATCCACGTCAATAAAATATTCCGATCCCTCCAGGGGTACCGGTCTTCTTCTCCCCGAGCTGTCAGGTTCACCCAGTTCCATCTTCTGCACCTTCATCCTGTTCACCTGACCTCTCTCATCAGCATAGTATTCAAGGGGGTTATTCAGGTTAAGGAACTCCACTCCCTCTTCCATTGCATGTTTTACCTCTTCAACCCTTGCCGGCATCTCTTCCAGTGACCGGCGGTAAATTATCATAGCTTTTTCAGCCCCCAGTCTTTTGGCTGTCCTAACCGAGTCCATCGCTGTATTTCCTCCCCCGATAACTGCAACATGGTTTCCGCTGTAGACAGGGGTATCATATTCATCATTGGATGCATTCATCAGGTTAACACGGGTAAGGTACTCATTGGATGAAAATATCCCCGTGTAATTCTCACCCGGAATATTCATAAAATTGGGCAATCCGGCACCGCTGCCAATAAAGAACGCTTCAAACCCTTCACTCTTCAGCTCTTCTATTCCGGCTGTTTTACCAACGATAAAATTAGTTTCAAATTTAACCCCCATCCGGCGCAGGTTATCAATTTCCACATCAACAATAACGTTGGGCAGCCTGAACTCGGGAATTCCATATTTGAGCACTCCCCCAATCTCATGCAGAGCTTCAAATACCGTAACATCATAACCCCATTTAATAAGGTCACCCGCCACAGCGAGTCCGGACGGACCTGATCCTATCACTGCCACCTTTGCGCCATTTTTCTCAGCCACCTCCGGCACCGATATATTACCGCTGTCGCGTTCATAGTCAGCAGCAAACCTCTCCAGATGACCTATAGCAACGGCCTCCTTTCCCAGTTTCTGGACATAGAAGCAGTTAACCTCACACTGAACCTCCTGAGGACATACCCTTCCGCACACAGCAGGAAGTGTATTGGTATCCTTAAGTACCCTTGCGGCATCCAGGAAGTCGCCCTGCTCAATGCGCTTTATAAATTTAGGAATATTTATATTAACCGGACATCCCGTAATACAGGTTGGATTGGCACAGTCGAGACACCTCCTTGCTTCCTGCAGCGCCATTTCCTTTGTTAATCCGAGGTTTACCTCGTTACTGTTTGTGGCGCGGAAGTGGGGATCCTCTTCGGGCATTTTCACCCTTGTAATATCTGTTCGTTCCTTAGCCTTCATAGCTTTTCTCAACTCTTCACGCCAGGGCTGCTGCCGTTCAACTTTAAGATATTCCTGAACCTGTTCTGCCATATTCTATTTATATTAAAAAGTAAATGTCAAATTAAAGATACTGCTTCTATGAATTCCTGTAAGGTTTCATTATTTCCCGATTTTCCTTTCCTGCCAGTGTACTGTCCCTTAGCATTCCAGTCTCCGTTCAGTTTCCGCCGCATAGCTCAGCTCCCCTCCGCTTACGGTCAGCCCAGGCCTTATTATCCGTCTCCCGGCAGCCACTTCATGCCCCGTTTCCGGCAGCAACATACCGGTCATAAGCCTCCCTCTCCTGCTTATCATATCCACCCAGTCTCATTATCATCTCATCGTAGTCGACAAGGTGGGCATCAAATTCGGGACCGTCAACGCATACAAATTTTGTTTTGCCCCCCACAGATACCCTGCAGGCACCGCACATTCCTGTGCCATCCACCATAATTGTATTAAGGCTGGCAATGGTTTTAACATTATATTTTGCGGTTGTAAGAGCTGCAAATTTCATCATTATTGCCGGTCCTATTGCTACAGCCAGGTGAACCTTCTCCCTTTCCAGTATCTCCTCCATTCCGTGGGTAACCAGCCCCTGCCTTCCATATGATCCGTCGTCGGTCATAATTATCACCTCATCCGAGCATGCACGGATCTCTTCTTCGAGAATAAGCAGTTCCCGGTTTCTTGCTGCAAGCACTGTTATGACCCTGTTTCCCGCTTCCTTAAATGATCGTGCTATCGGCAGCAGAGGTGCAATTCCTACTCCTCCTCCCGCGCACAGGACAGTACCAAGTTTTTCCACCTCAGTTGCATGGCCGAGCGGACCCACAACATCCTCCAGCATATCTCCTGCTTCCATCAGGGAGAGTTTATGGGATGTCACTCCAACCCTTTGTATTATAAGTGTTATTGTACCAGTTTCAGGATCAGCATCAGCAATTGTCAGGGGTATCCTCTCCCCCTTTTCATCTATTTTGATAATTACAAAATGACCTGCCATCCTTTTGGATGCAATCCGTGGTGCTTCAATCACAAGCTTTACCACGTTTTTGTTCAGCATCTCCTTTTCAACAATCCTGTTCATTCTAAAGGGTTTTGGTTTGGTTTGGTTTCCGGTTTATTCAGTTGTTCTGCTACTCTAAAAATCTTCCTTTCAATGCCTTTTCAGATCATCGGCCTCTTCTTATCCGCCAAAATCAGACTCCGCCTTACAAGGAGTCAGGCACACTAATCCTGTAATTTTTTTATCGTATGAATTAAATCATAATTGGGGTTTAATAAAAATATTTTACAACATAATTTCGACAGAAAGAGTCAGATGATTTTCCTTAATTAATAATAACTGTTCCGGGACCCATTCACACAACTATGGAGAATCATGAAATAATGCCTCAGAAGCCGGAAGGATGAGGCATGGAAGTTCCAACCCGATAAGTCAGCGCCGGGCAGAAATGCCTCAGAAGCCGGAAGGATGAGGCATGGAAGTTCCAATCCGATAAGTCAGCGCCGGGCAGAAATGCCTCAGAAGCCGGAAGGATGAGGCATGGAAGTTCCAATCCGATAAGTCAGCGCCGGGCAGAGAAAAGCTCTATCAGCCAGTCAGATGTAGAGAGGGAGACCAGTAGTTCTCCGCCAGCCGGGCAGCGCCGGGCAGAGAAAAGCTCTATCAGCCAGTCAGATGTAGAGAGGGAGACCAGTAGTTCTCCGCCAGCCGGGCAGAGCCGGGCAGCGCCGGGAATTCTACTCCCGGTTACCTGTTCTTCAGGTATTCAGTAACATTTTTTTGTATACGGGACTGAACATCAGTGATATCAGCTCTTACGAAGTTATCCCCTGTTATTCTTTCATAAAGCTCAATATAACGCTCCGATACCTGTGTAACAAAATCATCCGACATATGTGGCACCTCCTGTCCGGGCTTACCGCTGAAACCCTGATCCATAAGCCACTCTCTTACAAACTCTTTTGAGAGCTGCTTCTGCTGTTCTCCCTTTTGAAATCTCTCCTCGTACCCGTCAGCATAGAAATAGCGTGATGAATCGGGTGTATGTATCTCATCAATAAGGTATATCTCCCCGTTTCTTCTGCCAAATTCATATTTGGTATCTACCAGTATAAGTCCCTGTTCCGCGGCTATCTCTGATCCTCTTTTAAACAGCGCAAGAGAGTACTCCTCAAGCTTCCTGTACTCATCCTCTTTAACAAGTTTTCTTGAGATAATCTCCTCAGCAGTGATATCCTCATCATGCAATCCCTGTTCCGCCTTTGTGGTTGGGGTGATTATAGGCCCGGGAAAACGCTGATGCTCCTTCATTCCATCGGGAACAGGAACACCGCAAATCTCACGTGCTCCGGCACTGTAGGTACGCCATGAGCTGCCTGTAAGGTACCCTCTGACAATCATCTCAACAGGATAGGTATCGCATCTGTAGCCAAAGGTAACATTGGGATCAGGCACATCAATCATCCAGTTGGGGACGATATCCCTTGTTGCCTCCAGGAACCTGGATGCTATCTGATTAAGCACCTGCCCTTTATACGGAATGCCTCTGGGCTGGACCACATCAAATGCCGAGATCCTGTCGGTGACCACCATCATCAGGTAGTCGTTATCAATAGTATATACCTCTCTCACCTTACCGTGGTAAACCTTCTGTTCACCCGGAAACCTGAAATCTGCCTTTATCAGTGCCTGCATGTCAATTCTATTTTATCGTTAATAATATATTTCAAAACTCCATCCGTTTAACGGAACAGGGGATACTGTTTCCGCTCAGCGGCTCCGGCAAGGCGGTTGCCGGACAGCGGGACTGAAAGTGATCCGGTCCCCGTCAGGCTCTCTGCTTCTCCCTTTTACTTCTCCCCCCTGCCCTCTCCTTTGTTCTCTTCATCAGAGCTGCTCTTTTCATAAGCCCTTACAATATCCTTAACCAGTTTATGCCTCACAATATCCTGTTCATCAAAATTAATTATTGATATACCTTCAATTCCCCTTAAAATCTGCATGGCCTGAACCAGACCCGAGCTTCTTCTGTTTGGAAGGTCAATCTGTGTTACATCCCCTGTCATTATAAATCTGGAGTTAACACCCATCCTTGTAAGAAACATCTTAAGCTGATTAATTGTTGCGTTCTGAGCCTCATCCAGTATAACGAATGCATGCTCAAGTGTTCTGCCTCTCATAAATGCCAGAGGGGCAATCTGTATTGTTCCATCCTCAAGCCACGTTTCCAGCTTACGGAAATGAATCATATCCTGCAATGCATCATAGAGCGGCTGCAGGTAGGGATCAAGCTTCTCCTTCATATCACCCGGCAGAAAACCAAGTCTTTCACCTGCCTCCACTGCCGGTCGCGTCAACACTATCCGTCTGACCTGCTTATTCTTAAGCGCCCTTACAGCAAGGGCGATGGCCACATATGTTTTTCCTGTACCGGCCGGACCAACCGCAATCAGAAGGTCGTTGCTGTTGTACTCATCCACGAGTCTCGACTGGTTGACTGTGCGGGGTCTGACCGGGTTACCCGCAACATTGAATGTCAGTGCTTCACTGAATCCTCCGTTCATGGCTGTCTGATGGTATCCCGGATCATCAAGCATACGTGTTACCGCCTCCTCATTAAGACCGTTATAGCGGTCAAAAAGTGTTACAAGTTCACCCAGAACCTGTTCAAACAGCTCAATATCATCCTCTCCTCCAGCACACTTTACCTGGTCACCACGCACAACAATCTTAAGCCGGGGAAACCGGTTACGGAGGGTATCAACCAGAAAATTATTTGTTCCGAAGAATGCTTTCGGATCTACCTGATCAATGGTTATTATTTTTTCTGTCATCCGTTGAATAGACTCATTTTGCGCCTCTTTACCCGATGTTTTCTCGAAAAAAAACGTTAGGTTTGGCTCTGCAAAGTAAACCTATTTTTTCATCATTTGAAACTGATTTTGCATGTCAGGAGGAAACCGGTGAGTTGCCGGAGAGTGCTGTTCTGAGCTGCAGCAGGTGATTCCAGATTCCCCCGGATAGTCTTAAAAAGTGTTACAGGAAGATGCCCGTTATTACAATTACCACTGAGTGGCAAGGTTTTGATTATCACAATGGTATACTTAAAGGTAAACTTGCTGCGGCGTGTCCGGGGGTTCCGGTAATTGAGAATGCTTCAGGCATACCACCCTTCAACATCCAGCATGCTGCCTTTGTTATACGAAATACATTCTTTCACTACCCCGCGGGCTCTGTTCATATAATCTGCGTAAAAAGCGAAGAGAGTGATGAATCACCCCTGATTATGGTGGAGGCACAGGGACACTACTTTATTGGCGCCGATAACGGTATATTCAATCTGATACTTAATTCGCCGGCCGACAAAATTGTTCTTCTGAAACCGGAGGATCAGAAGGAACCAAAAAGCAACACAGGCGGCAGGATTGATGAAACATCAGTTTTTACAGCAGCGGCAGCTGCAGCTGTAAACGGTGATGATATTGGCAGTGCAGGCACTCCTGCTGCATCATTCAGGGAAAAGGTGCCCTTCCGCGCAACCATCGAGAACAATTCCATTACAGGAAGCATAATTTTTGTTGACTCCTACGGCAACGCGATTTCAAATATTACCCGTGAGATCTTTGCCAGGGTCTTTGACGGAAAGGCATATAATATCACTGTAAGGTCAAACAGCAACTCAATAAGGCATATCAGCAGATCATACAGCAGCGAACCCATTAGTGAACTGGTGGCAATCTTCAATTCCCTTTACCTGCTTGAGATAGGCATTAACGGTAGCAATGCCTCCACCCTGCTGAGCATCCGGGCCGGTGACAGCGTAAGGATTTCTGCAGACCCCACGGGCACCAACCCGGGAAAACTTTTTTAACACAATTAACTACTTACCAATGGATAAGGAGAAAAGCGCCAGGGCATTTACCGGGCTACTTGAGATTATGGATAAACTCCGGACAGGCTGCCCCTGGGACATGGAGCAGACCAATGAATCGCTTCGCAAACTGACAATTGAGGAGACCTATGAGCTGGCAGATGCCATTATAGAAAATGATAACAAAGAGATATGCAAAGAGCTCGGCGACCTGATGCTGCATATTGTTTTCTATGCCCAAATAGGATCGGAGAAGGGGGCATTTGACATAACCGATGTTATTGAAGGGATAAGTAAAAAGTTGATATACAGACATCCGCATGTTTTCGGTGATACGAATGTTTCCGGATCAGCTGAGGTTATGCAGAACTGGGAGCAGCTCAAACTTAATGAGAACAAGACCTATAAGCCGGTTCTTTCGGGTGTACCCATGTCGCTCCCGGCCCTTGTAAAGGCTAACCGCATACAGGAGAAGGTTCGGGGTGTCGGGTTTGACTGGGAGGAGCGTGAACAGGTATGGGAAAAGGTAACCGAGGAGCTTGGTGAGCTGAAGGAGGAGATAAAGAAGGGAGAGAACGGTAATATTGAATCTGAATTCGGGGATCTTCTCTTTTCGGTTATTAATGCGGCGCGACTATATGGTATTGATCCTGAGACCGCCCTGGAACGCACCAACAGGAAATTTATCAAAAGGTTTAACTATCTGGAAGATAAAACAATTAAACAGGGACAATCACTGCATGATCTCTCTCTCGACCAGATGAACATGATATGGGAAGAGGCAAAGGAGCTGGAAAAGTAAGCTTTGGTTGCCCGGTAATCCCTTTCCCTTACCTGTGGCTGAAAATCAGTGAAAGGAAGTGGTACAACAGCTTGGCTGCCATAAAATCAGGTGCCCTGTTTGCCGGGTTGGGACAGAGTTCCACAATATCAAATCCCACAATACGCTTGCGTGCCGCAACCTTTGCCAGGAAGGTGGTAACATCATACCACATGAGTCCGCCCGGCTCCGGAGTACCTGTTGACGGCATTATGGAGGGGTCAAACACATCCAGGTCAATGGTAACATATACGTTGGATGTAAGCATATCAACGGCTTCATCATATAGTGAGGGGTCTTCATAGAGCTGATGCGCGTAGAAGATCCTGTTGTGATCAGCATATGGCAGCTCCTCATCGCACATACTTCGTATACCCACCTGCAGAATGGGTGCCAGTTCCCTGGCCCTTGCCATTACTGAGGCATGGTTATATGGTGATCCAAGATATTCGGGCCGAAGGTCCGAATGGGCATCCAGCTGCAGGATAGTCAGTTTATCGTATCGTGATGCGATAGCCTGCATGGATCCGATGGGCACACTGTGATTACCCCCGATAATCACCGGAAAGCGGCCGCCCTCCAGGATGGAGTCTACCGCTTTGCGTACAGCGGTAACCATCGTTTCAGGATCATCACCCGTAACAACCGGATCAAGGGTATGTATACCGTGTTTACGGACATCGCTCTCGGTAATGATATCGTAGAATTCCAGGTTGGGGGAGGCATCAAGCAGGGCTTCAGGGCCCTTTTCAGAGCCCTTCATCCATGAACTAGTGGCGTCATACGGAACCGGAAGTATATGTATCTCAGAATCCTGAGGGGACGCGACCACCTCTTCACCTCCAAAATTTATCACGTCAGGCCTCCAGTATTGGATAAAAATAATTGGTAAAACAGAGAGCAACCAGAGCCGTGCCATATGTCTTGTTAGGCACAAATGTCTGTTTTATAACCCGGATATCCTGCAACAGGAAATCATCCTCAAATCCGTTTTTATAAAGTTCATTAAGACTCAGGTACAGCTTTTTATCCAGTTCGTCTTCCGGATAGCTGCCATTATGCTCACAAACAAGACCGCCATAGCGCTGTCCCGATTTCCGGTCTGTCAGCCAGCCATAAATAATGCCTGCCGACACACGCTCACCCCTGTTCCCGTTAGCAACAGCCATAATTGATTCCATAACCTCACCGTGCATTATTGCGGCAGGTTTTTCGATCTCTTTAGCTATAGCGGGGAGAATAGAGGAATAGGTGATTACGTTGGCCATCTCTATTCCGGCACTTTTGAGGGCCAGATGGAACGAGCCCGCATGGATGGCGATATCGCTTTCGCCAGTGCCTGTTGTGATAAAATACTCTCTTGGGATACGGTTTCCCACAATAAACCCTTTTGGGGACAAGTCCAGCCCTTCAATTGAAGAACCCGGGTGGAAGTCACTCAAAAACCATTTTCTCATTTACCAATTCCATAAAAAGCTTAATAAATTAATTTCCTTTTTTTAAAAGGCATGCAAATATATACCTTTTCATCAGTTCAGAACACTAATTTAATAAAAAAAATCAATTATTTAGTGCATCAAATCTAACTTTCAGTTGCTCATACTGTTTAGTCAGTTCCTCAAAGCGTATCCATGCGTCTTTCCCGGGTTTCTGATCGGCCCGGGAGATCATTGAATAGAGATATGAGACCTGATCTGCCAGCATGGGCTGCGGATATGTAATATCCTGTGTAACCAGAGCGTTTTTTAATGAGACTATTTCGGGATAGCTTCTGCGCTCTCTGGCTCTCATTCTGGCTCCTGTTTTCTGTTTCTCATCAAGCGGTTTCCATGCTTCCTCAACGGAGGCTACCAGCATGGCTGTTTTGGATATCAGGTCACGTACTGATGATGCGAGCTGATACTGTTCCCTCATATCGTCAAAGGATACTCCGTCAGCAATAACCAGTGGATCAGGAAGGATATCGAATGAGGCAGAGAATAGCTCACCACCTGTTTCGAGGGTAACGCTGTACCTGCCGGGAACCACTGCAGGACCGCTGCCACCTCTTCTGCCTTCGGGCATATCAGGCCCGTAGGTTCTCATGTCCCATACCAAACGGTGAAAGCCCCTTGAGGATTCCGGCACTCTGTTGCCTCTTGCCAGCACCATCTCTGTCTCAGTGAGTCCGGGGTAGTTTTCTGTTGCAAATACCCTTACAGGAATATCATCCGGTGCGGTAATGGTTATTTTCACGTCTGAATCATCTGCAGCAAGGTTATAATCGATAACAGCCCCCCTGCTCCAGGATGCCCTGTATGCAGGAGCCGGCCTAAGCAGTACATTATTGGGGCCTTCATTTATCATATTGCTCTGGATAACTGGCGTGATATTATCCATTATCCAGAATGAACGGCCCATAGTGGAGAGTATAATGTCATTTCTGAAGAGCCTGATATCGGTTACCGGAACAACAGGAAGATTGAAGCTGAAGGGTGACCAGTTAAGTCCGTCATTGAAGGAGACGAAAACACCTGACTCGGTACCTGCAAAAAGGAGTCCTTCCCTGTCGGGACTCTCTCTTACCACCCTGGTGGGGTCATCGGAGTCAATTCCGTTTGTTCCGTCGGTCAGCCTTGCCCAGTTACGGCCATAATCATCTGTACGGTAGATATATGGCTGCCAGTCGTCAAGCAGGTAACGGTAAACTGCTATATATGCCTTTCCCGGTTTGTGAGGTGAGGCTTCCAGTGTCTCCACCCGGCCTCCGGGTGGCAAATCTGCAGGTGTCACATTATTCCATGTTTCTCCATTATCAAGGGTGACATATACAGGACCATCATTTGCACCTGTCCAGATAACTCCTTTACGCAACGGTGATTCCGCTACGCTGTATATTGTTGAATAGAACTCTTCACCCGTAATATCCCGTGTGATCGGACTTCCTGAAACAACCTGCTTATCAGGTTCAAAGGCTGTAAGGTCAGGGGATATGGTTTCCCATGTCACTCCCTCATCGCTTGTGCGGTGAAGGTACTGTGAAGCGTGAAATACAATTCCGGGGTCATGTGGTGAAACAACAATAGGGCTGACCCTCTGGAACCTGTACTTCAGGTCGGCAGGATTATGGCCATACATATTTGAGGCACCCACGTAGTACTGTTTCTCCTGTCGGGTAATCTTGCTGTAGCGTCCGAACCTCCCTTTGCAGTTTGCGTACACAATATTATGATTTCCCGGTTTTGGCACAACCGGACCTGTTTCACAGCCACCCACTGACATTATATAGGTATCGGGCCGGCGCACCGATACCGTGTTGGTTGATGGTATTGCCACTGTTGAATTGTCCTGCTGTCCGGCATATATCCAGTATGGCAGCTGATCATCCAGATCAACCTGGTAGAGCTCTGCAGTTGGCTGGTTCATCTGTGATGACCATGTCTCTCCTCCGTCCCTGGTTACATTTACTCCTCCGTCATTGGCCTGTATAAAGAGGTTGGGGTCTGAAGGGTTGATCCACATATCGTGGTTATCACCGTGCGGTGTTGACTTCCTTACCCATGTACGCCCGCGGTCTGTCGACTTAAAATATCCGGTACAGTTCACATACATCACATCAGGATCTGTGGGATCGATATCCACATTGGTATAGTAGAAGGGCCTGTCGAGCAGGTTAGCCTGATCGCTGGCAAGAACAAATGACTCACCGTTGTCTTCACTGATATAGAGCCCTGCCCCTTCGGCTGCCTCCACCAGTACGGCAACCATATCGGGTAGTGCCGGGGTCACTGCCAGATCACTCTTTCCCACAACACCCTGAGGGAGGTCTCCTGTAAGCTTGCTCCAGCTGTCACCGCCATCCAGGGACCTGTATACACCGCCTTCTTCAGAGCCGGAGATAATTGTCCACGGTTTTCTTCTGCCTGTCCAGGCCGATGCATATATGATATCCGGATTGCCGGGGTGGATTTCCAGGTCACTAATACCTGTCTTTTCACTGATAAACAGCACCTTCTCCCAGCTTGCTCCCCCGTCCAGTGAACGGAAAACTCCCCGTTCCGGGTTATCACCGAAAGGATTACCTATAGCAGCCACAAAGAGGCGGTCAGGGTTGTTGGGATCTATCTCAACGGCTCCTATCAGTCCGGCCTTTTCCAACCCGACATGTTCCCACGTTTCTCCGGCGTCTGCGGATTTATAAACTCCCTTTCCTATTATCACATTGCTGCGCATTCCATCAGAACCTGTTCCCACATAAACTATATCAGGATTGGACTGGTAAACACGTATTGCTCCAATGGATGGTGATTTGAAATAACCGTCAGAAATATTGTACCATGTATGGCCATAATCGGTTGTTTTCCATACACCGCCTCCTGTGGCACCCATATAGAAGCATGAGGGCTGTGACTCCACTCCTGCAACGGCGGTTACACGTCCACCGCGGGTTGGACCCACGTTCCTGAATTCCAGGTCGCCAAAATAGTCCTGATTAAAGGTTGTCTGGCCTGTCAGCAGCAGGGGCAGAAACGAAATAACAAAGGCAGTAAGTCTCTTCATCTTTTAAAATTTTTCTTTCAGATTGCAGATGACAATATAGAAAAAAATAACCTGAGCCACAGGATAGCCAAAGAAAACCTGCATGACAGATTGTTAAAAAAGGTAAAATCAGGCTCCGGACTCCTCCTCCTTAATATGGTTCTGGTCACTCTCAGGAGCAGACGGTACCTCCTCCCCTTCCGGGGCGGCTCCGGACTCCTCTTCCTGTGTCAGCAGGTTGAGTTTCTGAAGTATATTATACCAGGAGATAAGTTTCTTTATATCCGAGACATATACTCTGTCACGATCATATTCAGGAACGATGCCCGCAAAGTAATCCTTTAGTTCATCACCGGATACCTTATGGTCTATTGCAGGCTGACCCGACTCTTTTTCCCATATTCTGTCATAGACATCGCTAAGCTGCATATCTTCACCATCGGTAAAAATAGAGATATCATCAAGGGCACTTACCTTGGCGGTACCGTGTGCCGCCAGTCTTTTGCCTGTCTCGAGGTGTTCCACAATAATTGAGTTTTTGCCCTGGGCAATAAACCTGAACAATCCACCTTCTCCCGAAATCGCAAGTATATCCTTTAATACCATATTTTTAATTTTTGGCCAAAAATAGTCTCAAACTTCAATTAAACAATAAACTAATCAATATTTCTCTCCTTTTTTATCTTTTCATATGCCTCATTTACCTCCTTGAACTTCTCTTCTGCTGCTACTCTTATCTCATCGCCGAGGTGACTTACTGTATCAGGGTGATATTTACGCGCCATCCTGCGGTAGGCTTTTTTCAATTCATCACTTGTTGCAGATTTATCGACCTCAAGAATCTTATATTCAGAATCAGCTGATTTGATGAACATATTACGAATCGACTGAAAATCGGATACTGAGATACTCATAAAACCCGATATTCTCTCAATCATTCTGAGTTCCTGATCCTGGAATGTGCCATCAGCCCCCGAGATACCAAACAGCATATGCATCAATTGAAGCCGGGATGAGTACTCCATGTTCCGGCTAATCTGTCTGCATACATCTGCAACCGGAATATTCTGCTTCAGGATATCGCGGAGCAGGACCAGTGCTTCACGTGCCGCTTCCTGACCGAACTGTCTCACAAGAAACGCCCTTACATATTCCAGTTCTGTTTTCACCACCCTGCCATCGGCTTTCATTACTGCAGCCACCAGTACAAGAAGGCTGATTGTAAAATCTCCTGTGGTGGTGGCATATGTTCTTCCCCGGTAGGTGGTTCTGGCTACAGAGGAAGATGCATTATCGAACACTGACCCTACCACGAATCCAAGGATAGCACCCAGTGGTCCGCCCATCACCCAGCCAAGGCCGCCTCCTATCCATTTACTATATTTACCCATTCTCCTGTTTTCGGTTAATTACTTCATTTATTGCACTGTGTATTGCAATAACCTGCGGAATCACCAATACATTATCCGAGTTATCAATTGTCCATCTTGCCTTTCCAATCATCTCGGTCTGATCCATCTGGTTACTGATACGTGCAACAACCTCCTCCCTTGACATATTATTCCTCTCTATCACTCTCATCACCCTCTCCTCAAGAGGTGCTGTTACAGCAACCACTGTATCGGTATAGCTGTCGCCACCGCTCTCAAAGAGAATTGCTGCTTCCATTATAGCATACGGAGAATCCTGCTGTTCACTCCACTCCAGAAAAGCAGTGAACACCCTCGGATGAACCAGGTTATTCACCCTGGCTATCATATTACGGTCATTGAAGATCAGCTCAGCCAGAGCTCTTCTGTCAAGGGATCCCTCTTTATAGAGATCCTTTCCTGCTATCTGGTTGATCTCCCTGATGATATTTTCATCGCTCTCCATTAGCTGGCTGGCAAACTCATCAGCAGAGAAGAATGGTATCCCCAGTACTCCAAAAATCTTGCAGACAGTACTCTTTCCGCTGCCGATACCTCCTGTAAGACCGACCCTGTACATAATCAGTTTTTTTCAAATATGTATTCAACTTCAGCGGGGGCGAACCGGAGTGATGATACATATGACGGAGTATTCCTGAGGCTTATCTCCAGCTTTTCAGTATTCCGTATATCCACATCAATCATATCGGTCACTGCCTCAATGGAAGATGCCATAAACCTGTTATAATCGCGCAGGGCCACATTACAGTAAATCTTTATCCTCTCCGGAAAGAGTCGGATAGTACCATCCGACGGTCTGTTTATTACAGTAACAGGCACTTCCCTGACAGCCTCCGTAAACTGTTCAACAGGAATTGTAACTTCTACCTTTTTCTCACTGAAGTCTACTGTTCTTACAGCCTCAAGCTGAAGGGAGACGGTGGTTGTTGCACTTATCTGATCTATTTTCCAATGCTTTGTTGACACAGCTTCAATTGTATCTACTACCGTTGCAGGACCCGATATCACCACTGAATCAGGATTGCTGGTTATTAAGCCATAAATCATGTACTGTTTCTGGGTAACAGCCTCAACATCCGGTTTCACCGGAACACTCTTAGAGGCTATCATTTCAAAGGCAAAATGGATAGTATCAGGCGTGACAGCCATTATTTCAAACTCTTCCCTGAGCCTTCTTCTGAAGTCCTCACGAAGGGCAAAGGTGAGTATATAATACTCATACCTCTGGTCATCGCGAATAACCCTGTGGTTCACCTTTCCAAGATCAATCTGGAGAGGCGGTTTATTGCTTATCAGTTTATGCTTCAGAATTGAGTATCCAGCTCCTCTGACGGTAAGTGAAATCCTGTCGGGCAGGTCACTTACCAGCGCCCTGTCACGTGATATATTGATATAGTGAGCCGGAAAACTGATTGTTCCGGTCATATCCTTTCCCAACGCATTAAGGAACCACAGGAAAAAGGAGAGAATCAGAAAAAAGGAGAAAACCGCAACATCCCTGTTTACGATCTTATGCCTTATGCTGCCTAACCTTTCGGACAAGCTGCCCTTCAGGTTATCCTCATCCCTGTCCATTACTGATACTATATATTACTTTTGCTGTATATCAGACGCATCCTTAAGCACAGCACTCTTGTCGATTCTTACAAGCACACCATCACCTACATCAACGGTGACTGTTGTATCCTTAACATCGGTGATACGGCCGTAGATACCTCCTGTTGTAACGATTTTATCTCCCTTGGAAAGTGTGCTCCTGTAGGATGTAAGTTCCTTTTGCTTTCTAACCTGTGGTCTGATCATAAAGAAATAGAAAACTACAAATACAAGGATAAGCGGCAGAAAAGAAACAAGGGGATTAGCATCCTCAGTTGGCTGGCCCATCAAAAAAATCATCAAAAAATTATTCATATCTGTTTATTTGTTATTTGATTACAATATCTGCGGTAATTCTGAGCACTAAGACCTGAGGCTCAGCATTGCTTCTCACACTGATGGTCTTTGTCTGTTTACCTTCCCTGTGGGAGCTGTCAAAAACCACTTCAAGTGTCCCGGACTCACCCGGAGCTACAGGCTTATTACTGAATTTCGGCACTGTGCATCCACAACTAGTTGCAGCAGAGCTGATTATCAGAGGCGCATCACCGGTATTGGTGAACCTGAAGATGGTGCCTACATTCTCGCCCTCGGTAATTGTTCCGAAATCATGTTCAATCTTTTCAAAAGTAATAACAGGCCTGCCATTATCCTCTGAAACAACATCTCTCTTCTCCTCACTTCCATTTCCCGAGCAGGAAAAAATGACAACGGCTATAATAAGAAACAGTGTCTGACGCATAATCATATTTTGGAACATTATTATTATTCTGTTATACCGGGTTCACCTACGAGCCCGCGGCCCCGCTTGGTAAACAACTTATTTTCACGCATCTCCCGTACAATCTTGTCGAGAATTCCATTCACAAATATACCACTTTTAGCTGTACAGTAGTATTTTGCGATCTCAATATACTCATTAAGAGTCACCTTCACGGGAACTTCATCAAATTCCACAATCTCAGCCAGGGCGAGTACCATAACCAGGGTATCCATCAGTGCAATCCGTTCTATCTCCCAGTTTGTGGTATGTTTGTCGATAAGGCCAAAGTACTCCTCACTGTGAATAATAGCCTTTCTCAGCAATACTTTTACAAACCGTTCATCCTCCTCGTTCTTATAGAGACCCACCAGTGGCATCTCTTCTCCACCCCTCTCCCTGAAACCTCTCAATGTCCTTTCAATCATTACAAGAACCACATCCAGATCATCGTTCCAGTAGATGCTCTTCTCTTCCATAACTCCGGCAAGCTCATCAGAAGGCATTATCACCTCATTGATCATTCTGCCAATAAATTTTTTGTCGTCAGAATATCCTGCCGTTTCGGCAGACATATAATCTTTATATCCATCCCACAGAAGTATGGCATTATACAACTTCCTGATAAGTTCCGGATTATCTGACCACGAAAGCCGCCTGTTGCGGGTATAGGTGCGGAGCGACTGGTTTATTGCAAGCTGGCTGATAAAACGGTTGTCAATAAACCGTCTGTTGGGATTAAGATCCTCCCGGGTAGGAATCTGCTTCTGTTTTGCTATCTCAATCTTCTCCCTTGCCAGATCGGCTATATCGAGAATAAGTATCAGCAGGTAATGGTACAGGTCATATGTTTTCCCAATACTGAGAACCAGCTCATTTTCTGCTGTCTCAAGGTTGTTACCTGCCCGCCTGTTAAAAGCATAAAGTATTGTTAATGCTTTTATTCGTAATAATCGTCTGCTGATCATCTGAAAAGAACCTCATATTTTAGATTGCAAAAATACTCAATTATTTAAAACAGGAAAGCCAATCTGCCGAATATGCACAAATAGGAGCTATCGTTTTGAATAAATAAAATTATTGTTACATTTGAAAAGTCATAGTCCCTAACCAAACTAAACTCTATGAAGGAAGCGAATGATCTAAAACAGGGTGAGTTTAACGATCACAGCGACAGAGATAATGGTAATCGCGAAGAGGTTTACACAAAAATTGTAAGAGCTGGAAACAGGACCTATTTCTTTGATGTAAAGGAGACACGCAAATCAGACCTTTATCTTACAATCACAGAAAGCAAAAAGAGATTCGGGAAGGATGGTAAGTTCTTTTTCGAGAAACACAAAATTTTTCTTTACAAGGAAGACTTTGAGAAATTTGCTGAGGGTTTAAAGGAATCTGTATCATGGATTACAGCAAACCTGCCACCCGAACACAAGGAGACTGAAGCTGATAGACACTCCGGTGAAACGGAAAAGGTATCAGCCGATGAATTTATTAACGTGGAATTTGAGGATCTGGGTGAGAAGTAGCTGATCTGTCAATGAATATAGTTGATTATCTGCTTTTGGCACTGGCTATTCTATTTCTGGTTACAGGTATTCTGGGATGCCTTGTTCCTGTATTGCCTGGACCACCGCTCAGTTTTGCCGGTATATTAATACTTCATTTTACCGATTTTGCTGATATCTCTGCCAATAAGCTTATTATTCTGGCTGTTATTGCACTGGTTGTTTCCGTACTCGACTATCTGGTTCCTATCTGGGGTACAAAAAAATTTGGCGGGTCAAAATATGGCACCAGGGGTGCAACAATAGGGCTTATTATAGGGCTCTTTTTTGGTCCGGTCGGGATTATTGCGGGCCCTTTCCTGGGAGCACTGATAGGTGAGATGATTAACAAGGATGATATTAAGTATGCTCTTAAAGCCGCAATAGGCAGTCTGATAGGGTTTATGACAGGTGTGGGATTAAAACTTGCCGTTTCACTGCTGATTACCTTCTACTTTGTCAGGGCTATGATGGTATAATAAGTGCCAGACAGGGAACATAAGGTTTTATATCAGGCAGAAGGCCGTGTGATATATTATGGTACGTTTCTCCTGTAAAGAGATAAGTCAACTGTTAGTGACAATATCAAAGCTAAGGGTACCAGAAAAAAAAACAGCGGAACATGGTTCCGCTGTTTTTACCATAGTTTTCAGCGTCCAAGGGTTGCAACCATTACCGCCTTAATGGTATGCATTCTGTTTTCAGCTTCATCGAAGACAATTGAATGCTCTGACTCAAAAACATCCTCGGTTACCTCCATACCATCCAGACCAAATTTCTGATATATCTCCTCTCCCATCTTTGTCTCGCGGTTATGAAATGCGGGCAGACAATGAAGGAATTTAACTCCCTTATTACCTGTTTTTCTGATAATATCACTGTTCACCTGATATGGTTTCAGCAGCTTTATCCTCTCTTCCCACACCGCGTCAGGCTCTCCCATTGAAACCCATACGTCTGTATAGAGAAAATCAACTCCCCTGACTGCTTCGTCAATATCCTCAGTAATTGTGATCCTGGCACCTGTCTTTTTTGCTATCTCACGACATGTGGCAACAAGTTCATCAGATGGCTGGCACTCACGGGGTGCTGCAGCCCTGAAATCCATTCCCATCTTTGCTGCACCTACGAGTAGTGAGTTGCCCATATTGTTGCGGGCATCACCAAGATAGCAGAAACTGATCCTGTTCAGTGGCTTGTCTGAATGCTCCATCATCGTCATAAAATCGGCAAGTATCTGGGTAGGGTGAAACTCTGTTGTAAGTCCGTTCCATACCGGCACCCCGGCATATTTACCCAGCTCTTCAACAACGTCCTGCCCGAAGCCCCTGTATTCAATACCATCATACATTCGCCCCAGCACACGTGCGGTATCCTTCATAGACTCCTTCTGCCCTATCTGTGATCCGCTGGGTCCCAGATAGGTTACATGCGCTCCCTGATCAAATGCAGCAACCTCAAATGCACACCTTGTCCTGGTTGAAGCCTTCTCGAAGATCAATGCTATATTTTTCCCGGTCAGCCGGGGTTGCTCTGTTCCGGCATATTTTGCCTTCTTAAGGTCTATTGAGAGATCCAGAAGAAAGTTAATCTCTTCAGGTTCAAAATCAAGCAGTTTTAAAAAATTCCTGTTTCTTAAGTTATAAGCCATATTACTCTTATTTTTGGTTATACAATCATTGTTAACTGATGAATTTTTAATCGGCCGTACCGGGGGTGCCAATTGTCAGGTTCACCCAGCCGGGATCAATCCCCGTACTCCATTGTAATCCGGGTACCATACTTCTTGTCTTCAAGTTTAAAGGCTTCGGTAATAACACTCTTTTTGCCTCCTTTTTCAATAAAGTTAAGAGCAGCTTCAATCTTGGGTGCCATACTTCCCTTGGTAAACTGCCCCTCTTCAAGATATTTCTTTGTATCCCTGTAATCGAGAAACTCCTTTATCTGCTGATCAGGTTTCCTGAAGTTGATATAAACATATGGAACATCTGTCAGGATATAGAACTCGTCGGCTCCTATGCCGAAGCCCAGCAGTGATGATGCCATATCCTTGTCGATTACTGCTTCGGAGGGCCGCACTCTCGACTCCTCATCAATATATACAGGAACCCCTCCGCCACCTGCCGCAATAACTATATTACCCTTGCGGGCCAGATCTTCTATAATCTCCTGATTCATTATATATACAGGTTTCGGTGAGGGTACAACCCTGCGGTAACCTCCCTCCTGCTTGACCTCCTCCTTAAAGACCCAGTTTTTTGTTTTCTGCAATTCCATAGCCTGCTCGTAGTTGTATATCTTGCCAACCCTCTTCTGAGGATCCGTGAAAGCCGGATCGTTCTTATCCACCACAACGGATGTTACAATGCAGACCACGTTCTTTTCGATACCATGCTTTTTCAACACATTGCGAAACATACGTTCAATCATATAACCAATCCCCCCCTGGGTATCGGCAACACAAATATCCAGAGGCATCTGTGCAATATTATAGAGCTGCTCGCCAGCATCATTGCGCATCAGCACATTACCAACCTGTGGCCCGTTACCATGAGTTATAACAAGATCATAACCCTCTCTTATAAGATGAACGAGATTTTCCAGTGTATCTGTTGTATTCTGCTCCTGTTCCTCTATCGTCCCCATCTGGTCGCCCCGTAACAGGGCATTCCCTCCCAGGGCTACTACTGCAAGTTTATTCATTTTAGTCTGTGTTTTATTAACAATTAAATGCTCCCGCCGGAATAATCCTTTTAGAATGAATTGTAACCGGATCACTTTTAACGGGAAATTCAAAAAGACAAATTTATAATATTAAATAAGATTTTCAATTTTCATTAACTTGTAAAAATATTTATATATTTACGGGCAATTAAGAACCCTATATCATATTCCTGGTGAGATATATCCGCATTATTCTTCTTGCATTAATAGTCTTTTCAGGACTGGAGGGATGTAAGCAGTCAGGACTTAAGAATCTGGATGAGGGGGAAATCCACTACAGCATAAAATACACAGGCAGACAGGGCACTGTATCCGAGTCCCTGATGCCTGATAATATGATTGTCAGGTTCAGGAACAACAGGATACTGATGGAGATAGTTTCGCCAGTTGGCAATAATGGAATCTTCACTCTTATTGATCAGGAGAATAATACCATGGAGACCTTTATCAGCCTTATTGGTATGAGGTATGTATACAGGGGTGTTGTTGGGGAGATTCCGCCAGGCATTGATCCGATGTCAGACATGATAATAGAAAAAACTACCCGCACAAAGGAAATGTTCGGACTTGAATGCAAGCACGCCATTGCCAGAGTTCCGGGGACCGATTTCAGTTTTGACCTCTGGTATACCAGTGAAATTAAACTACACAACCCAAATGTCTCCACTCCCTTCAGCAGCATTGACGGTGTCCTTATGCTCTTTTTCTACAGGATGGGTGATGTGCTGGTGGAGTTTGAAGCACAGGGGATTTATAACCGGACAATATCTGACAAGGAGTTTGACATTGGCGATAAATACAGAGAGATAGAGAGGGCTCCAATGCACTCTATTATATCCAGAATAATTAATCTCTGACAATCTTCCCTCTTTTTTATCGTTACCATAATTTACTACCTTTATATGCTGATAAAAGCGGGAATCATAACCACCCGGGGATTAGTTATAACATTACCTTATATAAGACATTACCCTCCTTTCACATGACAAGTAAAACGCAACCAGTAACCAGGCAGAAGAGAAAAAAGATTAACCCGGGCCAGAAACCAGAATATTCTGTTTTCCGTGATGAAAGGATAAAATTCATCAGCGGAATAGCACTTACAGGCTTTGCTGTTTATCTTTTTTTTGCCTTTGTGGCTTACCTCTTCTGGTGGAAGGCAGATCAGAGTGCAGACAGTTTATTGATGCTGTCCGTTGCCGGCGATGACGTCAGAAACTGGTCGGGGCACAGCGGCGCCTGGCTGGCAGACATCTTTATTAACAGGGGATTCGGACTGGCCTCCTTTCTGTTACCGGTAATAATTGCAGCCATTGGCCTGCGCCTTCTTAATCTCAAAAAGATCAGGGCAATTGCCTTGACCCGTAACCTGGTAATTGCGATTATCATTATCTCCGTTACCCTTGGATACCTGTTCGGCACTGCCAACGGAATGCTGGGCAGCGGGCCGGGCGGAGCACATGGCTATCTGGCAAGCCGTTACCTTACCACCTTCCTGGGAAAACTGGGAACAGGCCTGCTTCTGGTAGTTATAATAGTGTCATATATTGTACTCGTATTTAATGCCCTTCCCTCCCTATCCCTTATGGGCCTGCTGCCACAAAAATGGCAACAAAAGGCTGCAGGTACAGACAGTGGGGAGCCTGCAGCAGAAAATGAGCGTGATACACAGGCAAACGATGAGGCTCTGCCGGGAGATCAGATGAGCGACGGCACCGAAAAAGATGATAATGATTTTACCATCCGGCGAAACCATTTACCGGAAGAGGAGGAAGAGACAGAAACAGCACCACCGGTTCAAGCAACATTAAAGGATCGCGGACCTATCATTCATGATGTTACCCAGACAAACCCGGAAGGTGTACCTATAACAATTACCAAAGCCGGTCCGGGAGATACGCTGAGTGAGGAGGAGGTTGAAAAGTTACAGGAGAACTATGACCCCCGGCTTGATCTCTCTCGCTTCCAGATGCCACCCGTGACGCTTTTACAGGAGTATAAGAGTGATGACTCCTTTGACAATAACGAGATAATCGAGAAAAAGGAGACTATTGTAAAGACTCTCGCCGATTACAACATCAGTATTAAGCAGATAACAGCCACCGTAGGGCCTACGGTCACTCTCTACGAAGTTGTACCGGAGCGGGGAGTAAGGCTTGCCAAGATAAAATCGCTGGAAAACGATATTGCGCTTAGCCTATCAGCTTTCGGTATCAGAATAATCGCCCCAATCCCGGGAAGGGGAACCGTTGGGATAGAGGTCCCCAACAAAAACCCGGAAACAGTATCCATGAGGTCACTTATTGCCTCCAAATCTTTTCAGGATAGCAAGTTTGAGCTGCCCATTGCCATGGGAAGAACCATCACCAATGAACCGCTGATGATGGATCTGGCAAAGATGCCCCACCTGCTGGTGGCCGGAGCAACAGGTCAGGGCAAGTCGGTAGGACTCAATGTCATCATTGCCTCGCTCCTATACCGGAGACACCCTGCTGAACTGAAATTCGTGCTTGTGGATCCCAAAATGGTTGAGCTGACCATGTATGCACGTATTGAACGCCATTACCTTGCCAAGCTGCCCGATGCCGAAGAAGCGATTATCACGGACACCCAGAAGGTGGTATACACCCTTAACTCACTCTGTATTGAGATGGAGAACAGGTATGAGCTTATGCGCAAGGCGGAGGTAAGGCTGGTTAGGGAGTACAATGAGAAATTTATTGCACGTAAGCTCAATCCTGAAAATGGACACCGCTACCTTCCATATATTGTACTTATCATTGATGAGTTTGCAGACCTTATAATGACTGCAGGCAAGGAGATTGAAGGTCCTATTCAGCGACTGGCACAGCTGGCCAGGGCTATTGGGATTCACCTGATTATTGCCACCCAGCGTCCGTCAGCCAATATTATAACAGGTATCATCAAGACAAACTTTCCGGCGCGACTCGCTTTCAGGGTTTCCTCATCCATTGATTCAAGGACCATTCTGGACCAGACAGGTGCAGAGAAGCTTGTCGGAAGGGGTGATATGCTCTACTATAATGGTAACCAGTTGATAAGGGCACAGTGTGCGTTTATTGATACTCCTGAAATTAATAATCTGACTGAATTCATCGGATCACAGCAGGGATACACTGATGCTTTTATTCTTCCGGAATACGAGGGTGACACCGATACCGGACTTCCTGAGATAGACCTTAGAAAGCGGGACACCATGTTTGATGATGCTGCCCGACTGGTAGTTCAGCATCAGCAGGGATCAACTTCTCTTATCCAGCGAAAGCTGTCCCTTGGATACAACAGGGCAGGACGGATAGTTGATCAGCTTGAGGCAGCCGGAATACTCGGCCCCTTTGAGGGAAGCAAGGCCAGAGAGGTTCTTATTACTGATATGATACATTTGGAACAGATTTTGCAGAGTCTCAATAACCAGCAATAAAAGAAAGAGAGGCTTTATGAACGGCAGATTAATAGTTCTGTTTACAATTTTATTCTCAGGCACAACGGGAGCGTCAGCACAGCAGGATCCTGTTGCAGGTAAAATACTGGAGCGTTTCTCAGAAAAAGCTCTGCAGGCGCCTGCGGTAACTATGCAGTTTACCATAACTCTTACTGATGCCATTGAGGGTACCAGTGAGACTGTTGAAGGGGAGATTGAAATATCAGGAAACAGGTACAGGCTTAGCATACCCGATAACATAATATGGTATAATGGTGAAGCTGTATGGACATATACACCCGATTTTGAAGAGGTTACAATTACGGACCCCGACACCACAACCTCACTTTTCATTACCAATCCCTCCGCCCTCTTCTCACTTCACAGGGAAGGGTACAAATACAGGCTTATGGAGGAGACGGCAGCAGGCAGCGTTATTGATCTCTATCCCGGGGATATTAATACCGATTTCAGTCGCATCAGGTTACTTATCGGTAGGGACGGCTCACTGGCAGAGACCGAATATAAAAGGAAAGATGGCATAACCCTTTTCCTTAAAGTGAACAGTTATGACCTTGGCAAAAGTTATCCTGATTCATGGTTTGCCTTTGACAGAACAAAATACAGCAATGCTGAGATAATTGATATGAGATTCTGACCTCCTTCCCTGTATCATTCCACTTCCATTCTTATTTCAATGAGACTCATTTTCCTGACACTCACTATGATCCCCACATATAACGCACCTATTTTTCTGACACTCCCATATTACCCTCAAGAATAACGCATTATATCTCTGAGACTTTCATTCCCTTAGACTCTTATTCCCTGACCCCTGAAAATCCCAGTCCACCGAGGCTCTTATCCCCTGAAAATCTTATTCCACCGAGGCCTTTCCCTGAAAAGCTTATTCCGCTGAGGTCTTTCCCTGAAACTCTCAAGTTATCATCTGCTTCTTCTAACCCTTCTTCCCCGACTTCGACTTCTTCTTCTCCTCCTGATCTTCATCCTCCTTTTTCGGATAGGCTATACGTGCATGGTAGATAGTATTCAGTCGGCGCACCAGTGCATTCTTAACCTCCGTTATATCCCTGAATGTAACAGGTGCCTCAGTAAACTGATCCTCCTGCACCTGGTGGTCAATGACTGTCTCAACAAGGTTCCGGATTGTCTCCTCGCTGTACTCGCCGAGGCTGCGTGATGCCGCCTCCACTGAATCCACCATCATCAGCAGGGCTGTTTCCCTTGAGAACGGTTTGGGTCCGGGGTAACTGAAAATTGCGGGATCCACCTCTTTCCCAGGGTACCTGTCCTTAAACTTTCTGTAGAAATAGTAAGCCTTTGTTGTACCCTGGTGTGTTCTGATAAAATCAATTATCTGTTCCGGCAGGTTCTCTTTCCGTGCCAGTTCAACACCTTTCTCTATATGAGAGATAATAAGTCTGGCACTCTCATCAGGCTCCGTGATATCATGCGGATTAAAGCTGTCGGGCTGATTCTCAGTAAAAAACTCTGATTGTGCCACCTTTCCTATATCATGATAAAGAGCTCCCGCCCTTATCAGCAGGGGATTGGCACCTATAGCACGGGCGGCATCCTCGGCCAGATTGGCAACCTGCATTGAATGCTGGAAAGAACCCGGCGCCTCCTCTGCCAGTCGGCGCAGCAACGGCTGATTTGTATCAGAAAGTTCAAAGAGGGTGGCATCCGATAAAAACCCGAATCCCTTCTCAAAGAGAAATATCAGGGGGTAGCTGAGCAGTATAAGCGCAGAATTACCTGCAAACCATGCAAATGTCATATAATCGACTGATCCCAGTTCCCGCTCCTGCGTTATGGCAATGCCAAACCATACAACCGAGAGGGTAACAAATACCATTGATGACGAGAAGAAAAGCTTTCCCCTGCGGTAGGTGTTTGTCAGGGTAAATATCACCACCACACCTCCCAGAAAGTTAAGAAATACAAATTCAAAGGCATTGGGAATAAAGAAGGCCGTTATCATCATTGTTACCAGAAGGATAAACAGTGCCAGCCGCGGATCATAGAAGGTTCTTATTATCACTGGTATAACTGCAAAGGGTATAAGATAGACACTCACCTCAGGTACGCGACTCACCACTCTTGCAACAATAACAAACAACAGGATCAGTATTACTATAAAAAGGGTCTTCTGGAAAGAATCGAGCACCTCCCTTCTGAAATTATAGAGAAAAAGGAAGAGAATAAGGTAACATGCACTCACTATAAGAAAATTACCCAATATCAGCAACCATGCATTATATGACCCCACACGTATTCCGTATTCATATCGCATCGACTCCAGTATACGGAAGAGAAAGTCATTCACTATCTCTCCGCGGGAAATAACCAGTTCACCCTGCTGCACCACTCCCCTGCTTACGCTCATCCCTTCAAGCATGGCATTGCGGCTGGCAGTTGTAGTGGCCTCATCATAGGCCACATTCGGTTTAACAAAGCTTTCCAGGGATACCTTCTCCACAAAGTCGAACAAACCAAGCCCCACCTCTCCCCTGCTGTTTCCGGGCAGCTTCATCTTCAAACTCTTAACAAATTCATAGGCGTCACGGGGAGAGAGGAGACGTGATATTGTGACCTCCTCCGCCAGATTACCCCTTACCAGCAGTATATTTTTTTTCTGACTCCTCAGTTCCTCGGTAAAATCATTAAACTCAAGAACGCCCTTATGGTAGAGTGTATCAAGGATAGAATTCATCCATCTCCTGACATTCTCATAATCACCGCTGTTGATGGAAGTCCCTGACCTGCTGTTCTCTGCTACCAGATTATCATAATAACTGTTAAACCTCGATAATTCAGAATGATAAACCGTAGTATCAAGATCAAATATTGGTCTGAAAGCTTTTATCAGGCTATCACGCTCCCTCTCAATTTCAGTCTGGTTCTTTCGTATCGGGAAGTCCCATGGTGCAATCAGGTTCCCATTCATCCAAGGTTTACCCTTCTGGTATTCATACTTAAATTTACCTTCACGGGGGTAGATATAGACCACCACTGCCACACTGATAAAAAATAACAACCCTATAAGGAAATAGAGGGGAACTGAGCCCCACCACTGCTTTTTTTTCATGATATCCTATTTTGGCCTTTCATTCATACAAAAATAGGGTTATTTTGAATAATCCAACCTTATTTGGAAGCAAAGGGGCAGAGCCAAAGTGAGATAATCACTATCTTTGAGGGTTGTAACACATATATGTATGAAACGAACATTAACTTTTTTAATCCACCTTCGCGTTCCGCTTCGGCGGACGAGAGGGTGTGGTTAAATTCCCCGGGGCTTGCCCCGGAAAGAAGGGTCCAGGGCTTGCCCTGGGGTATAATACCATTTATTCAAAATTTCACAAAAGGAAATGATTAAAAAAGTTAATGGGAGAGCGAAGCGGTTACAGAGTGAAGAAAATTTTTATTTTCTTCATTTAGAGTAAAATAAAAATTTTAAAACGTATGAAACTGTTTATCTGTCAGCACCTCTACATCCCTCTGCGTACCGGCCCCTCCCACAGGGCCGAAATGGGAAGCCAGATACTTTTTGGTGAAAGATATGAAGTTGTTGATACCGCAGGTTCATACAGCCTTATCAGGCTGCTTTTTGATAATTACCATGGATGGATAGACAATGATCACGTGATCCCTGTTAAAGCAGATATTGATACTGATCCTAAAATTCTTGCTGCGGATACCAGGGTACGGTTGGATGAAAACCCACCTCTTATTCTGCCTGCAGGGTCTGAACTGTATGCCATCACTGGTGACCGGATGGGCTTTACTAACGGAACTCTCTCCTTCCGATCCGATGAACCGCTTATCACAGCGCCACTGACTGGCAATCCTGTAAAGACGGCGTCACGCTATCTCAATATTCCCTATCTCTGGGGTGGCAGAACCTATATGGGTATGGATTGCTCAGGCCTTGTGCAGACTGTTTACAAGGTTCACGGGGTATCTCTTCCCAGGGACAGCTTTATACAGGCAGAGGCAGGCACCACAATCAATATGCTGAATGAGTCTCTCCCCGGGGACCTGCTCTTTTTCGACAATAAACAGGGTAAGATCACCCATGTAGGCATGCTCTACAGCGAAGGTGTTATTATCCACTGCTCCGGAAGTGTCAGGCTTGACATAATTGATCACCAGGGTATCTTCCGCAGGGATCTCAACAGGTATACCCACAGGCTGAGGCTTATCAAGAGGGTTTTTTGAGCCTTCTATCCCATTACCCTCTCCTTTACGGTTACAATAATTGCCTCACACAATCTGTTGCTCTCCTGCTCAATGCGGGCCCCCTCTTCGGTAACATCTTTCACATACCCTTTGTCGTCAAGCGATGAGCAGTTAACCAGCACATTTAGATAGGCTCCGCTCACAGCAGTGCGCAGGGCCATTGCTCCAACCCCTGCATCAGTCACTGAGTTTGGGTTGCCCCTGCCTACCATCTCCCTTACAAATTCATAGCCACCAAAAGCTGTTTTCAGCACCCTGAATGGCACCTCTATAGCATATTTAGTGGCCGTCTGAATTGCCTCCCTGCGTGCTTTCTTTTCCTCGTCAGTCTCCTTTGGAAGGGAGAAGGCTTCCATTATCATGTTAAAGGCTGCCGTATCCTCATCAACAAGTGCAAGCAGTTCATTCTGTATCTTTTTTCCTCTCTCGGCAAAATCAGAAAACTCCTCCCACCGGTCATCCCATCCTCTTTTATGCGATGATATATTAGCCACCCATATCAATGAGCCTGCCGCCTCTTTTCCCTGCAATCTTATATTCAATTATCTTCTCGTCAGGGTTAAACGGGCCAAGCTCATCGAGGCCCATCGACTTCACCGCTATCCGGATAAGCTCACTGTCGGGTACCCCGGCAGAGCGCTGCTGCTTCCTGAGAAAGTATCTGCCTGCATCCAGCATTGCGCTCAGTGGCACCAGTCCAACCAGTTCTGAGCCGGTTACCCTTACTCCCCTTTCTGCAGCTCTGGTGCATACCTCATCAAATGCAATGTGAACAGGCGTAACAGTTATATTGGTAAGGTTCATAGAAATCTGCGCCACACCATACTCTTCAATAAACCAGCCTATTGCCTTTACCTCCCTCAGAGTGCCCGGCACCATCACCGGATCACCTTTTTTATCCTTAACTATCTTGCCAGTCACAGGATTACCTTCTCGCTTTACTCGTCCTCTCTCACGTACGTCAAAGGCAATGGCATTCGCTCTTCTTGTTGAAGTGGTATTCAGGTTTATATTGAAAGCAACCAGGAAATCACGTGCTCCAACAGCTGTTGCTCCCGAACGGGCATTAAACAGCGCCGGACCGTAGTCAGGTTTCCACTCAGGTCTGACAATCCTATCCTTCAGCCCTTCATACTCCCCTGCCCTGCAGCTGGCCAGGTTCCTGCGCTTCTCCTCAAATGCAGCATTCTCATAGCAGTAGACAGGAATCTGCAGCTCCTCACCTATCCTTTTGGCCAGAGCACGTGCATGCTCTGCTGTCTCCTCCATGGAGATACCTGAGACAGGTACGAGCGGACATACATCCGTTGCTCCCATACGGGGATGGGCACCATGATGCTTTGACATATCTATCAGTTCCGAGGCCCTCCTGACACCTCTGAAAGCTGCCTCAACAACCACTTCCGGCGACCCCACAAAAGTTACCACCGTTCTGTTGGTATCCCTCCCCGGATCCACATCCAGAAGAGTAACACCCTCTACCGATTCAATTGCATCAGTAATCTGCCTGATCACTGCCATATCCCTTCCCTCACTGAAATTGGGAACACATTCTATTAGTTGTACTGACATATCATTCAATTAAATTAATGCTATCCTGTTATATTACTACTAACCTGCATTGGGACCGATCCTATCATCATATTTTGTTTACAGGTCAGATCACAGTTTAATTCTCTTACCTCCGATAATCACACTCTCAACAAGATCACTTCCAAAGGCATAGGGAAGATACTGATATGATGGTATCTCTCCTGTAATAAACATATTTGCCACCTTCCCGGGTGTTATTGACCCGTGGGATTCTGAGATTCCCATTGCATATGCACCGTTAATGGTTACCGCATTGATAACCTCCTCAGGCAGCATTCTGAGTCGGATCATCCCTAAAGACATTATAAGCTTCATATTTCCTGAGGGGGATGATCCCGGATTGTAGTCCGATGCCAGGGCAACGGGCAGACCTGCATCAATCATTTTACGGGCAGGGGGATCGGTCATGCCCAAAAAGAATGCAGCTCCCGGCAAAAGCACAGGCATTGTATCCGAGTTAAGCAGGGTCTCAATCTCATCATCGCCGGTAAACTCCAGATGGTCAACAGATAGCGCCTCATACTTAACCCCTGCCTGTATGCCTCCTGAGAAGGCAAGCTCATTGGCATGAATCTTCGGTCTCATCCCGTGTCCTGTCCCGGCCATCAAAATCCTCTCGGTCTGTTCAACTGTAAAAAAACCCTTATCGCAGAACACATCAATATAATCGGCCAGCTCCTCTGCCGCCACCAGGGGTATCATCTCGTTAATAATAAGATCAACATACTCATCCTGTCTGTTCCTGTATTCCTCGGGTACGGCGTGAGCCCCCAGAAAGGTACTCTTCACCGTAACCGGCCTGCTCTCACCTATTCTCCTGATTACCCTGAGCATCTTAAGCTCAGACTCTGTGGTAAGGCCATATCCACTCTTTATCTCAACAGCTCCCGTTCCCATTGCCATTATCTGGTCAATCCTCTCCACCGACTGCCTGAACAGCTCCTCCTCAGTTGTGTTTGCCAGCAATGCTGCCGAATTCAGGATACCACCTCCCCGCTTAGCAATCTCTTCATAGCTCAGACCCTTTATCTTATCAATATACTCAATCTCCCTGCTTCCGGCATACACCAGGTGAGTATGGGAGTCGCAGTATGAGGGCATCACATACCGGCCTGAAGCATCAATTACCTCTGCACCACTGAATGGTGAGTAGCTGTCCATAGTACCAAATGAATGGATAAGCCCTTTCTCACAATGTACCCAGCCGTTCTCCAGCACAGGAAGGTGTGACATCCCTTTTCCCGATACCAGCAGGGGAGTCTCCTCCCTGGCCTGAATTATTCCCATGGTTATATTATCCTTTACTCCGTGGTGTTACATATCCTCTGTGGAGCTAAGGTAATAAATAATTTTTCTTATTTTTGGCTGAACCATTACAGGAAGATCAACTAAACTAATTTAAATCCTATGACCAGATTCGCCGCACTGATTATGGCAGTCATGATTGCCGTATCTGTCTTCCCGCAGGAGGAGAATATCAAAACAGGCTGGAACTTCGGGGCACTTCCGGCAATTACCTTCAGTACCGATCTCGGATTCCAGTACGGAGTGGTTGTAAACCTCTTCGATTATGGTGACGGGGCAAACTACCCCTCCTATAACCAGATGTTTTACTTTGAGGTATCACGATTTACCAAGGGTAGCAGCACCTACAGGCTGATGTATGACACCGAGACTCTTATTCCGGGAATTAACATTACCACAGACCTTGCCTATCTTACTGACCAAGCGTATGACTTTTACGGGTTTAACGGCTATGATGCCGTTTATAATCAGGAGTGGACCGACAGTGACCTGGAGTCGCCGCCGTACGAGAGCAGGATGTTTTACCGCCTCGACAGAAAACTGTTCCGGTTTAAGAGTGATCTTATCGGCTCCCTGGGTGGCGACTATTTCCTGTGGAATGCCGGTGTGCAGGTAATGAATTTCAATATTGCCCCGGTTAATGTTGAAAAGCTTAACAAGGGAAAAGAGGAAAATCTTCTCCCTGATGTGCCCGGCCTGTACGACAAATATATTGACTGGGGACTGATATCCCCGGATGAAGCTGACGGAGGTCTTATCACAACACTGAAGGGAGGAGTCTCCTATGACAGCCGTGATTTCAAGGCTAATGCCATGAAGGGCATCTGGTTTGAGACCGGATTTGAGGCATCACCCTCATTTCTAAGTGAAGAGGGTTTTGCCAGGTTCTATGCAATATACCGGCAATACTTTACCATTGTACCCAAGGATCTTTCCCTCGCATACAGAATTGGATACCAGACAACTGTTGGCGGCAATGTTCCCTTCTACTTCAGGAACCAGCTTATTACATCGGTGCTTGCAGGAACCACTTCGGAAGGACTCGGAGGCAGCAAGAACCTGCGCGGTGTGCTTCGCAACAGGGTTGTTGGAGATGGTGTACTCTATGGTAATGTTGAACTGCGGTGGAAAGCCGTCAGGTTTAATCTTATCAACCAGAACTTCTACCTCGGTCTGGTAGGATTTTCTGATATGGGTATGGTAACAGACAAGGTGGAGTTTGAAATGCCTGCCGCAGGTGATATGGTGGGTAGTGAATCTGTGTCGGACTATTTTAATCCTGACAGCGAATCACTCCACCTTAGTGCAGGTGCCGGGTTAAGGGTTGTAATGAACGAAAACTTTATTATCTCGGCAGACTTCGGTAAGGCTTTTAATGAACAGGACGGCAACAGCGGATTCTATATTGGCCTTAACTACCTGTTTTAATAGGGACTATAAAGGTTCGGTTTTACCGGGGTGGATTTTATTACTTTTCTGCGGCCTCTGTCAGAGCGCCGAGAGGTATTGTCCCAGGGCTATACCTATATAGTTACCGATTGCATAACCGATAATACCGACTGTTAGTCCGGTAATGATAATCTCCTTGTTTTTAAGAGCTCCGGCCACCACCGGAACAAACGGCGGAGAGTAGACCAGTGCGGTGGTGGTAATAAGGAAGTCATCAACATTTATCCTGAATATGGCAGCCAGAATCAGGTGCAGTATAAGTGATCCAAAAATCACAAATGCTACCATCAGTATCACATTGAGGTATTCATGGCTGAACATCCTGCTGAGGTCGGCCATTGAGGATACAACAAATGAGAATATCAGTATAAAATACATACCCAGCTGGAAGGAGTTTTCAATTCTGTTGATTGCCGGAACAACGGATGCTGCCAGTCCGAGCGTTGTAATAAGCAGTATTACCACCATCATCTGTGAAGAGGCCGGAACAAGAAGGCTTATGCCGGCAGATACAGCGAAGATAGCAAGTGCCACACCCAGGGATTTCATAATATTAATGAAGGCCCCTTTTCCAAGCAGCCTGCTATAATCCTCCATTGACTCAGCTTCCGCTATCATCTCCGCGCTTCCGTTCTTTGTTCCGGGCCTTTTAAATGGCGGCAGAAAGAGGCCAAACACCCGTGGCGCCAAAGTAATAAAGAAGATGATCACAATAGCACCTATCACCAGATCCGATGTATGAGTAAGCAGGAAGAGGCTGGAATCCACATCCAGAGCAGTCTTAATGGATGCCACATTTGGTGTTCCACCCGTATAAATACCAACCAGCATCCCCGCAACCTTTCCGGTTTCAGGTACTGTATTTCTGAATATAAAGAATGAGGCTACTATTATCACCACCACTGAAACAAGGGCAAGTATCATTGAGAGAAACCCTGTTCCGGCATATCTGAGCCATTTCCTTATATTAAGTGAGAAAAGCAGAAGCGGAAGGGCCAGAGGAATAACAATAGTTAATATCAGATCCTGTACTGAGGCTATCTGGTTTACAAAAAGGTCACCATTACCTACGGTACCACTATCTAACAGTTGTTGCATTTCAACTGACGGAATAGCTGCCCTTCCTTCCCTAGCAAAAAGGTACTCATCGCCACCTGTGGGGAGTATCCCGATATTCCCGAACAGCAGTCCGAAGGCATAGGCAAGAACTATTGATCCAATCCTTTTAAATGCTGACCAGCGCCGGCACATCCATATTATTGCTACAGGAAAGATCAGGTAGAATGTTACCAGAGTGGCAATTTTAATCATACCCCAATATTTATCAGGTTTAAAAACCAAATATAGAAAAAAGGGGCATCTCCATTGAAACGCCCCTGCAAATTAGGTATTTATACTTACTAATCGCCCGGACAATCCTCGAAACTCTTGTTGTACTGCTCTATTGCCCTCTGGCTCATACCCATGCTTGAGAAACCGCCGTCATGATACAGGTTCTGCATTGTTACCTTGCGTGTAAGGTCTGAGAAGAGGAGCACACAGTAATCGGCAGCCTCTTCAGCATTGGCATTTCCGAGGGGCGACATCCTCTCGGAGAAATCAAGAAGTGAATCTATGCCCTTCACTCCGCTGCCCGCCGTTGTTGGTGTTGGAGACTGTGATATGGTATTGATCCTTACCTTGCGGTCGCGTCCGTACACATAACCGAAACTTCTGGCAATAGACTCCAGCAGTGCCTTGGCATCTCCCATATCATTATAGCCGGTAAGTGTTCTCTGAGCCGCCACGTAAGAGAGTGCCACAACAGAACCCCACTCCTTAATCGCATCCATATGGTATGCCGTCTGAAGAATTTTATGCAACGACAGTGCTGAGATATCCAGTGTCTTGATAAAGTTGGGATAGTTGATATCAGTATAGGGTATCCCCTTACGTACGTTGGGTGACATTCCTATTGAGTGGAGGACAAAATCTATCTTTCCACCATAGAGCTCCATTGCTTTGGTGAACAGATTTTTAAGATCATCCACGCTGGTAGCATCAGCTGCTATCACCTGACTGCCTGTTTTAGCGGCAAGTTCATTAATGGTGCCCATCCTTATTGACACCTCGGTGTTGGAGAGAACAAATTCCGCTCCCTGCGCATAAGCCTTTTCAGCCACATTCCAGGCTATTGACATCTCATTGAGGGCACCAAAGATGATACCCTTTTTACCTTTTAGCAGTTCATTTGCCATAATTGGGTTTTTTGTAAATAAATTCTAACGGCTACGCATCAGTTCGCGCGCGTTCTGCAATGAGGCCTCAGTTATTTCCGCCCCGCTTAGCAGCCGGGCAATCTCTTTCAACCTCTCACCTTCTGTTAACAATTTAAGTCGGGTAATGGTTGAGTCACCATCATCTTCCTTGTAGACAAAATAGTGGCATGCCCCCAGGGCGGCAACCTGCGGAAGGTGAGTTATATTTATTACCTGCATCTTCTGACCCATACCGGAGAGTATATCTCCTACCATGGCAGCTGTTTCACCGGAAACACCGGCATCAATCTCATCAAAAAATATTGTTGGCAGGCTCCTGTTGTCACTAAGCAGCGATTTAAGGCTTAGCATCACTCTTGATAGTTCACCGCCTGAAGCGATCCGACCCAGACTTTCAGGGGCCACCTGCCTGTTTGCCGTAAAGAGAAAATCGGCATGATCCCTTCCTGAGGGACCGAAGGTCTCAAGCATGGTGAGCTTAACACCGAAACGTGCATTTGGCATTCCAAGCTGTTTCAGCAGGGATGTCATCTCCTTCTCCACCTCTCCTGTAGCCTCTCCCCTGTTGGCGGAGATCATGGAGGCATACTGCGTAAGGTGGTCTACTGATCTGTCAAGTTCAGTTTCCAGCTCTCCGAGGCGTTCATCGGATCGTGATAGCTCATCGCTCTTTTTCCGGAATGTGCTGCGCAGTTCAATAAGCTCCTCACTGGTTTCCACCCTGTGCTTCTGCATCAGTGAAAAGAGCAGGTCAATCCGTCCGGTAACCTTTTCCAGTCGCGCCGGATCAGCCTCAACAGATCCCGCAAGGCTTTCCATCTCGTTACCCATATCATTGAGCTCAATTGTCACCGGTTCAAGTCGTTTCAGAAACTCCCCGGCAGCAGGATAGAAAGTGGCTATAGACTCCATTTTCCGCCTTACATCGTAGAGTGCCCTTACCAGCGACTGTTCATCTCCGGTTATCGTTGAGGCCGAGAATGAGAGGGCATCATGAATCTCTGCAGCATGTGAAAGAATCTCATTCTCAGCATGCAGGTCATGTTCCTCACCCGCAACAATGGCGGCCTCTTCAAGCTGCTTTAGCTGAAAAGTATAGTATTCGAGATCATCACCGTTCTTGCTGCTCTGCTCACTGAGCCTGCGGTACTCCTTCTCTATCTCCCTGTATCTTGCATACTCGTGGCTATAGTCGGTAAGAAGACCGTTATGACCTGCAAATGAGTCGAGTATTCCCAGCTGAAACCGGTTGTTCCCGACCATCAGGGTCTCATGCTGTGAATGAATGTCAATAAGCGAGGAGCCCAGCTCCTTCATCAGATCGAGCGTGACAGGTGTATCATTTATAAAAGCCCGGGATCGTCCTGAAGGAGATATCTCGCGCCGCATCACCGTATGGTAATCGAAATCCAGATCATTATCCTTAAAGAAATCCTCGTAATTACGGCCGGTAATATCAAAGTGACCCTCCACCATACATTTCTCGGTTTTATCGAGAAGTGCAGCGATATCGGCCCTGTTACCCAGGATCAGGCCCAGTGCGCCCAGGATAATTGATTTTCCGGCACCTGTTTCACCTGTAATAATGGTAAGGCCGCGATCAAATGTAAGCTCAAGATCGCGTATAAGAGCATAGTTCCTGACAATTAATCTGTTTAACATATGCCTGGTAGGATTATCCGGTCTGCTGTATCTTTTCGTACTTTGACTTATTGGCCGGATCTATCTCGGCGAGAATCTGGACTACACGACTCTTCTCTTCAGGAAAAGCCTCTGAAAATATGTTTACCAGCTCATCTGATTTGGCTTCCAGCACAATTGAAAGGTAGTACATAAACGGATCCGGACGCCGGCGATAAACCTCCTGCAACGATCTGATATTCTCCACCATGGCTGTTCTGGCCTCAGTAATCCGGCCCTCCAGCATATCAAGACCCTGCCTGTGATATGTATATACAAATGTTCTCACTGCAGCATACTCCCTGTCAAGAATGTTCTTAACCAGCCAGTACCTGTTACGGTTACGTGATCCGTCATATGGTTTCCATCCCGGGACAGGGGCATTCTGAGCGTTATTAACTATTTTCTCGGCTGTCTCAAACCACGGCTGTCCGCCATTAGGGGAGAAGGAGTCATAATCGAACCCCAGAATAATATATGCGTAATAGGCCAGCACTGAAACCAGATTGGAGCGGTAACTGTTCTCATCAAACTCCATGGGCTCAAACTCCACATACCTGAACTGAAAACTGTTATCCACAAAGTTAAGCATTGTGGAATTATATGTTGTACCATATACGGGTCTGCGGCTCTGTATCTGGATTGTCCCCCTGAACTCATCCGCTGAAAGCTGCTCGGTGAGGTTAATCAGTATGCTGCACTCTATCCTCTCGCTGTAGGAGTATGCATGACCGGTCCAGACGCTGTTGTTCATAAACTCATAAATCGACTTCTGCATTGTCTGGAACACCTGCCTGTTGGATCCCTGTATCTTCTGGGCAGATATCTGAACACTGCAGTTAAGCTCCTGACCTGTAGCACCCGTGATGGCGAGCATCAACAGCAGTGCTATAAGAACATATCCTCTGTCTTTTTTGTATCTCATTGATCTGAAAGCAGTTTTTCTATTTTATCAAGAATATCGGACGCCACCTCACTCTTCGGTTTTAACTCAAATTTATCAATAATATTGTTCTTATCAATAATGGTTATCCTGTTTGTGTCATATCCGAATCCTGTCCCGCTATCTTCCAGCGAGTTCAGGACTATCATATCCAGGTTTTTTCTTAGCAGCTTATCCATGGCATTTTCCATGGCGTTGTCAGTTTCGAGTGCAAATCCGGCAACTATCTGACCCTCTGTCTTTACAGCCCCAAGATGAGCTGCAATATCCATCGTGGGCTTCAGTCGGATCACCATCTCATCCTCTTTGCGTTTGATCTTGGAAACACCAGGATCAACGGGGGTAAAATCAGCCACCGCGGCGGCAAGAATAGCCACATCACAACTCCTGAACAGGTCAGTAGTAGCAGATGCCATTTCAGCTGCACTCTCAACATTGACAGTATGAATTCCAGGAGGGATGTTAACAGATGATACAGGTCCCAGCACAAGCGTAACAGTGGCACCCCGTGATTGGGCCTCTGCAGCTATTGCAACACCCATTTTCCCGGAGGAAAAGTTACCGATAAATCTTACGGGATCGATTTTTTCGAAGGTGGGGCCGGCATTTACCAGAATTTTTTTACCGGTCAGGGAAGATTTTTTTTTTTAAACCAGCTGACAAGAGACTCCACAATATCCTTAGGCTCAGCCATGCGTCCTTTACCTTCAAGACCACTTGCCAGCTCTCCTGTTGCAGCATCAATAATATTGACACCCCGTTCAGCCAGCAGTGCCAGATTAGCTACGGTTGCAGGATGACCGAACATGTCAAGATCCATTGCCGGAGCAACGAACACGGGGCAACGGGCCGAAAGGTAAGTTGTTAAAAGAAGGTTGTCAGCTATCCCTGTTGCCATTTTTGCAAGGGTATTAGCCGTAGCCGGGGCTACTATCATTGCATCGGCCCACATGGCAATATCAATATGACTGTTCCAGCGACCGTCTTCAGGATCAAAGAAATCAACAAGGACAGGATTTTTAGAGAGGGTAGCAAGGGTAAGGGGTGTAATAAACTCCTTTGCCAGTGGGGTCATTAAGACCTTAACCTCAGCGCCGTTTTTAACAAGCAGTCTGGCTAACACGGCCGACTTATAGGCAGCTATACCTCCTGTAATTCCAAGCAGTATCTTCTTACCCTTCAGCATAGGATTTACTTGTCTGTTTTTTCCTGCTCAGGCTTTCTGTAGTAGATATTATCCTCCTCAAATTCCTGCAGGGAGATAAGTGTAGGCTTGGGAAGTCTTTCGTAAAACTTGGAAATCTCAATCTGTTCCCTGTTTTCAAAAACCTCCTCGAGATTGTCTGTATAGGAGGCAAACTCCTCAAGCTTCTGATTCAGCTCCTGCTTTATCTCAACGCTTATCTGGTTTGCTCTCTTTGCACATATAATAACTGATTCATAAAGATTTCCCGTCTTCTGCTGAATATCAACTGCATTGCGGGTAACAGTTGTAAGAGGTGCATTTGTCTTCTTGTAATCCATCTTATTTATATGATTCTTAATTACTTACATCAATATTTAAAAAACGGGCTGTACTGCTGTAGATACGCTCTACATCCCTGCCGTATTTTGTATCAGGAAACTCCTCAATAAAGGAGTAGTATTCATCCAGTGCCTCCTGGTACCTCTCCTGCTGTCGGTCCGCGACACTGTTTACAGCATAGAGATAGGTTGATTCAAGGCGAAGAAACATCATTTCCTCCCTGTATTTGGTTTCAGGATACTCTTTAAGGCTGTTTGCAAGTGCCACAACCGCAGCCCTGTACTCACCCAGATCATAATAGAGCCTGGCACTCAGAAACGACTTTTCCACCAGCTTATCTTCAAGTTCCTTAATCAGTACGTTACTCTCCTCTATTTTGTCACTTGCCGGAAACCTTCTCTGGAAATAGATAAATCCTTCAATGGCAGTAACAGTCATTGACTGGTCAAGGCTTGGGCGGGGTGACTGCAGGTAATCACAGTAGGCAGCCATAAAGGTAGCCTCTTCACTGTGCTCACTGTAGGGAAAGGTCTCTGCAAAATTACGGAAAGCCGCGGAAGCGGTAAGGTAATCCCTCATCCCGTAATAACTTTTAGCTCCGAGCCAGGTCAGGTTTTCAGCCTCCTCCGTTGCCCTGTATCTTGGAAGGACCATTGAAAGAAGTTCTGATGCCTTTATATACTTACCATCTTCGTAATAGGCTATTGCCTTATTCTTTTTCAATTCATAATCGGTACTCTTAAGTATCTTCTCATACTCTCCACATGATGCTGTGAATACCAATAGAACCAGTGCTGCTATTATCTTACTCTTCATACCTCAAATTGTCGGGCAAAATTAGTCATTTATTTCCATCCTAACAAGATTATTTTTAACGTTATAATGAACCCTTGAAGGATCCGTTGAAATAATCCCTGCTTCTGCAAACGGCAGAAGAAATCATTTATTTCCCTTTTATCAGTCAAACCCTGCACTTTCAACTATTAAACCAGTAATTAGGTATAAATAGGTATTTAGTTTGTCAGTCATATTACTAATTTTGTGCCAGATTAATCATAAAAATTTACTAAAGTGGATATTTTCGAAAAGATCAGGAATAACAGAGGTGCACTCGGCCAGTACCAGGAGGCTTCACACGGTTACTTTACATTTCCAAAGCTGGAAGGTGAGATTCAGCCAAGAATGAAATTTATGGGGCGCGAGGTGCTGACCTGGAGCCTGAATAACTATCTGGGACTTGCCAATCACCCGGAAGTGAGAAAAACTGATGCTGAGGCAGCGGCAAAATACGGAATGGCATATCCCATGGGAGCCAGGATGATGTCAGGACAGACATCCACTCATGAGCAGTTTGAAAGGATGTCTGCAGAATTCGTGGGTAAAGAGGATTCCTACCTGCTGAACTACGGCTATCAGGGAATGGTATCCATTATTGATGCTCTTGTCGACAGGCATGATGTGGTTGTTTATGATTCCGAGTCTCATGCCTGCATAATGGACGGACTAAGGATTCATCTGGGTAAAAGGTATGTATTTCCTCACAACGATATTGAAAACTGCGAAAAGCAGCTGCAGAGAGCAACAAAGCTGACAGCAGAGACAGGTGGCGGAATTTTGCTTATCACCGAGGGTGTTTTTGGCATGGCCGGAGACCTTGGGGCCCTTGACAAGATTGTTGAACTAAAGAAAAAATATAACTTCAGGATTCTTGTTGATGATGCCCACGGGTTTGGAACCATGGGTAAGACAGGAGCCGGGACAGGTGAACATTTTGGTGTTCAGGACGAGATTGACGTATACTTTGCAACCTTTGCCAAATCAATGGCCGGCATTGGTGGTTTTGTAGCCAGCACACGTGATGTTGTCAACTTCCTGAGATACAATCTCCGGTCACAGATATATGCCAAATCATTGCCAATGGCAATGACTATTGGAGCCATCAAGCGGCTTGAGATGCTTAAGACCATGCCTGAGCTTAAGGAAAAACTATGGACCGTCGTAAGAGCGCTGCAGAGCGGTCTGCGTGAGGCGGGACTCGACCTCGGCAAGACAGAATCACCGGTAACACCTGTGTTCCTGAAGGGAGGAATTCCTGAAGCGTCACATGTAACACATGATCTGAGAAAGAACTACGGCATCTTCTGTTCAATAGTTGTCTATCCCGTTATTCCCAGAGGACTGATTATGCTCAGGATAATCCCGACAGCTGTTCATACCGCTCACTTTTCGAGAGCCGGGCAGACCATACTCATGATCTTCAGCCTTATTGTACCGCTGTTGCTTTTTATCAGAAAAAAATGGGCGCTCAGGGCAGTTCAGATATTGACAGCCGCAGGAGCTGTGGTATGGATTGATACCACATGGCAGCTCATCAGAGCCAGAATAGAGATGGAACAGGACTATATCAGGATGGCCGTGATCCTGCTGACGGTTGCCCTCTTCACGTTAGTCTCTGCCCTGCTGGCAGGTACAGGCAAAATGAAGGAGAGATATTCCGGAAGGTAACCGGGTCAGTTCTGTGACTGAAGATGAAAGATGGATATTCCGGAAGGTAACCGGGTCAGTTCTGTGACTCAATCCAAAAAATATTATATTTACCCCCCGTAAGTGTCACCCTTAAGTGTCAGAGGGCAGCTACCGGATGATACGATAACAGGTACAATCCCAGAAACTACAGGATATCTGAACAATATTTAATATGAGTAGTGACAGGCTTAAAAAAGTGGCAGTAAGCGACAGGAGAACATTTGTAAAATGGTCCACCCTGATCAGCGGGTCACTTCTTGCCGGTCCGGTACTGCAGTCGTGTAGTGATCCGGCCATCGGTGCCGCCGAATCAGCCGCAGCCGCAGCCGCCAAAAGCCCTGAAACCAAAATTATACGCACCGGATGTCCCTCGCACAACTGCGGAGGCAAATGTCTTCTTAAGCTGCATGTCACTGACGGTGTTATAACCCGTATAGAGACTGACGACAGGCAGGGCGATGATATTTCCGACCCGCAGCTGAGAGCCTGCATCCGGGGCCGGTCATACCGCAAGAGGCAATACCACCCTGATAGGCTAAAATATCCGCTTAAAAGAACCGGAAAACGGGGTGAGGGTCAGTTTGAAAGGATCAGCTGGGATGAGGCATATGATATTATGCACTCCCGCATAACAGAGATAACAGATAAGTATGGCAACGGAGCGATACACCTCCCCTACGGAACAGGCTCCTATACCAACACCAACGGCAGGTGGCCTGCGGTAAGGCTGATGAACATGCTGGGAGGCAGCCTCGGCTTCTACAACAGCTACTCATGGGCATGTATCAATATTGCCACTCCTTATATGTTTGGCACACTGGAATCAGGTAACCAGCGTCAGGACTGGCTCAACTCCAGGTACATCCTTATGTGGGGATGGAATCCGGCCGAGATGAAGGACGGAACCAACAGCGATTACTTTATAAGAAAAGCCCGCGAAAACGGGGCCAGGGTGGTCTGTATTGACCCCAGACTAAGCCAGAGCGCAGTGGCCCTGGCTGATGAATGGATACCCATCCGGCCCGGTACTGACACAGCTATGATGAGTGCAATGGCATACGTTATTATTACTGAAAAGCTTACAGATGATGATTTCATCAGGAGGTGCTGCTCAGGTTATGATGCTGCTACCATGCCCGACGGTTATAAAGATCAGGAGAGTTACACCGACTATATACTGGGAACAAGGGACGGGGTACCCAAAACAGCTGAATGGGCTGAAAAGATAACCATGGTACCTGCCGCTGTTATTGCCAGATTAGCGCGCGAATATGCCACTGCCGGTCCGGCCGTCCTCTACCAGGGTTACGGTATGCAGAGGAGAGCGTACGGGGAGCAGGTTGTACGGGGCGGGGCATCCCTGGCTGCCATAACAGGCAATATAGGTATCAACGGCGGCTGGGCGAGCGGACTGGCAAATCAGAAGGGCGGTGGCCCTTTCTGGACAGTGTTCCCGATGGGGAGCAATCCGGTTAAACAAACCATTCCGGTCTTTCTGTGGACCGAGGCGGTGGTCAGGGGAACCGAACTGGGACCACAGGAGGGTCTGAGAGGCGGAGACTCCCTCGACACCAATATAAAAATGATATGGTCAGTGGCCAGCAATGTGCTGATGAACCAGCATGGTAATCTCAACAGAACAAGAAAGATAGTTGAGGATGAGAGCCTGCTGGAGTTTATTGTTGTGCAGGATAATTTTATGACTCCCTCCGCCAGATTTGCTGACCTGGTGCTGCCAGCCTGCACCCAGTTTGAGACATGGGGAGTAGAGGATGGCTGGAAGTACGGAGAGGAGGTTTTTCTGACCCCGAAAGCCGTGGAACCACCGTTTGAAACAAAGAGCGATTATGCCATTTGTGCAGGATTGGCCGAGAGGTTTGGTGTATGGGATAAATATACCGAAGGAGGAAGAACAGAAAAGGACTGGGCAGCATGGATGATCGATATGAACTACCGGCGCACCCGGTTCCCTGATATGCCGGTCTTCAGGAAGCTGTCAGCATCCAACAAAGGAGTTTATGTTAAACCTGTCACCACTCCGGCCGTTGCTTTCAGGGAGTTCAGGGAGAATCCTGAAAAGAATCCTCTAAGGACACCCACCGGTAAGATCGAACTTTTTTCAGGGAGGCTGTTTGACATGAATATGCCGGATGAGATTCCGGCCGTGGCCAAGTATATAACCGAATGGGAGAGTCCGTTTGGGAAGGAGGCTGAAGAGTTCCCGCTTCAGGCGATGGGACACCACTATATGTCGAGGGTTCACTCAACCCACGATAACAATATCTGGTCAATGGAAGCATTTCCACAAAGAGTATTTATTAATCCGGCTGATGCAGAAGAGAGAGGGATTGCAGACGGAGATATGGTCATAATCCGCAATAACAGGGGCAAAATCAGGATCCCCTGCAGGATAACAAAAAAGATGATGATAATGGTGGAGATAGAGAAAGCCCTGCCGGCAGGAAGGAGGAGCAATGGCTGAGAGATACGGCTTCCATATAAACAGCCAGGTCTGCTCCGGATGCAAAACCTGCCAGGTGGCATGCAAGGACAGGAGTAACCTTAAACCGGGACAGAACTGGAGAAGGGTATATGAGATAGAGGGCGGAGAGTGGAAACAGGAGAGCGGGGCATGGAGCACTCTGCCCTGGTCATACAACCTCTCCATATCATGCAACCACTGCTCGGATCCGGCCTGTGTAAGTGCCTGTCCCACCACGGCAATGCATATTGACAGCTCCGGCATAGTCCTTATTGACAGTGAGAAATGCATGGGATGCGGCTACTGCATGTGGGCATGCCCCTATGAGGCACCCCGACCCGATCCTGAGACAGGAAAGATGTCAAAGTGCGATATGTGCATTGATCTGGTGAAGGAGGGTAAGAGGCCCGCTTGTGTGGACTCCTGCCCGATGAGAGCCCTTGACTTTGGAACAATGGATCAGCTAAGTGCCAGATACGGAGATTTAGGTGAGGTATGGCCCCTCCCCTCCCGTGAGATTACCGCTCCCTCAATAGTTATCACCGCCCACAGCAAAGCTGCAGGGGCCGACAACAAAACAGCCATTGTGGCCAACAGGGAGGAGGTAGAAGGTGGAAAACAGTAATATTTCACTGGTGATATTCACACTGCTGGTTCAGTTTGCGGCCGGACTGATAATAATGGAATATGCAGCAGGCGCAGCAGGCTTACTGCGACTGGCAGATGAAAAAACCGGAAAAAGGATACAGGGAGTAGCCCTTCTTCTTATGATCTCCGGACTAATAGCCTCTTTTACACATCTCAGCTATCCCCTTAACGCTGTTAATGCACTCAGCAACCTGGGTTCATCATGGATGAGTCGCGAGATTGCAGCTGTAAGCCTGCTGATACTTGTACTGGCTCTCAGGTTCTCAGGATACTTCATCAACGCTGACTGGCTGAGAGGCAGGAGCATAAGGTTTATCTCCCTGCTGCTGGCGGTATCACTTATCTATGTAATGATAAAGGTATACTCCCTTCCTACAATGAAATATCTCAGCCATCCCTCACTTGCAACTGACTTTGTTGCCGTATCCCTGTGGGGAGGAGTAACACTGCTGGTTATTATAGCCGGCAGATATGGAGGCAGGCTGAAGAGTCACTATGATATTATTTCTTTTATACTGATAGCGGCAATTCTGGCAAACTCTGTGATATTCAGCAGATTTGCCGGCTCCCCTGATTCATTTCTGGTATGGGTGATTGTTCCTGCCATCCTCTCGCTGTCAACCTCACTCTTTTCCGCAGGAGTAAAACTGAGAAACAAAAAAGAGTTTTGGAGTGTTATAGTTACAGTAACCGGACTTGCTGTCATTATTGCAGGCAGAATCCTGTTCCTTAACTATACTTATGCAGTTTTATGACAAAATATAACGGGACCAGTAATGATATCCTGAAAGGCTACAGTATGTTACTTTACTTTGGAGGCAGTTTTATACTGAACCAGCCAATGGAGAGTTGTATCTACGAGATTGCCGGCAGCGACATCCTTAGGAAGATGCCTGTAGAGAGTGACAACCCGGGTTTTACAATGGCCTCGGCCTATCTGAACCATATCAACAGCAATACACCTGTTGATTTTGAAGCAATACTTGATGACCATCTGAGACTATTTGGAGGAATGGGAACACCCAAGGCTCCCCCCTATGAGTCGGTATACCTTTCAGAAGAACACCTTATGAATCAGAAGCAGACACTAGAGGTAAAAAGAACCTATGCCACCTATGGATGGGAGTCACAGCTGACTGGTAAGGTGCCTGAAGACCATCTTGGTATTGAACTGCAGTTTCTTAACCTGATGCTTGAAAAATTTGTGGAGATAGACGATGATGCCTGTCACAGGGAGGTGGCAGCAGATATACGCAGATTCACAGACACACACCTCACAACCTGGTTGTCAGACTGGAACAGGGATCTGCAGAAAAATGCAAAATCAAACTTCTACAAAGGGATAGGATATCTGATTGTCTCATCTGTTGAGGATATCAGATCGTTGGTCTGAGAAAAATATTTTTCAACTGCCCCTGCAAAACAAGCGTTGCGGCCCGATTTTTGTGAAAATCGCTCCGTATAAACCTAAAAAATGACAACCATGATCAGAAACCTTTTGCTGTCGGTAGCGTTAATTGTGCCGATGGCCCTCTTTAGCCAGGAACAGGGTAACAATACCAACGAGTATAAATACGGGATAGGTGCAGCGGCCGGATTTTCAACGGGTTACGGCCTCTCATTCAGGTACTGGCCTTCAGACTGGGGTCTGCAGCTTACAACAGCGCCCTATTACACTAAATCCAATTCAACAATAAGCATAGGAGCAACGGCTCTGAGAACAATTAAGGATGACGGCAGGATAAAGCTTTTTGGATATATAGGGAATCACCTCTTTTTTGAAAGATACAGCGACTATTGGTATGGATATCAGGAAGCTGGAAATATCAGCAGGTACAGAACCTGGATCATAGGGGCAGGGCCCGGTTTTGAGTTTATTATAGCCAATAAGGTCAGTTTTAACCTGATGTTTGGAATTGCTTCCTATACAGAGTTCAATAATTATTCAGAGTTCAATAATAACGACAGAGAAAACTACTGGATGCTTAATATGACGGCTGAAGCCGGATTATATTACCGGTTTTAGAAGTTGGGGTTGAAAAATTTCTGGATTGCACCCATAATATATTCACGCCACCCCTCTGATATATTCGCGAAGTCGTCATCCGGAATATTTATATGATCAACGGTGACGCGGGTGTTGCCATTATCCCGTTTGAGTATAATGGTAGCAACCGAAGCCTCCTCCTGCTCTCCGAAATACCACTCCTGCACAATCTTTTTATTTGTGACAGCTTCAACTATACGGCCGGTAATATCCCCCTCCCAAAGAGAGAACTCTTCACCCGGCTCGGCCTTCATAATGGCTGGGTATCCTGACCAGATGGCAATGGTAACCGGATTGGTGAGAGCGGCGTATACGTCCTCCGCCTCTGCATTGATAACAAATACCTTACTGAATGATTTCATAATAAAGTCTTTTATGCAAAAAATACCCCCAAGTTGCAACTGCAGATTAATACATCTCCCTCTCTGACAGCACCCTGTTTAATCCAGCAGAAAATTCAATATCAAAAGTAACCAATTTAATTGTGCGGCACAGCCTTATACAGAAAGAAAAGATTATGTAGGTTTGCAATCCTGAAGGAACAGACAACAGAGAAGAACCGACAACAGAGAAGAACCGATAACAGAGAAGTGCAGATAACAGAGAAGTGCAGATAATATGGAGTTCAGATTAGTAAGTGACTATAAGCCAACAGGAGATCAGCCTGAGGCAATCAGGCAACTGCTTGAGGGAATTAAGCGGGGCGACAGGTTTCAGACGCTGCTGGGAGTCACCGGATCGGGAAAAACATTTACCGTAGCCAATGTAATTGAAAAGCTTAACAGGCCTGTTCTGGTGCTGAGTCACAACAAGACCCTTGCTGCCCAGCTTTACGGCGAGTTCAGACAGTTTTTTCCTGAAAATGCAGTTGAATATTTTGTCTCATATTACGATTATTATCAGCCGGAAGCATATCTTCCTGTCAGCGACACATACATAGAAAAAGACCTCTCAATCAACGAGGAGATAGAGAAGCTGAGACTAAGCGCCACCTCATCCCTGCTCTCAGGACGCAGGGATGTAATTGTAGTATCCTCGGTTTCATGCCTCTATGGCATTGGCAATCCTGATGATTTTCACAGCAACACCGTCCAGGTCACCAAAGGCCAGAAGATAGGGCGCAACCTGTTGCTCCGCAAACTTGTAGACTCACTCTATTCCAGAAACGAAACTGAATTTAAAAGAGGCACCTTCAGGGTGAGGGGTGATACGGTGGACCTGTTTCCGGCATATGCAGATATTGCCGTAAGGCTTATTTTCTTTGGGGATGAGATAGAGGAGATTGAGATTTTTGATCCTGTAGGCGGTAATGTGATTGAGCGACCTGAAACATATGTTATCTATCCGGCTAATATCTTTGTTACCACCCGTGAGAGGATAAATCAGGCAGTAACTTTTATAGAGAACGATATGAGGGCTCAGGTGGCTCACTTCAGCGAAAACGGGAAGAAACCGGAAGCAGAGAGGCTTCAGCAGAGAGTGCTGTATGATCTGGAGATGATAAAGGAACTAGGCTATTGCAGTGGTATAGAAAATTATTCGCGCTACTTTGACGGCAGGAAACCGGGAACCAGACCATTCTGTCTGCTCGACTATTTCCCTGATGATTTTATCACAATGATTGATGAGAGTCATGTAACCGTGCCGCAGATAAGGGCGATGTACGGAGGTGACCACTCCAGAAAGCAGACACTGGTGGATTATGGGTTCAGGCTGCCATCTGCACTTGACAACAGGCCTTTGCAGCTTGATGAGTTTGAACGCCTGACCGGACAGACCATCTATGTAAGCGCAACACCTGCCGACTATGAGCTTGAGAAGAGCGAAGGCATATTCGTGGATCAGGTTATTCGTCCGACCGGACTCCTTGATCCGCCGATATCTGTAAGGCCAAGCACGAATCAGGTTGATGATCTGATGAATGAGATAAGGAAAAGAAATGAGGCAGGGGAAAGAACCCTCGTTACTACTCTTACCAAGAGGATGGCGGAAGAGCTTACACTCTATCTTGCAGGCTATGGTGTAAGGTGCAGGTATATCCATTCAGACATTGACACCCTTGAACGGGTGGAGATAATGGAAGGGCTGAGGGCAGGTGAATTTGATGTACTTATAGGGGTCAACCTTCTGAGGGAGGGACTTGACCTGCCTGAGGTATCGCTGGTGGCAGTGCTGGACGCCGACAAGGAGGGTTTTCTGAGATCAGCCAGATCACTTACCCAGACAGCAGGACGGGCTGCACGTAACCTTAACGGACTGGTAATCATGTATGCTGATAAGGTTACAAGAAGCATGCAGGAGACTATTGACGAGACCAACAGGCGCAGGGAGAAGCAGATGCAGTATAATCGGGATCATGGCATTACCCCTACACAAATATTCAAGGCGGGAAGCTCTGTACTTAAAGAGTTCAGAAAGCAGGGTGTAGAGTCAAAGGCCTATATTGAGCCATCCAGGCCGGATATCGCTGCTGACCCGGTAGTAAAGTATATGTCGGCAGAGGCCCTTGAAAAAGCCATTAAGAAGAGCCGGAAGGCGATGGAGAAGGCAGCTTCGGAGCTTGACTTTATTCAGGCCGCGCGATACCGTGATGAGATAGCGGGTATGGAAGAGCTTATAAGAAAAAAGAGGTAACAGTTATTACCTCTCTCTGCTATTAGAGTACTTTTTGAAATATAGTACTTACTGTTTTGCTACCCCTTATTTTCAGCAAGCCACCTCTCTGAATCAATAGCTGCCATGCAACCTGTTCCTGCTGCTGTTACAGCCTGCCGGTATACCGGGTCCTGAACATCACCACAGGCAAATACTCCGGGCACATTGGTTTTGGAGGTTCCCGGAATTGTTTTAATATATCCCACCTCATCGGTATCGAGATAGGGTTTGAATATATCCGAGTTAGGTGTATGGCCTATTGCCAGAAAGAAACCGTCTATCTTTATATCCACCATCTCTTCATCCGGGTTACCCTTTCTCTTTACCAGATGAGCTCCTTCAACACCATTCTCCCCAAAGAGATCGACAGTTTCATGCTCCCATAGTATTTCAATATTTTCTATACCAAATACCCTCTCCTGCATCGCTTTTGATGCCCTCAGTTCATCCCTCCTGACGATCATATAGACCTTCCGTGCCAGTCCGGCCAGATAGCTTGCCTCTTCGCATGCGGTATCGCCGCCGCCGACAACAGCTACATCCTTGCCTCGGTAAAAGAAGCCGTCGCATGTGGCACATGCTGATACCCCCTGTCCTGAATATTTTGTTTCAGCCTCAATGCCCAGGTACTTGGCGGTTGCACCGGTTGATATAATTACCACCTCAGCCTCAATAAGTATCTTTTCATCAATCGTTACTATAAATGGTCGCTTTGAAAAATCGACCGAGGTAGCTATTCCGAATCTTACCTCGGTACCGAATCGCTCAGCCTGCTTCTTAAAATCCTCCATCATCACAGGGCCGGTAACTCCGTCAGGGTAGCCAGGGTAATTATCCACCTCCGTTGTTGTAGTAAGCTGTCCGCCCATCTGCAGTCCTGTATACATCACCGGGTTGAGATTAGCCCGGGCTGCATATATTGCCGCAGTATATCCGGCCGGACCGGAACCGATAATAAGACATTTCACCTTCTCAGCTGTTCCTGTCCCCTCTTTTGCAGGCTCCTTATTGATATCCATAGATTTAAAAAGCTCCATTACAATAATTTTAAATTCCTGATTAAGTTTACGTTAACAATGCTGATTGTTATATCAGCAAAGTTTACCGGTGACAAAGTTAAGAAAAAGAAATCTTCTGTATGTGACTGTTGTTACATTGTACCTGTTATCAGCACTGCGCTGCCGCTTCCCTGTTTCCGCACGGTGATATTTCCCGGCACAGATTCCTGTTCAAGGTACCTGTCAAGGTTCTCAGCCGCCTCCGGGGTGTCAGCCCGCAGCAGTATTGTCACACCCTCCTCTGCTGTTGT
>JAIVHO010000011.1:0-21721 GCA_020201035.1 Bacteroidales bacterium
TGGTTTGGGAATGAAGGGATTTATATTTTATCTGTTGTTTCCGGTTTGATGGATGTAGATGCGATAACACTTTCACTTTCAAAAATGGCAACTGAAGAGTTAACGGAACAAGTTGCTGTAACCGGAATTGTACTTGCAGCAGTTACAAATACCATTATTAAAGGGCTTATGTTTGCCTTTATCAGCAATGTTAAGCTATCTGTAAAATTAATTCTCGTGATGGTTGGAAGCGGCGTGGCAGGTATTCTTGTTGTTTTATTTATGTGATATCTTTTTATATACGTGAGCATTAACCAGACGGTGATAAACTATTTTCTGGAGAAAGAAATTGATAAATTCTTTGAAAATGATTATATTACGAATTACCGTCTGATTTATAAACAAAACGATCCAAGTTGATATTTATTAACCTTTTGTCAATTGTATTCACTAAACTGATTTGCCGTGCTTAAGAAAATTCAATACTTATGGGAGAAACTCAATGGAAGCTTCTGGTTTCTGCCCATACTGATGCTTTTGATTACCATGGTCGCAGCTACCGGGTTTATATATTTAGATAGCCAGATTCAGTATTCTCCTACGGGTATTTTAAAATATCTGTTGCCTGCCAGTGTTGATTCTGCAAGAAGCATACTTACCATCATAGCCGGGTCGATGATAGGCGTGGCAGGCACTGTTTTTTCCATTACACTTGTGGTACTCACCCTCGCATCTTCGCAACTGGGTCCGCGCCTGGTGAGGAATTTCATGTACGATAAACTCAATCAGGTTGTTTTGGGAGCCTATGTTTCTTCATTTGTATACTGCCTTATCATATTGAGCTCGCTCAAAGAAAATGAGAGTTTTCATTTTGTTCCGGCAATTTCAGTTCTTGCTGCCCTGGCATCGGCTATTGCCGGTATCATTTTGCTGGTCATTTTTATTCATCATGTTTCCATGAGTATTCAATCCGACAAGGTGATCTCTGATATTTCCAAAGGCATGTCAAAGAGTATCAGAAAGCTCTTTCCTGAAGAAATCGGCCATGAAGAAGAGAAAACGGTTCCCGTGATAGACTCTCTGAAACAAAAACATGCTTTCAATCAAGAGGTCAGTTGCAAAAAAAGCGGCTACTTGCAATCCATTGATGGTGAGGGGCTGATGAGTCTCGCACATGATAATGACTGCATTATTATTCTGCATCACCGCCCCGGCGACTATCTGGTGCAGGATATAGTCCTTTGCGAGATTCTTTGCAATGAAGAATGCAGCAAAGAAGTTCATAAAAAGATGCAGGATGATTTTATCATCGGAAAAGTGCGAACACCCCAGCAGGACGCTGAGTTTTCCATCCACCAGATGGTTGAAGTGGCCTCGAGGGCATTATCGCCCGGGGTGAACGACCCTTACACTGCTAATGCATGTATCGATAATTTAACTTCGGTAATGTGTTATCTGACGGGAGTTGAATTCCCAACCCCTCATCGCTATGATTCAGATAACAAACTAAGAGTAGTTGCTGATAATCACACCTTTGCCGGTATGCTGAATGCGGCTTTCAACCAGATCAGACAATATGCTGAAGGCAGTCCGTCTGTAATGATCAGGTTGCTTGAAGCAATGATCACCATTAATCAGTTTGCCCGCAACAGCAATCAAAAGAAACAGGTCATTCAGCATGCCGAAATGGTTATGAGTGCTGCCGAAAGAACCTTTCATGAACCCCGCGATCTGGAAGACATGAAGGAAAGATTCAACAGCTTAAAGAAGAGTTAATGTGTTTGATGTGTCACCAATTGATAGTTCTGTACGCCAGGTATTCTAGAAGAAGTATTAACCTAAAAAAACACTTTTTATGAAACAGATAAATTTTAATATAACAATCAAGAACGTTACAACAGTCGAAGAAATTTCTAACTATTGGAAGAATCAAGATTACATCAATTTATTGGAACGATTTGATTTTCCTGATGCAAATACTATAAAGCCGGAAAATTTAAGGGAAATGCTCCATATGGCCATTACAGATTTTGAACCCAATGAAGCTGCCGAAATAGTATTAACCTATAAACTTTCTGAGAGATTAAATGAAGGTCAAATAGCTCAGGTTTCGAATGATATGTTACTTGACAAGGTATCTGAAGAATATCCTGAAATTGATTTACATTATGATTTATTCAATATTAACCAATTGTTGTATAAGGCATACAATGGAAAATTCCCAAATGCAAAAGCAACTGTTGTAGATTTTTCAATGGTTTCTAAAGATGGTTATGATGAAGAAATCACAAAAGAAATTGTTTTAAAATCTTTCAATAACGGGATTTCAGACAGTAATCTCCTCAAAAGATTATTTGAAGAACAAATGGCTACAGATAAAGAATTTATAGAAGCAGAAGCGGTTTTGTGGGAATTAAATAAAAATGATGCAACTAATTTTATTTTGATAACCTCAGAATATTGGTTAACGAAAGATGATTTTTCAATACCTGAATTTGAAGGTAATTGCTTGTTGCCAGAAGATGCAGAAAAGGAAGATTCAACAGCTTAAAGAAGAGTTAATCCACCTTCGCGTTCCGCTTCGGCGGACGAGAGGGTGTGGTTAAATTCCCCGGGGCTTGCCCTGGGGTATAATACCATTTATTGTGTTTGAATGTTACACCAATTGATAGTTCTGTACGCCAGGTATGCTAAAATTAATTGAAAAAAAGTTTTTTATGAAGAATTACCTAGGAACAGCAGTTTTCTGCGCTCTCTTTCTTGCTGTTTCTGCGCAAGCCCAGGAGAATCCCTCTCTCGATGATCAGCTAAGGGCTCATCTACACAAGGAATACTTCACCCTAAACTTATTGATTCAAAGTGAGGGGCGTTTTGCTTTCGAGGATAATGACTTCCAGGGAGGCAGAACATTCAATGCAGCCAATGCCAGAATCAGCCTGCGTGGAAACCTTAAGGGAGGTTTCTTTTATCGAATTTTTGTTAACGCAGCGCCCAAACCCGCTTTGCTCGATGCCTTTGCCGGTTATAAACTCAACGACGCTTTCAGTTTTATGGTTGGTTCAATGAAACCAAGTCAAACCCTCGACTTTATTCCCGATCCCGGTTCCCATAATTTTGTTGACCGTACCAACATGACCGGCTTGCTCGTTGGTTCGCGCGAAACCGGTATCGCAGCCACAGGTGATATAGGTGGGTTTTACTATTATACAGGCATATTTAATGGTAGTGGTCTGGATAATAACAATAACAATAAGCTTTATGGTATCGGAAGGCTGCAATATACCGTTAAGAATAATATTCCCGGATATATTCAATTTGCGGTAAGCGGCTCGCATGGTAACTCAGGAGGAATAACCAGCGGGACTAATGGCCCTATGTTAAGAGGAAGGCGTACCATACTCGGATCTGACTTAGAGCTAGAGCTGAGCAGGCTTTACTTTGCCGCAGAATACCTTCAGGGAAGTCTTGAAACAGTTGACCTGCCCAATATAAATGACTTGATCAGTGGGTACTACTTTACCGGTGGCCTCAGGTGGTCTGAAAAGACGATGACCCTGGCACGCTGGCAATCCTGGTCCTTCAAAGAAGCCGGCACAACTGAGAGCAAGCTAACCCTTGGCACCAACATCGGGTTTACTGATATTGTAGGCCTGGTTCTAAACCTTGATATGTACAAACCAGACCAGGGTGATGCCTTGTATGGCGCTTCCTTTATTTTTCAGGTGCAGTTTTAGTCCGGGTGTTTTGTAATGAGCCTGCGTTGTCGTTTAAAATAAGCCAATTTTTCACATAATATTTTTGTGGTATGAAAACTTTTAAAACGATTTTGGTGATCATCCTTGTAATCATTGCCTTGTTTTTTGCATTTCAGAATTTTCAGACTGTTAATATTTCATTTTATAAATGGAGTGCTGAAATTCCTTTGTCACTGGCAATTATTGGCATCTATGTTTTTGGAGCGCTAACCGGCGGCATTTTATTTTCAGTATTGAAGAAAATAGTTCGTTTGGATAAAAATATCAATTAGTACTAAAATCACTTTTGTAAATGGAAAATTTAAATTCTGGCGATTTTCTGGTTACCAGTCCTGTTAAACTGGATGATATTCCTACTGTGCTGGAAACCGGTAAATCGAAAAAGGGAAAGAAAAAAGCCCTTAAAAAGATTGGGAAGAAGCTTGCTAAACTGCAAAACACCATGTATGCCCATAATCGTTATGGGGTGCTTGTATGCTTGCAGGGCATGGATACATCCGGCAAAGACAGCCTGATCAGAGAGGTGTTCAGCAAGCTTAATCCACGTGGCGTGGTGGTTCACAGTTTCAAATCACCCACCAGGAAGGAACTGCAACACGACTATCTGTGGCGGCATTATGTTGCCCTGCCCGAAAAAGGGAAGTATTCGATCTTTAATCGCAGTCACTATGAAAATGTGCTGGTAACACGGGTAAATCCTCAATATTTGCTTTTTGAAAATATTCCAGGCATTAAAAGAGTGGAGGATATCCCTGCTGATTTTTGGGTTATGAGGCTTAACCAAATCAGGAATTTTGAAGAGCATATTTCGCAAAACGGGATTATCGTTTTTAAATTTTTTCTGCACCTGAGCAAGGAAGAACAAAGGCTGCGATTGCTGAGAAGACTGGAAAAAAAAGACAAAAACTGGAAATTTGCGCCAGGGGATCTAAGTGAAAGAGACCTTTGGGACAAATACCTGAATTACTATGAAGAAGCCATTAACAGAACGTCCTTGCCCCATGCGCCATGGTATATTATACCTGCAGACGATAAAGGTATGGCAAGATACCTTGTTGCTAAAATAATTTTTGAGAAAATGGTAAATTATACGAATATTATCGAACCCCTTGCAGATGCTAAGCTTCTGGAAAATATTGATATGTACAAAGAAATGCTTTCAAGAAAAGATATTTAATAATTTAAGATAAAACAGCCTTTAGCAGATGGCGAATTGATTCCTGTAAGATCAAGGGGGAGCAGTTCACTAAAGAACAATTTTAACGAAAATAAACTCAAAACAGCACCTGGCCTATATCGATGCACAGATAAATGATTATGAGGCTCAGTGTACGCAAGCCTGATAATCATCGTGCATATTAATAAAGGCAACATGATTTCGATTTTCAGGAAAAACTAAATTATTAAAATATTGATTATTCGATTGTTTAATAAAATGACGTATAAATGACGTATCAAATACAATGATTAAATTTGATTAATTTTTAAGAACAACATTAACATCAGTATTTACATTAATTGGTGTAAGCTTATTCTTATTGACAACAGAAAGTAAAGATCAAACACCTGAACATATTAGACAGACAATTGAAAAAAGAAACATGGATTTCATGGATAGTTTTAACAATGGAGAAGTAAATCCACTGACAAACAGCAGAAGCTAGCATATTTATATAATGAAAATAGCCGCAATGGCTCATATAGCTGATGTTGTAGTAAATCATATAAATCCTGCAACGAATTAAAGTTTCATCGGTCTTTACGTAAACTAAAACGATGAAGAAGATTTTCCTGATAATACTTGTAGTCTTCCCGAACTTTCTGGAAGCTCAAATACCTGATGGATTGACAAAAACGGATAAAGTCTATGGACTTTCAAAATTTTGGCAAGAAGTAAACTACAACTTTGTATATTTAGAAAAGGTAGATAGAGAAATGTGGGATAATAGTTATCGTGAACTTATCTCTATCGTGCAAAACACTAAAAATGACTATGAATATTACCGTGAACTACAGAGATTTTGTGCTTTACTGAAAGATGGACACACTAACGTATATCTTCCAAAGGATATTGAACAAATGAATACTATGTTCGGAGATTATCGTCTTTTTATTGAAAATATTGATGGAAAAGCAATTATTGTCAGAACAAATTTAAGTAAGAAAGATGAAATACCTTTTGGAAGTGAAGTGATTGAAGTTAATGGAAAAACAACCCAAAAATATATTGACGAAAATGTAGCACCTTACATTTCATCATCAACAGATTATGTATTAAAGGACAGGAGTATTGGCAGATTACTAAGTGGTTTAGAAGGAGAATGTTTTAAGTTGAAAATTAAAAAACCGGATAAGCAGATTATAGAATTATTGCTTACGCACAAAAAGACAGAAGAAAAAGAAGTTTATCCTGCATTTGAGCCTGCTAGGCAACTTTTAGATTTTAAATGGATTAATAACCAGATTGCGTACCTGTCATTAAATTCTTTTGGAGACAAAAAAATTGACAGCTTGTTTATTCAAAAATTACCTGAATTATATAAAGCAGAAGCCTTAATTATAGATTTGCGTTATAATGGTGGTGGTAATACAGGAATAGGCAAGGCAATTTTGCAATATCTGACAAATGATAAAGTTCTCTATGGTGCTAAAAATACCAGCAGACTTCATATTCCAGCCTTCAAGGCCTGGGGGAAATATGTTGATCCAAAAGACAGTATAAAAAATGAGTGGTCAAAAAAATCTTACCTGTCTTTTAAAGATAAGTACTATTACGATTTTGAATATGCAGCAGATACTATAAGATTAGATGCTAAAAGAATTGTTGTTCCGACTGTTGTATTATTAGGACACAATACTGCTTCGGCAGCAGAGGATTTTTTAATTTATGCTGACAATCAAAAACATATGACAAAAATCGGAGAAAATTCTTTTGGTAGTACAGGACAACCATTTGTTTTTGATTTACCAGGAGGAGGTATGGCAAGAGTTTGCACAAAAAAAGATACATACCCTGATGGCAGAGAATTTGTTGGATATGGGATAAAACCAGATATTGAAGTTAAAAGGACCTTGAATGATTACCTTGACAAAAAAGACCCTGTTATGGAAAAAGCAATTGAATACTTGCAACAGGAACTCAAATAAAAAAGGCTACAAATAAACAGAACCCTTAGCGGCCTTCAGGGCCCGGTGATGAGTCCATGCTGAACCTGCAAACAGGCCTGCCTGCCGGCAGGCAGTACTCCATGCCGGCGAAGCGATCTCACGAATGCCGCGCTAAATCAAATTGCTTTTGTAACTTTATGCCACAAATCAGCTTTAACCGGGCTTGATTAAGTGAAAGTACATTAACCAAAAAAAGGAAAATATTTATGTCAGGATCAAAAGTTCTTGTTACATCATCAACAGGAAATGTGGGTTTACCACTTTCAAAAAAGCTGAAGAAGGATAATATTGAATTTACGGCTGCCACACGCGATGCCACCAGGGCTAAGGGTCTTTTGGGTTTTGAAACAGACACTGTTTACCTTGATTTCATCGATCCATCGGGATTTCAAGATGCTCTTGAGGGAAAAGAATTGTTATTTCTTTGCGGACCTTCGGCCACTCCCGGAGCCGAAAAACTGCTTTTGCCTCTGCTGGAAGAGGCAAAAGCAAGCAGTGTAAAACACATTGTTTTCATTGCTTCTTACCCTGATCTGATGGATTATATTGAAAATTCCGGTATTGGCTACACTTTTCTGAAAGCTAACTTCTTTATGCAGAATTTTAAGATGTACCAGGCTGAAGATATCAGGGACAGAAACCGGATATTCATGCCTTCGGGCAATGGAAAGGCACCTTTTATACATACCCGTGACATAGGGGAAGTGGCTGCTGAAGTGCTTAAAGATCCTTCGGCCTATAATGGATTAACTTTATCTCTTACAGGACCCGAAGCCATGGATCACTATGAAGTAGCGGAAATCTTCTCAAAGGTTCTGGATAAAAAGATAATTTATGAAGCTCCGGATAATGATACATACAGGAAGCAATTAAAGGAGAGAGGTTTTTCTGATGAATATATAGATGCAATGATTGCGGTTTTCGGCAAAATAAAGCGAAGGAAAGTAATGAATCCTACAGATATCGTAAAAAAATTACTGTGTAGGGAACCTTTAACACTTGCAGAGTACGTTCATGAAAACAGGGATGTATTTTCTTGAGTGCAGTATTTATTAGTTAGTATCCTTTCTGCCAGACCCGTCTTCCAAAAATATAAGTGCCATTAGAATTATTATAATAAATTGAATTTTTAAATACAGGAATTGCTTGCAGGAGGTTTAAAAATTTATTCCACCTTCGCGTTCCGCTTCGGCGGACTAGAGAGTGTGGTTAAATTCCCCGGGGCTTGCCCCGGAAAGAAGGGTCCAGGGCTTGCCGTGGGGTATAATACCATTTATTAATAAAGAAAGCAATATGTCAGTAAAACATAAGAGACTTGGAAAGCACGGAGTTCTTGTTAGTAATATTTGCCTTGGGACAATGAATTTTGGGTGGCATACGAGCGAAAAGAACAGCTTCAGAATCATGGATCGCGCTTTGGAATCAGGTATTAACTTTTTCGATACTGCTGATGTCTATGGCTGGACTGAAGAGCATGGATATACAGAGGAAATAATAGGAAGATGGTTTGCACAGGGCGGAGGAAGACGGGATGCTGTTGTATTGGCAACGAAGGTGTATAACCCGGTTGATCGTAAAGAAAATTTGCCTGAAGTCAATAGCGATGGGCGCAGCCTGAGTGCGTATAAAATCAAGAAACATTGTGAGGGCAGCTTAAAACGCTTGCAGACCGACAGGATTGATTTATACCAGATGCATCATATTGACCACGAGTGTCCCTGGGATGAGACATGGCAAAGTTTTGATACATTAATAAAGCAGGGGAAAGTGGTATATGTGGGCTCAAGTAATTTCGCGGGATGGGACATTGCCACAGCATGCCAGGAAGCATCTAAACGTGGACTGGTGGGATTGGTTAGTGAGCAGAGTATTTACAACCTCGATAACCGGATGACTGAGCTGGAAGTCATTCCGGCATGCAGACATTATGGCTTAGGCTTAATCCCCTGGAGCCCGTTAGCAGGAGGGCTTTTAGGTGGTGCACTACAGAAACACAAGTCCGGAAGGCGCTCTGATAAGGATTACCTCAGGCAGATAGAAGCTAAACGCGATAAGCTTGAGCAATACGAGTCTCTGTGTAAAAAAATCGGTCATCCACCTGCAGAGGTCGCCCTGGCATGGTTGCTTCATAATCCGGTTGTGACAGCACCAATTGTTGGGCCAAGGACCGTTGAACAGCTGGAAAGTGCAATACGGGCAGCATGTATTCATCTGGATGAAGAAATACTGAAAAAACTGGATGAGATATTTCCCGGTCCAGGCGGGGAAGCACCAATGGCCTACGCCTGGTAGTCAGCATCCGGTTTTACACTAAGCTGAAATTAACACTTGAAATCCAAACATTTAAAAATTATGATTAATCGATTTAATTTTTTCATTGCTTTTTCACTTTTGTTATTCGCTTCCTGCAATAACAGGAGTAAACCCGATTCCTCTGAAAGTATTGATATTGATTCTGTAAGAGAGCAGTTAAAAATTGAGGTGTATGATTCAGTTGCTCTTACTTTAGTTGAACCTTATGCCACTTTTGAAATACTGGCAAAGGGATTCTACTGGAGCGAAGGGCCACTCTGGATTGATGAATTACAGGCTTTAATATTTTCTGATGTGCCTGCGAATAAAATATACAAATGGAGTGAAAAGGACAGTCTTGTTATTTATCTTGAATCTGCCGGGCATTCCGGAGAAGAACATGCAGATTCTGACAAAGGTTCCAATGGTTTGATTCTGGACCTGAAAAACAAATTGGTGCTTTGCCAGCATGGAGACAGGCGCATTGCGCGTATGGATGCTGGTTTAAAAAACCCTCAGGAGCAATTTATCACAATTGCTGACACTTATAAAGCAAAGAAATTTAACAGTCCCAACGACCTGGTCATGGATCTTGAAGGCAACATATATTTTACAGATCCCCCTTATGGTCAACCAGAAAACAGAACAGGAGAAATTGGAATAAACGGAGTTTTTAAAGTTAGTTCCGATAAAAATGTTTCTTTACTTGTTGACAGTCTGAAATGGCCAAATGGAATTGGATTATCTCCGGATCAGCAAACCCTGTATATCAATCAATCTGATCCCAGTAATCCGGTTCTATACAGTTATAAGATCGCCGATGACGGATCACTTGAAAATGGGAAAATCTTATTTGACTTTATAATGCTTGCAAAAGAGGCCATTGGATTACCCGACGGATTAAAAATTCACAAAAGCGGTAACATATTTGCAACAGGGCCTGGCGGAGTTCATATTATAAGTCCGGAAGGAAAACATCTGGCTGCCATTAAAACCGGAAAATCAACCTCCAATTGTGCTTTTGATACCGATCAAAAGTATTTGTATATGACTACAACAGATTTGTTGATGAGAGTGAGATTAAAATAAATAAGCCATTAATAATAAAGACACCATCGCTGAAGTGAACCTGTTAAACTACTGATATAATCCTTATGTTCCCGTGAAACCTGCGCAGATTTTAATCCACTCTGGTTTTACTGAAGTAAAATTATCATTACTATTTCAAATACCCCGTCGAGACCATTCAGGAATCACCCGATAAATTACCCTGTGCATTTATTCAGACGAATAAATCATATATTGTGAAAAGCGAAAAAATTGAGAGCTTTGACAAAAACATATTGAATATGGGAAAGACAAAAAATCCTATAAGTGAGTCCTTCACGGACAGAGTATTAAGATCATTGGAATAATTATGCCAGACGTTGTGGATTATTTAACTTAGAAAGCAGATGAATATTAAGAATGTCTTTATAAAAACAGGAAAATATCTATTAATCTTTATAGGAGGATTACTTATACTTTCTCTATTTGGACTACTCATCTTACATTTTATAAGTTCAGGAAAATCAGAACCATTCGTTGATCATAATGGGAAAATAATCAGCAATAGTATTTCTGCAATTGAAAAAATTGAACTTGGAGGAACAGACCAATATTTGATAATCAGAGGCGTTGATTCCACCAACCCTGTGCTTCTGTTTCTACACGGAGGTCCAGGTAGTCCCGAAATAGGGTTTGTTAAAAGGCACAACCCTGATTTAGAACATGATTTTGTTGTAGTACATTGGGAACAAAGGGGAGCAGGGAAGTCTTATAATAAAGATATTCCTATAGAAAGTATGAATGTGGAACAATTTGTCTCGGACACAAAAGAGTTAAGTGAATACCTGATTAAACGCTTTAAAAAGGAGAAAATTTATATTATGGGGCACTCCTGGGGCTCTTACCTTGGTATCCGAGCAGTAGAAAAATATCCTGAACTCTATCATTGCTATTTTGGAATTGGACAGGTTGCAGACCAGTATAGAAGTGAGAGGATATCTTATGACTGGGTAAAAGGAGAGGCAAAAAAAAATGGAGATAAGCAAGCCTTAAAAAAACTGGAGGCACTTAATTTTCCAAAAACAGGGGCGGATAGTAAAGAGTGGATGATGTTTTTAATGCGGGAGAGAAGTTTTGTTGACAAGTTTGGCGGGGGACTTTTTCGCGATTATAACGGTATTTTGGATAAATTATCACCTGTAATTAATACTAAAGAGTACACACTATCAGACAAAATCAATTTTGGAATTGGTTCAATATTCTCTTTAGATCATTTATGGGAAGAGATAATTGCCGATAATCTTTTTGAAACAATCGATAGCATTCATATTCCTGTTTATTTCTTTCATGGCTTATATGATTATCAAACATCTTATATTGTGGCAAAGGAGTTTTATGAACAATTAAAAGCCCGTGAAAAACAATTTATTTCTTTTGAGAAGTCTTCACATTGCCCGATTTTTGACGAGCCGGATAAGTTTAATAAAACAATTAGAGAAATAATTACGGCACAAAGGGACACTGCAAGTCTCACATTATCATCTGCACGGTACATTATGCAACCTGAACTTGTAAAGTAAGAATTCCGGAATGAATATTGGCTGACAACCAGCGACAGTAAGTATGTCCATGGGATCACCCTGTACTATGCCGCATATTTTATTCCCCTGGCATCTTCTGGTTCAAAGCCTCTATAGCGCTTTCACTTTTCAACTTAAATATTGGGATTATACGAGTTTTTTGAAGCTGATAAGTTTTCCTCTCTTTTCGTCCCATAACCTTAACTTCATTGTTCTTATACTGGGAACAAATGTAACCGGCTCTATTTCGTCAAACATCCTGTTCTCCCTGTGACACTTTTCCAGGTTGTAATTTGGAATCATCGGACTTAAGTGATGGATATGATGAAACCCGATATTACCTGAAAACCACTGTAATAATTTTGGAAACTTAAGGTAGGAGCTGCCTTCAAGGGCCATCTTCCTGTAGTCCCAGTCATCAGACCGAACCCATATAACATTTTCGTACTGATGCTGAACATAGAAGAGCCATACACCAGCGGTGGTTGCAAAGATTAGTATCGGAAGCTGTATCATCAGGAACTCCTGCCATCCCAACAATAATACCAAACCTGCTACATAGGTTACCATCATCATGTTACCAATATAGATGCTTCTCTTCTCTTTTGGATTCATTTTCTTTTTTGTATATCTGAATGCCAGTACAAAAAGTAAGAGTGGTGCTATTCCAAAAAGGAAAAATGGGCTTCGGTAGATCCTGTACTGCAGTTTCTTTATTTTTGGTAACTGCTGATACTCCTCCACCGTTAGAGTCCGTACGTCCCCTTCGCCCCTCCTGTCAAGATTGCCTACCGTGGCGTGATGTTTCGCATGACTCTGATGCCACCTGTCGTAGGGTGTAAATATAAGGCTTCCAAGTATTGTTCCGATGATCCTGTTGGCCCTTTGTGACCTGAAGAATGAGCCATGTCCGCAGTCATGAAATATTATAAACAGCCTTACCAGGAATCCTGCTGCCAGAACCGATAGACCAAGTGTAATAAGGTAGGAGATTTCAAGCGAGACGTACATCAGATACCAGAGGATTATATATGGGCCGAGCGAATTGACAATCTGCCAGGTGCTCTTCAGGGGATCCGGTTTGTTATACCTTTTTACAACCTCTCTCCAGCTGTTGTTCTCTCCTTTCTTTCTCTCCATTCTTAAATCCCTCAGCGTTAATAGACTATTCCAAAGTTATGGAGAATATAGATGGTAATCAACTAAATTGTGCCATCAGAGAGCTCGTGTCTCAGCCCTCTCTATGAGCCTTAAGCCTTTGCAATGCGCCTGTCTCAAACTTCCGTCAGGTTCTTCATATTTTGCCATCCTGCCAGATCCGGCGTGTCATGGATCTGCTGTACCCGCCCTGCCTGATTATTGCCTGCCAACTACCGGATATGAAATCAGAACCTGAACCTTATCCCCTGTGAAATGTTTAATATAAATAACTTATGCGGGAAAAATGACTAATTTTTTAATAACCATTATAGCGCTCTTTATGACTCAAGGAATTGTATTATTTGATTTTAAAAAAGATTCCTCCAGCAGTGGCTGGTACATTGTTGATGATTCAGTAATGGGAGGCCGCTCGGAGGGAGCTGTTACAATAGACAGTGACGGTCACGGCGTATTTGAAGGCACAGTATCACTTGACAACAATGGTGGATTTTCATCGGTACGATACAGGTCAGGAACGATTAACCTTGATCAGTACAACCGTTTTGTTCTCAGGGTGAAGGGCGACGGTAAAAGTTACCAGTTCAGGGTGTCCGGATCCCGAACCGACAGGCATTCTTATACCTATACCTTTGCAACAAACGGCGACTGGCAGCTTATAGAGATCCCATTTGCAGAGATGACTCCAACCTTCAGGGGTTTTGTTCCGGATATTCCGAACTTTCACGGCAACAAAATGGAAGAGATGGGTTTTCTCATAGGAAACAAAAAAGCAGAATCCTTCAGGCTCCTTATAGATAGAATAGGGGCGGAGTAGGTCGCAGGGATAATTTTGAACCCCGTTAAGCGCCCCTTACATCGTTCCCGCGTAGTATGAATCCGTCATTATCCTGTAAGAAAAAGTTTCAGGGATTTCCTGACGGTGCCGGTTGTCAGGGTAACAATATAGATACCATCTTTATATCCGGGGGAATAATCATAAATACCTGATTCATAAACTTTACGTGACAGGAGAACCTGACCGTTCATATTAACAACGGTGAGCACTCCCTGACTGCCTTCCGGAATCAGGATTTCTGTCCTGATAGTCCCGTATGAATTCCAGACATTTAGCAGTGTTTCTCCCTGTAACCTAATATCCCCGATTCCTGCAACAACATCAAATATATTCAGGTAGAACCTGTTCTGGTAATCACCTGCATCAAGATTCACCCTGAAATCATTGCCGGCCTTTAAAATCTCGTTCTGCCCCGTTGTAATATCTATTATCTGTATGGTTCTGTCAGCATAGAATCCTTCAAGATCAGTGATCCTGAAGACTACTTCTCCGGCTCTTTCAGTTTTCAAACCCAGCCTTACCGTGACCAGAGTATCATATTCAAATGGAAGAGCATTTATGGAAAGTTTAGTGCTGTCATCAGAGAATGCATAGAAATTTGTTACCGAACCGTCGGTATTAAGCAGCTTAAGGGCATCATATTGCCCGTCAAAGTTTGAAGTAGCTTTTTCGTCATAATATATTACAAAAGGATCAAAGGAATTGATATTGTCAGAATACCCTGCTGCTATCCGGGCAAGAGGTGTACTGCCCTTCTTTTCTGATGATGAAAGGCTTTTGGTCTGACTGGTGACTCTTGCATTGTTATCAATTTCAAGAGTTGCAGTAACAGGGAACGATCCGTCAGTAACATGGACGAAGAAACCCTGCATGGCAGGTATTATACCCGAAGTTTCTCCATCACTTGAAAGTCCGTTCTGATATGAAGAATATGTACCAGAATATGAACTGGCACTCCCGGGAATAAAATAAAATATTGCATCGTCAATATTTGTCCTTGCCCATCCTGTCTCCGAATCCCAGTCGATGGGTGAAGGATATGGATTTCCAACCAGATTTAATCCTTTGGTATATGGATGATCGTGATTGTAAAGGGTCATTGATAATAGTCCGTTATTTGGCACACCCTCTATATCTGCGGTTATTTTTTCCTCAGAGCTACCCAGATGAACTGCATATCCCTTCAACGGTTCGAGAATAAGTGCCGGATCTGAATGTGCCTCCCACCCTGAATAGGGGCGATCCTCCTCGTAACGGTAAACCGGAGGGAATGAAGAGGACAGGTCTACTTCATCGCCCAGCTCTGAAACAGTTGCTGATGTAAAAGGAGAGCTGAGATACTGGTAACCGTATGCTGATTCAAAATATCTTTCCATTATTATTGTTCCGGTCACCTCTCCTGATCCGTTACCGTCGATCATGGCTGTCTGAATTGAATCCGATTGTAGTGTAATGTTACCTCCCGGGTTGAGAATTCCATCGACGCGAAGCTTACCCTTTATTTTTTGTCCTGAACTGATAACACTCACAGTTGACCCGGTTGCAATGGTCAGATTATTAAATATTGTTGTGCCGTCAATGGAAATGGTGCCTTCCACAGATGTAAATACAACAGTACCGGTGCCGGCATTAAAGGTTCCTCCTGAGGCTACACTCCAGGCAAGATCTGCTCCTGACAGGCTAAGAGTGCCTCCGCCGGCCGCGGCATTCAACAATCCGCCCGATTCTATATGCACTGATTTGCATTCAGCTGATACGGGCAATGTTGGAGAATATGGTGTTATAGCGGCATTTTGAATAATTACAGATGTGGCAGATGCGGGGACTCCTGTTGGATTCCAGTTGGAGCCTGTATTCCAGTCGCTGCTTATCAGGCCAATCCAGGTGGAAGAAACCGTGTTTGACGGTGCTATTGTAACCTGAAAATCACCCGGTGTTGGAGGAATGAAACTGAAATCGACATCCTGAATGGTGATGAAATTATCTGAAGTAGTATGGCCCGATTTACCTTCTTCGATTCCAAAATAGGCAGGAGTTCCACCGGTAGCTATCCTGCTCCATATGGTGAGCCTGTTTTCATCTATGCCCGGTGGTAGTTCATTATCCCGGTAGTGTATACGGAACAGGGCCCTTGTTTCGCTTCCTCCTGTTTGTGATAGTTCAATGAGGCGATAGATGGGATCTGACATTGCCGGATTTCCGTTCCAGTCAGTATCTGAACTCCAGTCGGGAGCAGTGCCTATTGTAATTTTCACGGTTATGGACGAAGGTTTTATCTGGCCGGTTACCGGTATAAATGTGACACCGGAATTTTTAGCGCCAAAACTGTAATAAATATTATCAGGAAAGCTGTGCGTGCGATTGATGATCCCGGTGACCTCGCCAATTCCAAAGGTGACTGCATTTTCTCCCATCCTCAATATACTTCCGTTTGCCATATCCAACGCACCTTTGCCGTGGATAGGAGGATTATTAACTGACAGTTCAATCTGACCATTAACCATGATATCTGTTTCGGCAATGATACCCATTGGATTATTGAAAATAATGGTGTCGAATGATGTAAGTGATGTCCCCCTGATATAATTGACCTGATTATTGCCTGCGTCATCAAAAATTACAACGCTGCCTGTTGTATTCAGCGAACCTGTCCCGGAGATATTATTGGTAAAATCACCTGCAATAGTCATATCAATTGGAAAGGATATCTCACCGGCAGAATTACTGATAATCATATTAAAATATCCCCTCTCTCCTCCGGGACCCACCGGGTTGATCAGGGTGCGGCTCTCTGAACCGGTAAAGTTTAAGGTATTATCGGTGGCATATAAATCAATGGCGGACAGGGGATCCGGGTACAGGTTACCGTACATATTCAATATGGTGGAAGAAGAGGGTTGCAGGTATGTATCTGCACCTGTTTCAAGATCGTAGAAATCCGTTTCACCTGAGATGGTTAATGGTGTATTAATGTCATCCCCGTCAAATATGACTTTCCCTTTACCGGGGCTGAAGGTCCCGGAGTTATTCCACGTGCCGGCAACCCCTGGCGCGCCTGTTATCTTCATGTTGTAATACTCATTTCCGGCATTCTGGCCTGTTGTAAGATGTGCTCCCGCTTCAATATCAATGGACTTAAATCTGGCAATGGTATCCAGTGTCGGCTGGTAGGTTGTTGCTGCCTGTATGATGACATTATCATCAAAAAACTGTTCTGTTATTCCTCCGTTATTGCGGATCTCTCCGGGGAAATGTCCTTCAGACCAGTTCCCTTTCTCTTTCCATGAAGTGCTGATACCTCCAAGCCATCTGTTTCTGATTGACATAGTTTTTGCTAAGCTCCAGCTGTGAATATCCAGATCATCTCCTGCCATATGGTTTATCTGAAGTCCCCCTAATTCAAGCCAGTTATCGGATAAGTCAGAAGCTGTTTTTCCATGTTCATGGATATCATAATCTGAAGAATCCACTATAAAGGACCTTTGCCAGAGGACCAGATCTGATTCTGTGTTTCCGTTCAATTCACTTTCGAGATACCGTAACTGCAATATCACATAATCGTCGCCACCGCTCTGCTTAAAGCTATACTCTCTGAGAACTGGTGTAACAACTACCGGAGACACAGGAAGCCAGCCGGGATCGGTACCTATGGTGATTCTGCAGCTTACGCCGGAAGGTTTGGTTCCGGTGTTGATAAACCGGAGTGTTGTAAACATGCTGCCAAAACTGTAAGGGGTATTTCCGCTGAAGAGATGGTTTCTTGTTACAATGCCGGTTACGTCACCGGTGCCTGTTGTAAGGGAGTTTATCCCCATAAAGAGCTCATAGCTGGCCATATCCAGTGTACCGGTGATCGCTGAAGGATTGGTGCTTTGCAGACTGAGAATGCCATCAACATTTAGGTTGCCGGTTGCAGTAACACCTGAAGGATTGTTAATAACCAGATTGTAATATGTGGTTTCACCGGAGATTGTCTGGAGGGATGAACCGGTAAAGGATACAGTGCCAGTGCCGGGGGTAAAAGAGCCACTGTTATTCCACTCTCCCTGTACATGCAGTGTGCAGGCTTCTGAAATGGTAAGGGAGGCTCCGCTGTCAATGGTAATATCCTTTACAGTTGCCCCTGCAGACCCGATAACCGGAAACCTTGCAATTCCGCCGGGGATAAACACATCTGTTGATGCATCAGGAACCGATTCTGAGCACCAGTTGCCCGCTGTATTCCAGTCTGTACTGATGCTTCCAAACCAGGTGGCAGTACCTGTGCTGCAGTCATCTTCGCCAGTAACAAAGACCCCATGGGAAGTTAATCCGCTAACCGACATAGTATTACCTGTGGCCGCCCCGTTGGTTGAGTACCATATGCCATCTGCAAATTCCCGTAAGATCAGAGCTTCGGTAACGGGTGATCCCACTTTGTCAGTATCGGAGTAGGTAAAGTCTGCGCTGAAGGAGGCAAAATTTACACCATATGCTGTAATGCTCCATTTGCGGTTAATATATCTGGTCTGGCTTAACCCGGAAGCAAGGGGAGGAACTCCCGCTTCAGTGAATGCGTCCAGATAACCGGAGCCGGAAGTAGTACCATTAAATACTATATTTACAGGAGCATAGCTTATGTCATCACCAATATGAAACCAGATATCTTCATTGGTCCCGTCAGGTACATAGAAACGGAAATTGCCATTTATATATCCACCGGTTCGGCTGATTGTCCCTGCTGCCAGCTCAATTACAAAATTCTCACCGGTAGTGATCACTCCGTTGACCAGGCTTAGCTCATTGCCAACGATCAGATTACCATGCAGGTTTTGAGTTACAGTCTGTCCGGCATTATCCCAGATAAAATTCTGGAAATTCTGGTCTAACCCTGATGTTATGGCAGTTACTGCTATTCCAGTTACTTTACAGGTAGAAGGAGAAGCTCCAAGAGTATACCATTCAGTAAAAGGTATGCTGCCACCGTCTCTTGCATGTTCATAGGTGCCGCCATGAATTTCAATCGGGTGAAGCTCGTTGCTGTTAACAAACGTACCACCTGAATTCTTTAAGGTTCCATGCACGTGGACATTGTAATCATCATCAGCGGTTAAGTGGTTCAGCGTCAGTGTTGCACTATTCGTCAGATCAACACTCCCCTCTATTATCATGCTGTAGAATGATGCATCTACATTGGCTGTCAGGTTAATTCCGGATGGTATATAAATTAAGTCAGTCTCACTGAATACGTTATTTGCCGGAAGGCTTGCAGGGTTTGTCCATACGGAACCTCCATCGATACTGCTTCTCCAGCTTACAGCATCCCAGTTTCCAGAGGAGACAGGTTCCCAGGTGGTTCCTGCTACAACATTGAAAAGGGCAGATGTGCCAGAATTGAGCAATTCACCTGTGTCATCAGCCCGGGTGGCTGTAACTGTGGCGTCAATGGTGACGGTGGTAAATTGTATATTAGGAATCTTGTATGCCAGATCCTGAGCCGGAATGGTTCCTGAAGTTATACCGTTAAAAATTGTATTGGATGTAATGTTAAAGTTTGTTGGCGTTGTTACCATAGTTGGTATTCCGGCGCTGTTTACTGAATATATGGTAATGATTGAATGATTCAGACCTACCACAGGATTTTGAGGTGAGACATATACGGCAAACTTTGAAGCAGTAAAGGCATCACCACTTCCAATGGCAAGGAAAGTATTGTCAACCAGATACGGTATGGTGCCACCAGCGGATAATGTATTCCCATTAACACTTGCCGGTGCATAAGCCCAGAATGTGTCGAAAAAGGCTCCTATAAACGGGTTAACATTAGAGTCAAAACCAGCTTGTTGCTCACCTTCATTGTAGGTGAGGTGTGCAGTAATAGATGTAACACCAGCATCATCTTTGGTAATATACCAGCGGCGGTTTACCGTTTTGCTCTGATCATTGCTGTTTGTTATGGGATCGTCTGTAACCCGGATGTTAAAAATATCTTCACCTACCGATTCATCGTTTGTGATACCCGCAGGATTGTATGCCGTATTGCCTACCGGGAAATCTTTGGTTTCGCCTGCTGCAATGATTCGCTTTACTCTTCCGGTTCCGCTTGTCCTGATATAACTGGCAGAAGAGCCACCACTTGTATTCTCTGCATAAAGAGAGAAGTCAGCAATATCCAGATAACCATTGATAAGGGTTACCGTGCCTTCAACCGAACTGTTCACTTCCAGAAACACAGCCGTAGTTCCTCCCTTTGCAATAGTGAGGTTGTTGAAGGTGGTTGCTGAGGATCCCCGGATATATTGAGAAACGGCTGAAGAGAAAGTAACCGTGCTGTTGTCTGCTGAAAAAACTCCGTTGTTGATCCAGTTACCATGCAGGTTGTAATTATAGGCGGCCCCTGAAAATGTGGCCCCCGGTTTAATTAGCAGGTCCCGGGTGATCGCGTAGGATGCCAGGGCAGTTTTTGTACCGGTTCCCGATAAGCAAAGGTTCCTGACAGTTGAAGGCAGACCGTTGGTAATCTGATTGCCACCGTTAAATTCATAACTTGCATCTGTGCTCAGGTATACCCTGATCCTTGAATTGGTTTGTACGGAGGCATCCAAAACGCCGTGTATACCGTTGGAGTTTGATGTTATCAGCGTGGCTCCGTCTGACAGGGTAAATTCATGGTCGGCTCTTCCACCTCCTCTTGCCATATCAATCTGCGATGTATTGGAGGTAAAGATGATGGTTCCGTTAATGATAATTTTATCCTGGGTATTTCGCTGAAACTGGATTGATCCTTCTAACCGGAGAGTAACCCCGGAGCCTATGATCAGCTCGTTCCGGAATTCTTGTGTCTGTCCCCATTGAACAATAAATATATCACCCGGAGTGGTAAAATTGATCGCATCAGTGCCAGTACCGTTTGGTGCAGTGTTCCAGCCTGAGGGTAATGCTGGGTTTATTCCTGACTTGGAATAATAGGTTTCGGCAAAAGTGCTGTTTGAGACCATTATTGCTAATAGCGCAACCAGAAATATGTATTTTGCATTCCTTGTCATCTGATTAAGCTTTAAACAGGGGTTAATTATCTTTTCCCAAAACAACTTTCATTCTGTAGTATGGCATACCACAGTACAAGTTTACGCTATGAATAATCATTGGAGTATAGGATAAAGGCGGAATATCGTGTAGTGGTTTTGCCTACAAGGATCAGGGCACACCCAGGTTTTTTTCATATTTGGGAGAGTGCTAATATCATTTGAGAAAGCATAGTTGACGTTTGCCCCTTCGATCCTTTGCCCCGAATGATGTTTACCCTTTTTATCAGACGTTGTGTTAACAGATGCAGCTTTTGCTTTATATGACCGTCAGTTTTAAAAGACAGGCATATAAACAATAGCATTATGAGAACATTACTACTTTACACAATTCTTTTTGTATCGTCATTACTGGCAAGGGGGCAGGAGATAGCCGACTATGATATCTCTGTTACATTCTTTCCTGAAAATCCTGTTATGTACGGCGTACCTGTGGAACCGGATAATTACATGAGGGGTGTAACTACAGTAACAATAGGCAGGCAGCTGACAGATACTGCAGTGTTCTGGCTGCACGGTGAACTTATGGTTGATTCAGTAACTGTTGACGGTAAGGCTCACACCTTTACGTCCGAAGATGTTTTTTACACACTTAACTACAGCTATATTGCCAATCGCACCGTGGTTTCAGGCATTGACCGTGGTGAAAACCTCTCACTCAGGGTTTGGTACTCGGGATTTATGAATCCGTCGCGTACCCGCTCATTATCCGATTATATGCGTATTGACAGGGACGAGGGAGTCTATCTGCGGTCATATGGTTATTCTTTATGGTTTCCTCTGTTTCTGGATGACAGCGGTGACCGAGGCAGTGCCGACTTCAGGAGGGTAACAGTTGAC
>JAIVHO010000011.1:21816-22813 GCA_020201035.1 Bacteroidales bacterium
CGTCCCTATGCTGACAACAGGGTTTTTCATATTATGGAGATGCCCCGGTATGGTAATATTTCAAGCGGAAACGTAATAGGTCTGGACACTGAAAGCTTTCAGACATTTCCGGAGATGACCTGGCCCAAGTCAATTATTGCCCATGAGCTTGTTCACCCTTATGTGCAGCTTCCGCTGGCGGTGAATAATCCCTTTTATGCATTTTTTATTGAAGGCATGCCAAGCTTCTTTCAGGTTTACCTTCTCTCAGGTACCCTGCCACCGGATATCTACAACAGGGATGAGGTGATGCACCGTGTTGAGAGATCATATATCAGAAAGCGTGAGACCGGAACCGATAGCAGGGGTAACAAATTGCCTGAAGAAAAAGCTCTTCTGGAGATTAGGGCCGATGAGATTGGCTGGTATAAGGATAACTTTGTGTTGAACGACAGGATGTGGCTCTTTATGTATGAGCTCTGGAGCAGGATGGGAGAAAGTGGGTTTGCCGGATTTCTTGGTGACCTGCTCGTACTTGATGATATTGACTATCCTCTTTTTGAATCGATTGTCATATCCCGCCTGCCTGGCTACGAAGAGAGGCTGCACGCATGGCTCAGGACTACCACGTTCACCGATGCGATGATGATACAATAATTTCACATCACAACCGTCCGAAAGAATTCACAGAATTCTGATTCCGTAATTTCATATGTATTAACTTCGCGGAAATTGAAATTGTGGAGATGAATTACTTTTCAGCGGAGAATCTTTCAAAAGCATTCGGGGAACAGCTTCTGTTCGAAGGACTGACCTTCGGACTGGCACGTGGCGATAAAACTGCCCTGATTGCCAGAAACGGAACAGGCAAGACAACACTGCTGAAGATACTGATGGGGAAGATGGCATCTGACTCGGGTAATTTTACATTTCGCGCCGGAATAAAAACAGCCTTCCTGGAACAGTCGCCGGAACTGGATGGAACGCTTACCATCGATCAGATCATCGTGTCAACAAA
>JAIVHO010000012.1 GCA_020201035.1 Bacteroidales bacterium
TTTAAAGAGAGAGGTACTGGAATTTCATCCATTGGATTAATCTGCTTTAAAGCATTTATTTACATCTTATTATTCCATATATTTGATAAAAGTTCCTTGAAAATTTGACTTGTTGGATTATGGAGCGAGAATGTACGATCCGGTGATTACAAGGTGGAATGTAGATCCGGCAACAGTAGCGGTTCTTGAATGCAGTTCTTGTACCTTGTTCACAACTATCATATTCTGGCAGATAGGTTTAAGATCGCAAATTGCGACCTTAAAGAAATATAACTTAGATTTGTATAAACCAGAAATAAATGGAAAAAGGAAATCTCCCCATAGCCTTACCTGACGAAGTCCTTCTTGAGAAAATCTATGTAGTTAGGAATAAGAAAGTAATGTTAGACAGTGATCTTGCAGAACTGTATGGAGTGGAAACAAGACGTCTAAAGGAACAGGTTCGAAGAAATATTACCAGATTTCCTGAAGACTTTATGTTCGAACTTACAGGAGAAGAACATCAGCAACTGAAAGTACTTTTTGGAAACAGAGGTAGGGGAAGTCATTCGAAGTATCCACCTTTTGCGTTTACTGAGCATGGTGTATTAATGTTAGCCAGTGTTTTGAACAGTGAAATAGCTATCCAGATAAATATCCAGATTGTCCGAGTCTTCACCCGTATGCGTGAAATGTTATCCTCACATAAAGAAATCCTCCAAAAACTAGGAACTATCGAACAGAAATTGGCTGAACATGATAATAAGATATTGATTGTCTTTGAATACCTTAAACAGCTTGAGGACGTTAAGCAGCAAGAGTTGGAGCAAAAAAAGAGAAAGCCAATAGGTTACAAGTAAAAGTCATATAAAAACAACACCAATCAAAATGTTTGATGAGAAGTTCTTTGAAAAAAACGACTGGTACGATTATAGTTAGAAATTTATTAAATTCCATCCCATTTGAAAATTATGCCAGAGTCTGAAATTGTCATATTCAAATCAAAAGAAGGCGATGCTGAAATTCAGGTCAAACTCGAAGGTGATACTATCTGGCTATCCCGAAGACAGATGGCTGAACTATTTGGAAAGGATACTGATACAATAGGTCTGCATTTAAACAATATATTTCAAACAGGTGAACTGGACGAAAAGTCAACTACCGAGGAATACTCGGTAGTTCAGATGGAAGGAAACAGGGAAGTAAAACGAAAGATTAGGCATTACAACCTGGATGCTGTAATATCGGTTGGATACAGGGTAAACTCTAAACGAGGCACACAGTTCAGGATGTGGGCGAATAAGGTTCTTCGAGATTATCTGGTAAAAGGTTATTCTATAAACCAAAAATTCCTGGAAGATAAAAATGAGAAACTTCAGGAACTTCAGGGAGCGGTTAGGCTTATTAGAAAATCTATTGGCTCAGAATCATTGTCGGGAACAGAAACAAAAGGGCTTTTAGACATCATTGCCGATTACTCCTTTGCATTAGACCTCCTTGATCAATATGATTACCAGACGCTTAGAATTACAGATACAACCGAAGAGGAAGTCTATCGGTTAAGTTATCATGAAGCAATAAGGCATGTCAGAGAAGTAGGGAAGGTATACGGTAACAGTGAATTATTTGGACGGGAAAAAGATAAATCCTTCAGAAGCTCGATTGGTGCTATTTACGCGACATTTGACGGGAAAGACCTTTATCCCAGTGTTGAGGAGAAAGCAGCCAACTTGCTGTACTTTGTTACAAAGAATCATTCGTTTACCGATGGTAATAAAAGAATTGCAGCATTCCTGTTCCTGTATTTTCTTGATAAAAATGGGATACTTTATGATGGAACAGGAAGGAAGAGGATTTCAGACAATGCGCTTGTTGCTTTAACCTTAATGATTGCGGTTAGTAAACCTGAAGATAAGGACATAATGATAAGAATTATTGTGAATCTGATTAATAGAAAAATAGTTCTTTGAAAACCGAATGGTATGATTAAGGTGTTAGCAGATTATATACTCATAAGAATTCTAATAGTCAATATTTAACTATCTTTGGTTAGTTGTGACACGGGAAGATATAATTATCAAGCTTCAAGAGATTAAGCCTATTCTTAAGGAAGAATATTCAGTGAAAGATATTGGTTTATTCGGATCATTTTCAGAGGATACCTTCACTGACAAAAGTGATATTGATTTACTTGTTGAGTTTCAGAAACCAGTGGGATGGAAATATTTTTCCCTGGAATTGTACCTTGAAAAGATCTTTGGTCGCAAGATCGATCTGGTAACAAGGAATGGGTTAAAGGAGCAGATCAGGGACAACATCCTAAAACAGGTTAAATATATTTAATTGAAAAAGTCTGACAGAACATACAAAATGTATCTGGATGATATACTAAAATCTATGTGTAGAATATTGGAGTATGTCGAGGGCTATTCATATTCAGATTTCAAGAAAGATTATAAGACAGTGGATGCAGTAATCCGAAATTTTGAGATTATTGGGGAAGCATCTAAAAATGTATCTGAAGAGATAAAGGATAAGTATATTGAAGTACCATGGGATGAAATGTACCTTCTAAGAAATAAAGTATCCTACGAGTATTTTGGAATTGATTATGAGATAATCTGGGACCTGGTGTCAAATTATATACCTAATAATAAAAATCAAATACAAGGGATCTTACAAGATGAATTTTGAAGATTTCCGTTGATTTTTTTTTGCAAAACAGACTTGCTGGATTATGTTGATAGATTCTTACGATCCTGAAATCGGAATGTGGCGAGGTCTTTTGTTTTACAGTGTAATTTTCTATCCGGTGGCAAATTAGTATGAATGGTTATATTTGCGTATATGAGAACAAGAATTATTGCTATGCTTACCATTGCCCTGCTGGCATCAGCATGTGCGGGAAATAGTGAAAAAGTCAAATCAATGAATACTCCCGGAACAGACCTTACTTATCTGGCCCTGGGCGACTCCTATACTATCGGTGAGAGTGTTCCGGAAAATGAACGATGGCCGGTTCAGCTGGTGGCTTCCCTTAACAGGGAAGGTATCCCGTTTCAGGCGCCTCGCATAATAGCCCGTACCGGCTGGACGACAGGAGAGCTGATTCAGGCTATAGCGGATGAAAATGTTACAGAACGGTATAGCCTGGTATCTTTGCTGATAGGGGTAAATAACCAGTACAGGGGGTTGTCCCCCGAAGAGTTCAGGGAGGAGTTCACTGCCCTGTTGCAGACCGCCCTTGGCTTTACAGGAAACGGTGGCAGGGTTGTGGTGCTTACAATACCCGACTGGGGTGTTACTCCGTTTGCTGTAAGACGCGACAGCGAACAAATAGCAGCAGAGATAGACCTGTTTAATGGTATTGTTAAAAGTGTAAGCGGGAATTTCGAAGTTCCCTGCTATGATATAACAGGTATCTCAAGGGAGGCAGCAGATGATGCTGCTCTTGTTGCTGAGGACGGACTTCACCCGTCAGGAAAGATGTACAGCCTGTGGGTTCAGAGCATTCTGCCTGATATCGTCTCAATGTTTAAGGAGAAGTAGAGGAGTCATTCCGGGCTTTAACGGAGTGGCCGTAGCCAGTAAACCCTGGCAGCGGTCTTATGCTGGCTCGCATGTTGCTTAACAGCCCGGCATCAACAATAGATATAAAAGTCCCTGATACATCATTCTTAGCTGAACAGTTCCTTATCACCGGCATTGCCAGCGTTATCTGAGTTATTCAGGTTATCTGAGTTATCCAGGTTATCTGAGTTATTCAGGTCATCTGAGTTATCCAGGTTATCTGAGTTATTTAGGTCATCTGAGTTATCCAGGTAGTCTGAGTTATCCAGGTCGTCTGTGTTATTCAAATCGTCATCGTTATCACCCTCGTCTGAATTGTCTCCCTTCAGGGCGTGATCAGTACCTCCCAAAAGAGCTCCGCCAATACCGGGGTTATGTATCTCCACATTGCGCAGCTTTCGCTCAATTGCACGCGTGCGCTTACCAACCACATCATCAAGCTGATTAAGTCCGGTCTGTATATTGTTCTGTGCCTTCTGCAGCATCCCTCCGAAAGTCTGAAACTCCTTCTTTACGGAGGCAAGTACCTGCCACACCTCACTGCTTCGTTTCTGTATAGCCAGCGTCCTGAACCCCATCTGCAGGCTGTTCAGGATAGCTGCAAGTGTTGTTGGACCTGTTACTATGATTTTGTAGTTGCGCTGCAGATCCTCCAGAAGGCTTGCCTTGCGAACAACCTCTGCGTAGATGCTCTCAAAGGGCATAAACATAATACCGAAATCGGTGGTGTTGGGGGGATCAATATATTTATCACTGATATCCCTTGCCATACTTTTAACAGCGTTATCAAAACTCTTGGTTGCCGATTCAATCAGCCTGGCATCTGCACTGTCATATGCCGTCAGAAGGTTTTCATATGCATCCTTTGGAAATTTGGCGTCAACAGGGAGGTAGACAGGCCTGTTATTGTCATCCTTGCCGGGTAGCTTAATGGCGAACTCAACAGAATCACTGCTCCCTTTTTTTGTTCTTACGTTTTTGTCGTACTGGTCAGGCGCCAGAATCTGTTCAAGCAGCATCTCAAGCTGAACTTCACCAACACCTCCGCGCATTTTTACATTACTCAGCACTTTTTTGAGCCCGCCCACATCATGAGCCAGGGTCTTCATCTCACCAAGGCCCTCCTGTACGCTCTGAAGCTGTTTTCCTACCGTCTCAAAACTCTGGCTAAGTCGTTCATTAAGTGTTTTCTGCAGCTTCTCGTCTACCGTTTCCCTCATCTGCTCCAGCTTCTTCTCTGTTCCCTGGATAAGTTCATTCTGTTTGGTTTCAAGTATGCCAAACTTCTCCTTCTGTATTATGTTGAACGATTCAACACTTTTGTCAAAACTCGCCTGAAACTCTTTTATATTTTTGGACAGCTCCTCCCGGTTCGATTTATTGTTAACATCGGTTCGTGTGATGAGTGAACTGATTTTTTCCTCCATCATCCTGTTAAGGTCTGTCAGGGATTTTTGGTTCGATTCTGTTAATGATTTCAACTGCTCCATCTGCAGCATGGAGATTCCTTTTATCGCATCGATAACCGCCTTCTGAAAACCGTTAAGGGTAGTAGCCATCTCGTGCCGGTTATCCCTGATCTCGTTACGAACAGCTGTCTCTATTTTCTCACTCTCCCTGATGAAGGTATCGGTTGTTTTTTTGTCGCCGCGTCCTTTCAACCCGATTATCTGAATGATTATCAATATAATCAGAAGAGATGCTGTTACAATTAAAAGAGTTAATTCCATAATTTTCCGGGATATTCACAAATATAATGATATTACCTTGAATAATCCTGCTATTGTTTCGTGAACTCTCTGATGCATATGCCTTGCCGAGCAGGGAGGAATGGTATATAGGGGGCCATAGATAATAATTCCAGGAATGCAGAGGCTGCTGATCAGCACTATCTGGCAGATGCAGTTAATGCTCTCCTGGCCGGTACAACACCTGAAGTTACCACAACCCGTGCTATCGGGTGTTCGATAAAGGGCTTCACACTCTTCTTCTCCTTTAACCTCAGCTTTATAAGCGCCGCGCATACAGTCATAAGGATAAGTGTCTTGCTTATTACACTTATTGCAACAGCATAAACAAACGTGCCTGTAAGAGAGACAATAAGAGCGGTAACCGCAAATGCCAGCAGTGACCATACAGGGGTTCTGTACTTTGGGTGGAGTTTGATAAATAGTTTGGGAAACTGCTTCTCTTCGCTGAAGGCATACGGAATCCTTGATCCTATCAGCATTACAGCATTAATGGCACCTCCAATGGATACTATGGCGCCAATTGTGATAAGGGATGCTCCGAATGGCCCCATGAAAATAGCAGCTGCGTCTGTCAGCGGTCGCTCCGATGATGCCAGATCAGGCAGGGTGCCTATGCAGACTGCCTGTATAAGTGCGTAAAAGATTGCGACAAAGATAATAGAGCTGATCAGCGCAAAAGGAATATCGCGTCGTGGATTTTTAACCTCTCCTGTATTTACCAGCACAGCTTCAAATCCGGTAAAGGCAAATATCAGAACAAACACAGATGAGGAGAGGTCTGACATCCGGGGTGCAGGCTGGCTCAGATCAACCAGTTCAGGATTAAAAAAGAATGCTCCCACCGCAACAAAAATAAGCAGAGGCAGAATTTTCGCAATGGCCAGAATATTACTTAACAGGGTTGAGCTCCTTATACCCCTGTATGTAACGGTGGTTAAAAAGAGTGTTATGAGAATGATTGACACTGCCCTCACAACCGGCCTGTCAAAAGCCGGGTTAAAATATCCCGCAAAGGTGATCATCAGGTTGATGTGGGCTGCATATGTTGAGAGTCGGGTAATAAGTAGTATCCATCCTATACCCACGGCAGGTATCTCCCCGAATGATTCCAGTGCGTAAAGATATGGCCCACCGGTTTTTCTGAACCGGCTGGCCACCTCCGCAAAACAGAAGGCAATGATAATTATAAAAAGAGCGCAGAGGAGAAGTGCGGGCACACTGTATATCCCTGACTGCATGTATATTATGGCTGGCAGGCCAAATATTCCGGCACCGATTATACTGTTGATCATCAACAATACAAGATCCCACCGTCGGATTTCCCTTCTAAGCATTCAGGTCAGTTTGGTAATTCTGAAGCTGTAATGTAGTATATAATTATTAATGTAGCCACGCCATAAACCTGTTCCAGAGCATTAAATAACTACCTTTGTTAAATAAACCACCTCTCTATGATTTACAGGTTACTTATTGATCCCATGCTTAATTCATCGCACCGCAGTGCAGCATCAATGGTAAGGGAGGGTGAGAAGGTACTCGACGTGGCCTGTGGTACAGGCGCGCTGGCATATCTGATTGCCAGGCGAACGGGCAGCAGGGTAACAGGTATTGACCTTGACCAGATAAAACTGAGAAGCGCAGAGCGCATTTTCAGCAAAGGGGGCATAAAAGATTATCGGTTCGTGCATATGGATGCAACTGATCTTTCTGCGTTTGCTCAAAACGAGTTTGATGTAGCCGTGATTTCAATGGCGATTCATCAGTTTTCCTATTCAGTCGCGTTAGATATCCTTACAGAAATGAAAAGGGTAGCGACGCGAATTATTATTGTTGATTATGGTTTCCCCCTGAAGCCGGGATTTCTCAAATGGCTCACCTATGTGATAGAGTTTATTGCGGGAGGTGATCATTACCGGAATTTCAGGCTTTATATGGGCAGGGGAGGAGTTGATCCCATTCTTAAAGCGGCCCAGCTGGTTTTACGTAAAAGGATTGTACGCGGGAGGGGTACTCTGGTAATCAGTTCGTGTGATTTTTAGTATGGTGCAGTTTCACTTCTGCGGTCACAACCGTCAGAATCCAATCATTTTATAACTACACCAGAATTAGATCACCAGCTGACTACCTGTTTTTAATAATCTTATGGACACTTCTCTCCCCAGGATTATCTGCATTTTCCAGCAGGATTATATATGTTCCGGAGGCAAGGCCAGAAATATCAAGATAATTTCCTCTGGTGTGCAGTAATTTTTTGCCTGAGATGGTAAAGAGGGTAATCAGGCAATCGCTGGAATTTCCTATGTAGATAATATTTTCAGCCGGATTAGGATATATTGTCAGATCATTATCGGTTATAATATTTCTGCCAGAGGCTGTTCCCCATATCAGGCTTACATATTCAGGATGATCAATAAAGGGATTTCTGTTGTTCTGGTATGAATAGATTACCTCATTCCGGTTTCTTTCATAATCATCCACCGGGTCATCTTCATGCCACTGCAGCAATGCACTTAGTTTTACGTGCACCGGATCATTTGTGTTGTTGTCAACAGGGAAATAGTCAATCAGTTCCAGGTCAGGTTCCCCGTTCTCGCCTTCATATCTGGAAGCCATATAAAAAATCATACGTGCTACATCCCCTTTTACTGCCGCACGTGGCTGCCAGACCCAGCTGGTACTGCTTGTGAAACAATCCGTTACACCATCTCCATCCGTATAGGGTTCGGTACAATAATCAAACCACCTGTTGTTTCTGGCGCTGTTAACGCTGATATCAGCAGGTCTGAGATGATGAGCATCAGTTCCGGGTCCCATTGTGGTACCAAAATCACCTCTTGATTTTGCCCAGACATGCTCCCGCGACCATCCGGCTCCGTTATTATATTCCTGGTCACCATTAACAGTCCAGCCGGTATAAAAGAGAATAACATTATCCGGGTTAATGGTATCCCTGTCACTCTCCTTCAGAATATCCCAGACATCAGTATTGCTGCTGGTATAGGGATACTCTATATGATCCTTGATAATATCATTCAGTGCCTCCTTGAGACTTTCACCTGATAATCCATTGGCTGAAAGGTAATAGGCGTCAGGTATCTGGGCTTCCAGGCAGTTTGCCAGACCGAGTATGATTATTTGAAGTATAATTCTTTTAAGCATATCTGTTTGTGAAGTTCTTATTAGAGCAGTTCATGCCCGTTTCATCAGAGAGGAATCATAAACGGGTGCGAAGATACTTATTATCCCGTGTAGTCAAAATCTGTTATTCTTATAACCATAAAATAATAAAACCCTATTTTCTTGTAAGCATGTATGTTGAACGGTTGATATCAATTGAATAAACTTTTGTAACTTAGGTAAGGTTTTGCAGGGATGCAGGATTCCTTGCAAGCCTGGACATGAACTTAATGGTTCGTTTTATTTTTTTAAATTTGAGTCAGGATATTTGTTCCTGATATCTGGTATTTTCAATCTTTTAATTATAATTAATATGAAGGCACTGAATATTTACGGAAAGATTACCTCCATGGTTATTATGGTGGCTCTTGTTTCATCATGTGCAGTAAATCCTGTTACAGGAAAAAAACAACTGATGTTTACCTCCGAAGCACGGGAGGTGCAGATGGGTGCTCAGTATGACCCTCAGGTGGTAGCAACCTTCGGGGAGTATCAGGATGCTCAGGCGCTCACATTTATACAGGCCGGGGCAGATGAGATGGGCCTTATCTCTCACAGACCCAAACTTAAATACCATGTAAGGATTCTGGATTCACCCGTAGTGAATGCTTTTGCCGTGCCGGGTGGATATATCTATCTTACCCGCGGAATACTTACTCAGTTCAATAATGAGGCTGAACTGATGGGCGTTCTGGGTCATGAGATGGGACATATTACTGCGCGCCACTCCATGGCAAGCCAGAGTAAACAGACATTAGGTCAGTTGCTGCTGATGGGAGGGATGATTGCCTCCGAGGAGTTTGCCTCATATGCACAGTATGCAATGCAGGGAATGCAGCTGCTATTTCTTAAATTCAGCAGGGATGATGAAAGGCAGGCCGATCAGCTCGGAGTGGCATATTCCACGCAGATAGGTTATGATGCAGGAGAGATGGCTGAGTTTTTCCGTGTGCTCGAAAAGATGAGCATGCCTGACGAGCAGGGTGGGGTGCCCACTTTTCTGTCGACACACCCCAGTCCGGCCGACCGCTACAACGCGGTTAAGCAGGATGCTCAGAGATGGAAGGACAGCCTTGATCTGCCGCAGTATAAGGTGAACGGGAACAGCTATCTTCAGATGATTGATGGTATGGTTTATGGCGAAGACCCCAGACAGGGTTATGTTGATGGAAACACATTTTACCACCCTGAGCTAAGGTTTATGTTTACATTCCCCGCAGGGTGGAAACTGGAGAATATGCCGGCGCAGATCAATATTGCACCACCTGATGGAAAGGCTCTGATGGTGTTTACCCTGTCTGAAGGAGCATCCCTTGAAGCAGCTGCCTCATCAACCCTTGAGCAGCTTGAGCTGAAGCCTGAGGAGAGCAGCGCAACAACCATTAACGGCATGCCGGCAATAGTGACAGTTTCAAGACAGGTGTCACAGAACCAGTCAACAGGCCAGCAGCAGACCAGAATGGTATTGTCCCATTTCATCAATTACGATAATAAGTATTATGCTTTTCACGGGGTGTCATCTGAACCTGATTTTCCGGTCTATTCAGGAAGCTTTACAAATATCGTGAGTCACTTCTCAAGGCTGACTGATCCGGCCAGGCTTAATAAACAGCCTACCCGTCTTCAAGTGCGCAATGTTCAGCGATCAGGAACACTTGAGGCTGCACTAAAATACTACGGTGTCCCCCAGGATAAGCTGGCCGAGGTAGCGCTGCTCAATGATATGGAACTAAGTGATATGGTGCAGTCAGGAAAAGCGATAAAGGTGATTGGTCAATAGTGTCAACGTTTATGAGTTTTTTTGTAACCTTTTTGCCACAGGAGATATCATACCTGTAACTAAACATAAATTTACGGTTATGAATATGAATTTAGTGCAACTGTTTAAGGCCCTTTCGTGGCTAGGTTTTTTTGCGGCACTTACCCTGTCATGGATCTATTACCTCAAGGCAAGGAATAAGGAGCGTATGGCTCTGATTGAGAAGGGTACTGATCCCTCCAAAATTTATTCACTGCCTGCCGGAGGGAAAGGGTTTCCCTGGCTTAAGATAGGTATTGTGGTTGTGGGGATATGTGTAGGTCTTCTTATGGGAACCACCCTTTATCTCTTATTTCCTGACCAGGTGGGTAAACTGGGACCGTTTTTGCTTTTTGTTCTTGGATTTCTTTTTGGCGGCATCGGTATGATTATCGCAAACTATATGGAAAAGCCAGAGAGACGACAGGATGGATGAACTCTATATTAAAAAGGTGCTGAATGGAGATTCAGATGCCTTCAGATATTTTGTTCACAATTATAAGGACATGGCATTCAATATTGCCATGTCCGTTCTTAAATCGGAGTTTGATGCAAGTGATGTTGTGCAGGAAGCCTTTCTGATCGCTTACTCTAGACTGAGTACTTTCCGGGGCGATTCAAAATTCTCAACATGGTTATGCCGGATAGTGATTAATGAGTCATTAAAGCACCGGAAAAAGCTCAGCACGTATGATCACCTCCATCCGGATATTGACCCGGCGAATGAGGTTGCCGGTGATGAGATCTTCGACTCGATTGAACCCATGGAAGAGGATCAGAGAAAATATTTTGTTGAACTTGCACTTGACAGGATAGCATCCCGTGAAGCACTAGTGCTTACTCTTTATTATATTGAAGGCTACCAGATCGCGGAAGTGTCTGACCTTACCGGATGGTCACTCTCCAATGTGAAGGTTATCCTTTCGAGAGGAAGAAAAAGTATGTATGCTGAGTTAAACAGGATACTTAAATCAGAGAAACAACTATTATACTGATGACTATGGGTAATGATCCGGATAGACTGGGCCGCTTAATGTCGGGAGCGGGACGAAAAATGCCATTCCTCGGTTTTGAGGATGAAGTGATGAAGGAGATTGAAGCCCGCAACGCGATGAGCCGTCTTATGAAGATGGAGATAAGGCTTTCCCGTATATTCTTTATTGCCGGCCTTGTTATCGGAGGGGTGGTTCTCTCTGTTCCGGGCCTAAGCTTCCGTTTTGCGGAAGAGAATGGTATTCCTCCCTGGACTGCCCTTATTATGATTGCATTGCTTCTTGTTCTGCTCCTCTTCTCCGAGAAACTTGCCAGAGTGACATCACTGAGGAATAGCAACCACCAGTAGTTATAGAGTTTTATAAACTGCATATAAGAAGCAGATTTGTTGTATAGCCTTATGCTTAATCTAATATAGAATTATTTGCTCGGGAGAACGGGATTGCTGATATGACTCCTTTGTTCTACAGACTTAATACTGGCATTTTCCTGTGAACTAGCCAACAAATTGTTAACTTACTGCAGCTAAGAAATACTGCAGATATGATCAACAGGCTAAGAGCCGTTTTTTCCCCTGAGCTGTACCATGGCATTGGAAAATCCCGGCAATACTTTGAAGGATGGTATTTTAAGGTGTTGAACGCCTCCTGTGACCGGGCATATGCTTTTATTCCCGGAGTAGCAATGGAATCGGATGGTACCAGGCATTCCTTTATTCAGGTTCTTGACGGAAGAGCCGGCAGAGCCTTTTATCACCGGTTCAGCTTTAAGGAGTTTCATTCACATCCTTCAAAATTCGCCATTACCATAGCTAATAACAGATTCATTAATAATGGGATGACACTAGATCTGCCCGGTATATCAGGCACCCTCCGGTTCAGGGAGAGAGTTCCCTGGCCCGGAAAGTGGTATTCACCAGGCATAATGGGACCATACACCTTTGTTCCCTTTATGGAGTGCTACCATGGTATCCTGAGTATGGATCATCTTCTGGAGGGAACCCTTACCATTGACGGGAAAGAGGTTGATTTTGAAGGTGGAAGAGGTTACAATGAGAAGGACTGGGGTCACTCTTTCCCCGAGGCGTATTTCTGGATGCAGACAAACCACTTCAGCAATGAAGGAGTCTCCTTTAAGGCATCTGTGGCTAAGATTCCCTGGCTCAGGAGCTCATTTACAGGATTTATTGCAGGACTTTGGCTCGGAGGCAGGCTTTACAGGTTTACTACCTATAACTCTTCAAGACTGGAGCGGTCATTTGCCGACAGGAATAAGGTAGTACTGCAATTTGCCAACAGGGATTACAGGTTGAGTGTAACAGCCTTTCGCCATAATGCCACAGAACTGGCCTCTCCGGTCAGGGGCCTGATGGATGGCAGAATAAGTGAAAGTATGAGTTCAGAGGTGGATATAAAGCTGTATAATTTAAAGAATGGGGAGCTGATTTTCAGTGACAGAGGCCGTCAGGCCGGACTTGAGGTTTCCGGCCCTGTGGAACTGCTGTTTACAGGGGAAGAGAGGAATGAGGAGTATTGTCTGTGAGATACATATGCTGATAAGGCCAAACTTCCTTCGTTCGTTATAATCGTCATACCTGTGAATTCTAAAATCCTCTCATGACACTTACTATAAAACGATAAAACAACCCTGACTTTTTTAGTCGGGGTTGCTTTAATGGGTTATGGCTGGTTACCCTGGCAAACTAAAAAACGATTAGAAATACTTGACAAGTATTCTAATAATTCTTAATTTTAGGGTGCTGTGGAATAAATAAATGCTGTTTTTACTAACATATTAAAACTCGCTGCTATGAAAAACTATGTTTTAACATCCATGAAATTTTTATGTTTTCTGTTTCTTTGCTCATGTGAGAGTCAAGATCATGTATCAGAACTTGGTAGATTGAGTAATGACCTAACCTCAATTGAAATGACTGTTTCAGCATTTGATTTTAAAGTTCTTGATGTGCCTGATGAAACAATCATCAATAAAGATTATTTTACTGAATTGGAAAGAGTCCGGTTATCTATTGATCAAAAAGAAAGGGAATCAACTTTGCTAAGATTGTCTGCATCCGAATCAAAGTCTTCAAACCGGAATTCAGATCAGTTTTTAAGTATGATTATTAATAGTTATGCAAATATGATTTCTGGTAAATCCTATATTGAAATACTATATATTGCAGACATCTATATATGTGAACTACACGAGCTTACTTTAACCGATGAGTCTCGCAAATTAGCAATTGAGAGTATAACATTCTACAGAGATTTGAAGGTTTACGTTAATTCATGGAAGGAATCTTCTGATGCTATTATGCATTTAAGAAAAGATTCAGATGCTTACAAATGCCGGTTTCATCCATGCGTGGAATGTTGTTTTATTGAGGAGCTTGAAGCGATTGAAGAGAATGCTGTAAAACTTGTATTATTTTTGTTTAATATTGGTTTTAATACTGCAGCGTTGGGTCTAGCGTGTATCTATGCATGTGTAGTATGATGAGTTTACAATAAGAATTAGGACATTAAATTTATAGAACTAATGAAACTTTTTACTACAATTAATAAGCTTGACCCTGGTCTGGTACTGGTGGCGTTTGTTTTATTGTTTCTGGCCAGGATGGAAGCAGTGCCCCGTTTAATATATTTTATTTATGCTATCCCTTTGGCGATTTATTTCTTCCCGGTAAAAATTTTTACCGCACATTGGAAGGAGATTGATAAGATTAATATTAGAGTTACATATTTTATCTCATTCTTTCTAAGTTCACTGATTCTTGCTTTATCAGGGATTTCTTTTTATTATTCTTCAGGAAGCGTGCTTGAATATATAAATATGTTCGCCTCAATGATAAATATTTTGATGGCTTACTATTATTTTCTCAGGAAATTCCCTGTTTATCTGGTAGCACTGCACTTTAGTATTTCTGTTGTATCATCCGCCGCAATATTTCTCTAGTCTAATCTTGAAGACTATTTGCTAACGATTTGGGATGGTGTCACCGGCTAACCGGGAAGTACTTGCTTTTTACATTTGCCCGACCATCTTTTGATATCAAGCCTGATAATCTCAGTACGGTCAAATGATTTCTCTGCATACTCCAATCCCTTCTCCAGGAGTCCCGGAGAGTACTTCTCAATAAGAAGCTTAAGGGCGTTAAGCCTTTCTGCAGCCGGTAACCCGGTATCTGCCGTGCAATCAAGAATAATGCTTTTAAATTCAGTTGTGAATCTGGCAGGAAGGACCCTCGTTTCACCAACAACGCAGAATGATACCCTGTTGTTTTTAGCTATTGCACGGAGCTTTTTTCCTTCAGGAGCACAATGGATGTAAATGGATTTCCCGTTATCCCAGGCATAGTTTACTGGGATGCCATACCCCCCTCCATCTCCATCTTCATCTTGCATTGACAGCACTCCATACTCCCCTTTGCTTAAAAGAGCAGATGACTCTTCCTTTTCCATTACCCTGTCCTGTCGCCTTATTCTACTGTTATCAAAATCCATATTCGATAATATTTGAACTTTTTTCAGCAGGTAATTATAGCAAGAAAATTTACACTTTCTATAATCTTTTGCCATTTACAAGTATCTTCATGAAGTATAATTGTCGGGTTATTCCATAATTTCTGCACAAATTTTCTCAGAATTTTTAAGGGTCTTCATATTTTCAAAATCAATTTTCTGACCCAGGATTTTTTTTTGGTGGAAAAATTATACAACCAACTTTTCTACAAAGATTCCAAGTACCATGGAAATAGACTTATGGAGCACCCTACTGCTGTAGCACCCCCCGTATTCTATGGGAGGGGATAGGGGGGTATCTTTCTATATCTGATATACATTATATTACGTCACTATTTATTCTTTTAATTGAAACTCGTTTAAAAGTACTTCTACCATCATGGTTCTCTATCACTTTTAATGTGCACCAGTATTTATAAGAAAGCAGTGAGCAATGAGAACTCAAGAGCATATAACATCCAGCACAAAAGTACCCAGTGGTTTCCAACACACTACCGATAAATTTTTGCTCTGCTTCCCCTGCATTATTTGCATTGATAATATTGTCGATGTGGGAGGCTTGTCTGACCTTTTGGACTTTGGCGATAATGGAGATATTTATGTTACCAAGGTCAAGTTCCTTGAGGCTTACACTACTGGTTACAGGGTCACCATAGTCATTCTTGACATCAGGACAGGTGATATGCTAAAACGCAATCATCGTTTAAATAATGATACTCTGCCTTGCGACTGGGTGCTTATCGACCTCTATACAAAGCCAGTACCTGAAGAAGTATTGTTAAATGACTCCCATGACAGTAAATAACAGCCATATAGATAATGATAAAACCCAAGAACTGATTAGCCTGTTAGAAAGTTGTCCAGATAAGTACAAAAATCTTCAGGTATTTCTTCACAGGGAAAGAGATAATGATTCCCGACCTGATAACTATTTTTTAATGGTCAGTCCCCGAGTCTTTGGCAAGGTTGAAGTACTTGACCTGACAGTTGAAGGTAAATACATAATTCTGGAATTCTTTGATTGTACGATGCAAGAGGTTGGGAATATCAGGTTAAAAATAGATGATGATAAACCACAAGTATTATTCATTTGCTGGCAGGATATCAGGAAAATGGTGTTGAATGAATCTCTGACCATCAGCAATGATGGACTTCTGGAATTTGATTTCTAATTCGGAGTAATTTAAGAGTATGAAAGTGTAACATTTTTAATTTTATTTCGTATAATTAATTCTATAACAACTTATTATGGATAAATCACCGAAAATTGAAATCACCGAACTGTTCATGGCAAAGGCTGGGGAAAAAGGTTGGGACAGGTGTTTTTACGGTACAATTCGAAGGGCAACCGATGCTCTGGGGAATCCTGTTGTGTATGGGAAAATTAAAGTCAACGATGGATATATAATTGCCAGTGCAAGCACGCAAGATGAATTAGGGAAGAAACTTGATGAGATGGTATTGTTAATTCTTGACCATAACATTCAATCAATGGCTGGCAATGCAGAAATTATTGCTGGCACTCCCTTTTTTCGCAGTTAATCTTGCCCGATATAACTTTATCAATACTCCTAAATTTTATCGGTGTTTTTTGCAGCAACGGGCAGCGTAAACACAAACTTACTACCTTTTCCAATTTCACTTTCTACCCAAATTTTCCCATGGTGCTTTTCAACAAATTCTTTGCAGAGTAATAATCCCAGACCTGTTCCTGGTTCTTTTGCCGTACCTTTTGTTGACATAACTTGCGAAATATCAAATAGTTTGGACAAGTCTTTAGGTTCTATTCCAACTCCATTATCCGAAACTGATATTGTTACATTTCCAGTATTTTCCTTTGCATCAATATTAATTACCCCACCATTGTTTGTAAATTTTATTGCATTCGAAATAAGATTTCTGAGTACTGTTTTCAGCATATCAATATCAGCAAAAATATTAATCTTGTCTGGTGCAGAATAATTGATTATGATGTTTTTTGCACTGGCATTTGGATTAAGTGTTTCAATAATATCCAGACAAACATCTTTAAAGCTACATATTTGTGGTTTGAAAGGAATCATGCCTTGTTGTGTCCTTGCCCACATCAATATGTCTTCCAGTAATTTATAGGTTCTTTTTGTTGTTGAATTAATTTGGTTTACGAGGGTTTCAACTTTGTCAATATCGAGTTTATGTAAATCTTCTACCAATATTTCAGATAAACCAAGAAGATTATTAAATGGATTCTTCAAATCGTGTCCGAGTATTGATATAAATCGGTCTTTGTCTAAGTTTAATTTTTCTAACTGTAAATTTAATAAGCGTATTTGCTTAGAACGAAGATTTGCATTTATTAATTCTATAGACAAAAAAAACATCAGTAGACTAATAAATATGCCTCCGAATAGAATAAACAATTGGTCACCATGAAGAAAAGACATTTTTTCATTTTGACTGGTAAAAATCAATGTCCATTTTTTACCATTAAATTGAATCGGAAGGTTAAGATATAAGTTTGACTTGGGTTTATTTCTTACTATGTCATTAATCTGGCTATCATATAGCAGCGATTCATCAGAAATTTCATCATTATCATAAATTTTTAAATGTATTCTGTTTTTAGTAGGTAAATCCCAATTACCTAAAATCCCTTCTGTCAAATCTCGCATACGGAAAGGACTATAAACCCAGCCTTTGATAGCGACACGTCTTTCCTCAACAGTATTCGTAGGCTTCCCATTTTGATAAACAGGTACATACATTAATGCACCAGCTTGCACATCTTCGTCTGTTTCCTGAACTAAAAGTACTTTCCCTGATAACATTGCAAGGTCTGAATCTCTGGAAATTTCCATTGCTTTTCTACGCACAGGTTCAGAAAACATATCATAACCAAAAGCACTGAGATTTCTTCCCTCAAATGGCTCAAGATAAGTTATAGATGTATACATATCCCTTTCTCCAATTGGTTTTACATTATAATCTGGGAAACCATTCTTACTGAAAGACTGAATATGTTTAGCTAACTGATTTTTAGGAATAATAAGTGAATAACCAAACCCTTGTGTCCCGGGTACGTATTTATTTAGTTTTTCATGCTCAATGAATTTTCTCCAAATTTCTTGTGTAACAGTATCCGATACAGCAAAAAGTGCTGACCCGCTACGTAAAAGTAGAGCATGTGATTTGAGTCTGGAATCCAATTTACTTCTTAAATCGGAGCATGTAAATTCAAAGTCTTGAATAGCAATCTCTCGCAAATCTATTCTTGAATTTTTTACCAACAGGGTAGTAAATAGAAGTCCTGCTAAAAAAACAACTATTGTTTTCCAGTAAGTTTTTAAATTATAATTGGGGATTAAAAATTTATAGTTAAAATCAGGTGATTTCATATTTAAAAGAACTTGACATAGTAAATAATCAGTATATGTTACGAGTGATGAATAAAGCTATCTCATTGGATTCCTTATCTACTTATAACAATGTTTCTGGATAAGCTCATTAAGTAAGTTCATATTAATTGGTTTTGTAATATAGTTGTTGCATCCCGTTTCTATTGCTTTCTCTTTGTCACCTGAAAATGCATAGGCTGTTTGTGCAATTATGATTACATCTTTGTTAAACTGACGGATTTGACGTGTGGCTTCATTTCCATCCATCTTTGGCATTCTGATGTCCATTAATATCAAATCAAGGTCAGGATTTGTCCGACAAGTCTCAACAGCTTCAACCCCTGTTATTGCATGCAGTACTTCGCAGTTGATATTTTGGAGCATTCGTGTAAGAAGTGAATAAGATATCTCATCGTCTTCAACAATCAATATTTTGAGTTTTTTAAGTTGAACTTCTTTATCTTTTTCAGAAATAATATTTGCAATGACAGTTTTTTCTTCAGATACAGCATTGTATGGAATTGTAAAATAAAATTTTGAACCTTTGCCTTCCTCGCTTTCCACCCATATCTTACCCCCAAGCATTTCTACATAGGATTTCGCAATGGATAACCCCAGACCACTGCCGTCATAACCTCTGGAATGTGATTCACTACCTTGCCTGAAACTCTCAAAAATTAGTTCCTTCTGTTTCTGTTGTACGCCTATTCCCGTATCTTTTACGAAGAATTCAAGATATTCTCCCTTTTTCTCGTAGCCTAATTCAATTGAGCCTTCATAGGTAAATTTGATTGCATTTTTAACAAGGTTAGTTAGTATACCATATACTTTTTCATTGTCGGTTTTAATGATAGCTTCTTTTGATTGCAAACTGTTTTTAAAAGAAAGCTGTACCTTTTTAAATTCAGCTTCTGGTTTGAAGAAATTATAAGTGAATTCAATTTTCTCATTGATATTAGTCTCATTAATATCAACTTGAACAAGACCAGATTCAATTTTCGAAATATTAACAATATTATTGATAGTATTAAGCATACGTGCTCCACTAATCTGAATGATTTGAACATAATTTTTCAGGTTATCACTTGACAGACCTGGTTCTTTTAAGAGCTCAGCAAATCCAAGTATCCCGTTCATAGGGGTACGGATTTCATGGCTCATATTTGTAAGAAAGGCTGTTTTAAGACGGTCGCTTTCTTCTGCTTTATCTTTGGCTTTGATTAGTTCCCGGTTAGCGATGACTAATTCCTTTGCAAGTTTTTCTTTTTCTTTTGCCAGCATTAGTTCTTTATTTGCAATGACGAACTCTGCTGCACGTTTCGCCTTCTCAATATTAGCAATAACTAACTCTGCTGACCGTTGTGCTTTCTCTACGTCTGCAATGATTAACTCTGCTGACCGTTTTGCTTTCTCTTCTTTTTGGTATAAAAGTTCTTTGTCCGCAACAACTAATTCTGCTGCACGTTTTGATTTCTCTACATTAGCAATAACTAACTCTGCTGCACGTTTTGCTTTTTTTATGTTCGCAATGACTAACGTTGCGGCACGTTTTGCTTTCTCTGCGTTAGCAATAACTAACTCTGCTGACCGTTTTGCTTTCTCTTCTTTTTGGTATAAAAGTTCTTTGCTCGCAACTATTAACTCTGCTGCAAGTCTTGCTTTCTCCACATTAGCTATTACTAATGCTGCTTTACGTATTGTTTTCTCAGTATTCGCAATGACTAACTCTGCATTACGTTTAGCTTTCTCCCGTCTTTGATAATTAAGTTCATTGTTAGCAACTACTAATTCATTTGCTCGTTTTTCTTTTTCTAAGTTCGCAATTATTAACACTGCTCTACTTTTTGCTTTCTCTGCGTTAGCAATAACTAACTCTGCTGACCGTCCTGCTTTCTCTGCGTTAGCAACAACTAACTCTGCTGACCGTTCTGCTTTCTCTTTGTCTGCAATGATTAATTCTGCTATCAGTCTTTCTTTCTCTTCCTTGGCAATTACTAACTCTGCTTCACGTTCTGCTTTCTCTGCTTTAGCAATGACTAATTCATCCGCACGTTTTGCTTTTTCTATGTTAGCGATTATTAATTCATCTGCACGGTCTGATTTCTCTTCGTTTGCAATCACTAACTCTGCTTCACGTTCTGCTTTCTCTGTTTTAGCAATGACCAATTCATCCGCACGTTCTTTTTTTTCTTCGTTTGCAATTACTAACTCTGCTTCACGTTCTGCTTTCTCTGTTTTAGCAGTGATTAGTTCATCCGCACGGTTTGATTTTTCTTCGTTCGCAATAACTAATTCCGCAGCACGTTCTGCTTTCTCTTCGTTTTGTGAGGCAAGTTTTTTGTTGGCATTTACTAACTCTTCTGATATCACCTTTTTACTCATATCCCGTTTGGATTAATTGTACCTACTGAAAATCAAATGAATTTGATTGTATATCAATAGATTTCAGATGTGAATAGATTTTCACAAAATAAAGGTAATTCCATATATTCTGAAGAGCATTACACAATTATCAGAATAAGTTTCATAATTTACACATATTAAAGAACTACTCCCCTCCTTTAGACAACTTACTTTCAAAGATACGTTTGATTTCTTTTCCGGCCATTGCCGGAAAAGAAAAACTATGCAGCCTTTGCATATACTTGCTCCGATTTGTTATACCCCAGGGATTGATGTGGCCTGCGAGTATTGTAAAATTCCATATACCACTTGATTTTCCCATATAGCTCTATTCCATCTTCCGATGGTTCCAGATAGATCTTTTCGTACTTGATATTCCGCCAGAAGCGCTCGATAAACACATTGTCAATCCACCTTCCTTTTCCATCCATGCTCAGCTCCGTTTTTATCTCATCGAAAAGCGTAGTAAAAATATGACTTGTAAATTGACTCCCTTGATCAGTGTTGATAATATCAGGCTCACCATAGGCTGCAATAGCTTCCATTACACACGCTTTACACCATTCTGCAGTCATGGTATTGGATAAGGACCAACCAACAATAAAACGGCTGTAAAGGTCAATAATAGCCACCAGATACATATAACCATTGCCAAGTGTCACATAGGTTATATCCATTGACCAAACCTGATTTGGGCGTGTTATCTCTAAATTCCGAAGCAAATATGGAAATACGGTGTGTCCCTTGCCCTTATGAGGCTTACTGGTATTGGGTCGGGGACCAATAGCATGCAAATCCATCAGCCGGTACAAGCGACGGATCCGCTTGAATTGATCTTGTAATCCAAAGATCGAAGGTATTCTGTCATCCTTGGTAGTCCATAAAACGGCGTTTCCAAATATTGTTTGTCGATTAGTTTCATCAGCTCATGGTTCAATGAACTGTCTTCCTGGGGAGTATAGTAGAAACTGCTACGGCAGACCTCCAAAAGATCACATTGACGCTTAATGCTCAGATTTTTATTATCCTTATCCACTTTTTGAAGCCTATTCTCTTTTGCTATTTCCCCAACACTTTTTTTAAGAAATCAACCTCCATTTGTAGCTGACCAACTTTCTTGAAAAGATCAGCTTATTCCTTATCCGTATCATCCTTGAAAGAACCTCTCTCAAAAACGCTACTGGCGCCTGATAAAAATTTAGTCTTACATGTTGAAATCTGGTTCGGATGAATGTCATACTTCTTTCCGATTTCCTAAATAGTTTCTCTTTCCTTAAGGGCTTCAAGAACTACCTTGGTCTTAAAGCCAGATGTGTGGTTTGTTCTTTTATTCATAACAACAAGTTTAATAAATATTCTAATTATACCTGTTGTCTAAATCCTGGGGATAATTTCTGTCGGGTTTTATTGTCAGTTAGTAGTTACAAAAGCAAGCTTTTGACACTCCTTCCTTCCAATAAAAAACCCTGACGTTGCCGTCAGGGTTGATTTTTGTTTGTCGGGGTAGCAGGATTCGAACCTGCGACCCCCTGCTCCCAAAGCAGGTGCGCTAGCCGGGCTGCGCTATACCCCATGAGAACCCTTGTCTTATTGCCATTTTTAACTATTGTGACAATCACGGTTGCCCCGGGCCAGGATTGGACCAATCTTAATATGAGGTTTACCAGAACTGTCACCGGTTTGCCATGTTATTATCTCTCATCTTCTGACCTGGTTGCACCGGATCAAAAAAGTGGCACCGGTAAATATGGAATGCATAACCTGTTTGACGGTGATTCGGCAACTGCATGGGTTGAAGGGGTGGATGGCCCCGGAAGGGGAGAGTGGATTATTTTTTCGGCCGGACAGGAACTGCCGGCTGCCATAATGATAAGAAACGGTTACCAGAAATCAACTTCACTGTTTGAAGGAAATGCAAGAATTAAAAGTGCTTCCCTCTCGCTCTATGCAGGTTTTCATATTGAAGGGGAGTCTACTGAGGCTTTTAACAGATTCTACTTTAAGAACCTTTTGCATGGCGATGTTATCAGTTTCGGGGATAAATCCGGAGATGACCTGTTCTACTTTGAACCTTTTTGCGATGATAATACAAGAAGGTTGGGAGAAGCCCTTCAGGAATTCAAAGAGACCTTTAAGAAGGAGATTGACACCCGGAAAGAGTTGACCTCAGGGACGAGAGATGTGAAAATAGATTTTAACTATTTTATAAAACTAGAAGTAATTGATGTATACCCCGGATCACAGTACGAAGATCTGTGTCTTTCAGAAATCGATCTTAGAGGTGTGCATCACTGCAGGGTGCCGGCAGCGGAGACAGTAACAGGGGTTTATCAGGACGAAGCATCCGGGAAGATCAGGTTCAGTACAGGCATAAGGGATAGTCTTATTATGCTGGATATGAAAATGCTGCCTGAATATAAGAATCTACCGGTAGACCAGCAGATGAGTGTTGTGTTAATGGATGTCAGTGACGATACCGAATGGGCTCAGGTAAATTATCAGTTTGCATTAAGTGAAGGCAGAACAGAGGAGTATTCAACCTTATGGCATGTTAAGAGCAGATCCAGAATCAATAGCCGGCTGCTGGATAAGGGGACACTGATGTATGGTTTTACTATAACCAACGGAAGGGTTTTACTTGAGACAAATGAAGGATCTCTAATTTTATCTCCATTAGGAGAGTTGATTTATTATAAATAAGATTTTTTTGATTTGTGAATTAAAGTTGTTTTTATACTTTTGTCACGCTTATGCTGTCATCTCTTTTTCAGGGTTGCAGCTAACAATAAACAGATTGTCAGGAGAGGTGGGTGAGTGGCTTAAACCACCAGTTTGCTAAACTGACGTACGGGTAACCGTACCGGGGGTTCGAATCCCCCCCTCTCCGCCATGATTTTTTGAAGCCATTGTGAGTTAAATACTTATGATGGCTTTTTTTATTACACACATTTTTACACATAAACATATGCCTGAACCTAGCTTCAAATGACCTCCCATATAGGTTAAGGGAGTCGTATCTGTGTGTTCGCGCATAATATTTTATAGGGCCTAATTGAGAAGACGCCAGGGTTAATGCAACAAGCGTAACTGAAAAGACGGTCCCCGCCACACCAATCATTGCACCCGATATGGTCGACAATATACTGCGGGCAGAATCTACACTATGAACAAAAAAGAAGCGTCCAAATCCATCCTGTGAAAAAGTAGCAATTTGGTCTGTATAAACAAATCCAATTGCCAGCAGGATTGAAAAAAGAATTATTAGGACAGGAACAAACCAGAAGGTTGCTTTCAATTCATTCCAAAAAAAAGTAATTATTCATCAGCTATAAAAATATGGTTTTTCCGGGTGATTGAAATGTAAAAAACTGCTTCTGACAATCCTTTGGTGTATATCCTATTTGTTTCCATTAATCTTCAAGCGAAACATCACTGGCATTATAAGTTAAAATAACATCGCCTGGCAAATCGACAACCTGTTCCATAAAAGGAAGCATAACGCCCTTTGGATCTTCATCAGCAGGTTCAAACCCTGCAAAGAGCAGTGCAGAGGGAGACATGGCATGCTTTATGGCATCCAATGGTCTATCAGTGGGTATAAC
>JAIVHO010000067.1 GCA_020201035.1 Bacteroidales bacterium
GCAGTACTGTCCTCCCACAGGTATGTAAAGGTTCCCGGACCCATGCCTCCGGAAGGTTCATCTCCAATCAGAAGAGAAGGATTATGACCGCTGCAGACTACTGTATCTGCCCCGCCTGAAATTATAGTTATGATGTTTCCGGTGATCGCAGGATTCACTGTTACGGTAAAGATGTCACCGCTGATATTTGAGCATACTCCGGAGTTAACTACTCTTCTGAACGAGGTTGTTTCATACAGCACCTTCATGCTGAGATCCTTTCTGACACTGTCTGATAGTGGCTGCCAGGAACCCGGAGGTGTTGTAAGGAATTCCCATAAATAGGAATAATCACCTGTTCCCCCTTCCGGAGTGCTCCCGGTAACATCCTGAACCTCATTAATCCCCTCACAAACTGTCTGTTCTGTTACCGACAGGGTATTTGATGTAATCTCGGGCTGCATCACGAGTGACACGGGTGCTGAAATATCGGTGCAGCAATCGGCCTCTCCGGAGTAGACAATCCTGCGGTAATATTTTGGGGTGAGCGAAGGAAAGTCATCTGATGTCTCATCCGGGTCATAGGTTGACTGATCTGTTATACCTTCTATTGTATGATTCCAGTTTACGTTGTCAATACTTGCCTCCCAGTTGTACCTGTAAGTTCCATCTCCGCCCCCGGGCCCTGAACCTGTGTTATCCAGCACCTCATACAGAGTGCCTTCACATATTACCTGATCAGTCCCAACGCTGTTGCCTGTTATTACCGGCAAAACTGTTATCCTCACTGAGCTGGATGAGTCAATACAGGCACCTGACATTACTGTACGGCGGTACCATGTTGTACTTTCCAGGGCTGGCGGGTCATATGTTGAACCCGATCCCAGGGGGCCGGTCTCAAAGCTTATTCCGTCGCTCGCTGAGTGCCATTCATAAGAGTAGATTGAATTTCCTCCTCCCGGAACGGGAACTACCGGTTCAATTACCCCGACATCCTGATTGTAGCATATTGTATCACCGTTGTCATGGGCTATCTCAAAATTGATAATATTGGGATGAACTATTATTTTCACCGGTTTGCTGATATCCTCTATCGCAGGAACCGAGTTATCCACGATTCGCCTTCGTATCCAGAGTGTTACCGTTTCAGTCTGAGAAGGAGTAAAAATATTTCCATTTACTGTTCCTGAGGCAGGAACCCAGTCAGTCTCGTTATAGCTTTTTTCCCAGTATGTAGTGAGCGGAGCAGTTCCTCCAACAGGTGTTGATGATAGCAATTGTGGCGGCACCTCTCCCGCACATATTGAATCAAGCAGAAAGCCGCTCTCCACGGTTACCACAGTATTAAACAGGAAGCCGTTAAGTCTTATCTGATAAGAAGATGATGGCGCAGGACCAATTGCTCCCGATGGATTCAGAAGGCCATCCTCTCCTCCTTCGTAGGTTATATTAAGTGAAGAAACGTTGGCAGGCGCCAGAGAAATTCTTCCTCCGCTGCCGCCACCGCCAACTCCTATACCATTTGCAGCAGCACCGCCATCTCCTCCGTCAGCCGAGATTGTCAGTGATGATGATCCATAACCGTTGGCGGATATTACTATTGCCCCGGCAGCACCTCCTCCTGCTCCTCCCGCAGTCAGCAGAGCCGTTTCGGTTACACTCATTCCGTCAGCAGATATTGAGTGACCGTTACCGTAAACAGAATCAGTCATTATAAAGATGATACCTCCACCGTGACCTCCCGCAGGGGCACTTCCGGCAGTGTATCCTGCTGAACCTCCCCCTCCGCCCATAAGCACAGGGTCGGTATAGGTAGGCTGAAGAATGTCTGTATATGCATCTGCAATAGCTCTTCCACCCCTTCCTCCCTGATTGGGAATGCCGCATGATGATCCCTCATCTCCTCCCACACCACCGTAAGAATAACTACCGCCGCCGCCTGCCCCTGAAAGGTTACCCCATCCTCCACCACCGCCTGTACTGAATGAACCCGGACCTTTACTGTAGAGGGATGTATTAAGCAGGATTTTATTGAAATCATGTGATGCATATCCCTCGCCCTTTCGTCCTCCTGCATCTGACGACTCACCGAAGTAGGCAACCCAGGGGGCGGATTCAATACAGTCACCTGAAACCAGTGAAGGGGAACCACCCCTGAAACCTTTTCCGGCAACTGATATATCAGCCTCCATAATTAATTTATCAATGGCAAATATTGCAATTACCCCTCCTGTCCCGAGAGCCGGATCCCAGGGAGGTGCTGTAATTTCACCCGTAACACGCAGTGATTCATATGACTCTGCTTTAACTACCTGCACTGATGCCTCAGGATCATAACCCCCTTCAATCAGATTAAAAAAAGTGAGCCTGTCGGCAATCACATCCACAGACTGTATTACCATAAATTCATAATAACCTACCTCTCCTACATGATCGTAATGAAGACCAAAACTGGCATCATTATCTGTAAGAATTGCATCCCCCTTCATCTGTATAAGCAGTACCGTGTCTCCGGGTGAAAAACCTGATGCATCTGCAACATCCACAAAGTCGGCACCCAACGCCTCCACCCTGCTTCTAATCTGATTTATTTCGCCTGAAACGTTCTTCTGTGGTACAGCCGCCACCTCCGGCATTAAAAAAATTAACGACAGTGATATAAACAGGCATTTTATGCAGATACTTGCTTTCCGGTACATCAGTCAGGTCTTGAACTCTGCTAAAATAATGAAATTGATCGATTTTTCAATAACAGAAATCCGATTTGAATCTTTTTATTTTGCATAATTTTTTTATACGGCAACAAACGACATCCGGATTCAAAAATTGTTATTTAAAACTGACAACCGGATATTCAATAAAGAACCGGGTGCCTATACCCTCCTCAGACTCAAACCAGATTGATCCGTTTGCTGTTTCTACGATTCGCTTTACAATTGAGAGCCCCAGTCCCATGCCGGAGGATTTTGTAGTGAAATTGGGTGTAAAGAGCTTATCCTGCATCTCTTCCGGGATTCCGGATCCGTTATCCTCTATTGTAAGCAGCACCTTTCCGTTTTTCACCTTCACGGAGATCGTAATCAATCCCTGCTTCCTGGGTGAAACAGCCTGCACGCTGTTTCTTATCAGATTTGTCAGCATACCGTTTATATGTTCCCTGTCGGCAAAAATTATTACCTCCTTAAGATCTCCCGTACCAATCTCGATCTTAATATTCCTGATACCTGAAAAGAGGTGAGCACTGTTCCTAACAGAAGTAATAATATCAGTCATCCCCGGCTTTGCTTTTGGCATCCGGGCAAAATTGGAAAACTCTGTTGCAATAGATGAGAGATTATTTATCTGTTCAATCATATTGCCGGTAAAACGGGTAAGATTCTCATCAAAGTCAGGTGCGCCATCGTTCCATGATTTGTGAAGCTGCTGAACGCTGAGCTTCATAGGCGTCAGCGGGTTCTTAATCTCATGGGCAATCTGTTTCGCCATCTCTCTCCATGCTACCTCTCTCTCTGAACGTGCAAGCTTAAGGGCGCTGTTATGGAGTTCACCCAACATCTTGTTATACTGCACAACCAGCTCGCCTATTTCATCACTACCTCCATAAGTCAGCGGTTCGCTCTCTTCCTCAAGTCTGACAGAAGCAAGGCCCCGCTGGAGCATCCTCAGAGGGCTGGTAATCCTTCCCGAGATAAACACAGCCAGAGACATTGAGATAACAAGAAGTATTAATGTAAAATTTATTATTGCCACTACCAGGTCTGATATCTCTTTTGTCAGCCTGCTCTGCATGTTAAAATAGGGCAGATTAAGGTAGGCAAGTACCCTGTTCCTGCTATTCACAAATGAGGTGTATGCTGACAAAAACTGAAGCTCACCTATCCTCTCCTGGTGGATAAACTGGGGCCTGCCCTGATCTGAAAGTGCCTCCAGCGCAAAATAGTTCATCCTGTAACCCGTAAGATCCTTTTCAAATATTTCGCGTCTGCTTGACGCCATTAGATTACCCTCTGTGTCATAGAGGTTAATGTCAGTATAGAATACATTACTGAACTTTATCAGCAGGTCATCAAGTGATGAATACCCCGGGGCACTCCAGGAGTAATCTAGCTCCCTTTCCTGCGCCAGTTTATGCTCCAGCTCAATATTTACGGAATTAAGTTTTTCCCTGATATTTTCAAGATGCTTTTCCCTGTACTGTTCAGTGCTGAGATATATCACCACACCGCCGACCGCACTCATGGTCCAGAGCAGAATAATAACAAAGGCATACTGCATCTTATGTCTGAAAAGTATTCTCCGCCCCCTTATATTCCTGCCATAACTGATAAGCATAAGTCCCGGGAAATAAAGAAGGAAGAACCCGATAAAGAGATAGGTGAATATTACCACCCTGTCAAGAAAGCTGAGCTCAGGTCTTGCAATTACAATTGTGACATCATTACTTCTCCTGAATACAACCAGTTCGTTGCCATTCCTGCCCGGAATAATAAATTCTCTTGCGCCATGTTCACCCTTTGGGGCAAGCACATCAAAAAAGCCTGTACCGGTCTGCATTGCCAGGGTGTCATTCACATATTTTGCCATCTGGTAATCCTGCAGGGCAGGTTTCAGGGAGTAACGGTTATCAACCAGCAGTTCGGGGTATCCGCTCTGTATATATTCCAGCCTGCTGATAAGCTCAATAAACAGACCGTTAGTGCCTCCATAGCCATCATCAAAATATGCTGCCCCGAGGTAATAGGAACGACCTGAATTATTTTCGATAAACATCAGGCTGGTATCAACAACCGGATTTCCTGACTCTCCCATCCTGGCACTGAAAAAATCAAAGCAGCCTGGTGTTGTACCGGCTTCTCCCTCTATTATCAGCTCAGAATCATGATTACACATTGTATAGATACGTGTGTAGTTCCCCCAGTAGCCATTAAAATAGGCTTTGTCAAGGTAGTTATATATACTATCGGCATCTTCATCCGTAAACCATGGCTTAGCCATCATTGATGCAAGGATCGCATCCGATTTCAGATCAGGCCATGATTCATGCAGAAGAAACTCGGCATAAAGGTCATTATCTGTACTGTAGTTAACTGCCATGACCGAAAGATTCTCCAACTCCCTCTGCCTGCTCATCTCCGGAATTATCAGAGAAGCATAAAAAGCGGAGATTATGGCGAAAACAACAGATGCATTTAGTAGTGTTGCTGACATATTCCTGAATAACCATACCGAACAAACCGAAATGATCCAGACAAGAAGAGCGTACCATTTTAGCTGGCTCTCTGCTGAAAAAGAAATTAAAAAAACCAGTGCTGTAATCAAGGCAGCCGGAATAATAAGCCATATTCCGGATCTATTAACCGTGCTCAATATTTTTGTCAGGTATGTAACCATGGTCAGCATCAATAACGCTGCTGACAAAAAGGCTGTTACTGTAAAATGATCAACATCCAGAATTCTATGAAGGTCAAAACAGATATTGGATTCTGTAATAAGCATAGCCTGAATGCGGGTATAGAGAAGATATCCAACATCCGGATTATTTCCCACTATTGCCTCGTCGGGCATATTAAGCGACGAAATGAACCCACTCCTGACAATATCATTATCGATCTGAAACTCGCGCCATACTGGTACAAGGCAGATAAAAGTATCAAGGGAATCTGCACGGTGCGAGACAACCATTTTCCGGCCCTCAAAGTTAACAAGGGTTGCCTGTGTCAGATAATCGGGAAGAATATCCGGGGCCTCAAAACTGTTATCTGTCCATAGCCTTAAAGTGTCGTTCCTGTAATAGAGAAGGGTATGTCTGTCAGATGCTGCATGCTTCTCCATAACAGCAGTCGTTACTGACATATCCGCCCTGCTTTCAATAAGTCGGTCAAGACACTCTTCACCATGATCAATCCGGTTGATCAGCTTCTTCTGTAATGAGGCTGTTTTAATTGAATACTTTATATCGCTTCTGTAGATGATATCTGATATCTCTGCCCCTGCAAGGAGAAGCAGAAGAAAGAGGAGAAGTGTACTGCTTTTAACCGATTTTATCATTTGGACAGGTTATGCATTATGATATGGAATTCCCCGGATCAGGGTAAGCGCCCTGAACAACTGTTCGGCGAACAATAACCGTACCAGCTGGTGAGAAAATGTCATTGGCGAGAGTGAAACCATTGCAGCAGCAGCATTATAAACTTCTTCTGAAAACCCATAGGGCCCTCCTATTACAAAAACCACCCTTTTAAGGCTCCTGTTCATCAATGACCCGAGGTATGAGGCAAAAGTTATTGAATCATATTTCGTACCACATTCATCAAGGAGTATCAGAAGGTCGCCAGGTTTCACCTGCGATAATATTTTTTCGCCCTCAATTCTTTTCTGCTCATCCTGAGGCAAAGATCCGCGCTTTTTAATATCAGGAAGGGTAACTGTCTCCAGCCTGACCATCCTGCCGGTTAATGAATTGTAGTGCTCAATTCCCGTTCTGAGGTATTCACTGTCTGTCTTTCCTATTTCAACTATCGAAATCTTCATTCACATAAAAAACCTGTTTAACCCACTACCAGCAGAAACAGTCATTGTTAATGCAATGCACCTGCCCTGATAACTTATCAGGAAGCCACTCCTTCAAAGGTTCCACTGATGATGTAAACATACAAAATAGTATTGAAAATTACTTCCCAAAACCTGTTCTCCTGTCACCTGATAGCTGCCGGAGGTTCCGTGTTAAAGAATTTTTCTATACATTTGTCTTCAGGGTTAACTATCTAAGATAGCTGAAGAGCAAATCTGAATCAATTTATATATACAGATTTAATTGGATTTATTCTCCCATGCTATTAACCTGTTTTAAGGCTGACAGAAGATGTGCAACAGCCCCGGGGGGTCTTAATTATTACTTAATAAAACCCTGTTATGGTAAAATGTATAACTTTAATAATTACACTTTTTCTAATACCCGGATCTGCCTTTCCTGCTGCAATACAGGAGGGGGTTCCATCTGAAATATCCATGGCCTTCAAGGCCGGGAACGCCGAAATTCTTGCAGGTTACCTGAATTCAACAGTTGAACTTGTGATGCCTGACCGTGAAGATTTTTATAAGAAGGAAGTGGCAGAGGGAATACTGAAAGAGTTTTTCAGTAGCAACAGAACAATCGACTTTATTATCAAGCATCAGGGTGGAAGAAGTGATGCAAGATATGCCATTGGTGATCTCAGAACCTCCGACGGCATATACCGTATATATTTCCTGATGAAGAGTGTTAATGGGAAGCCCCTGATTCATCAATTAAGAATTGAAAAGGATGATGCGGGAAGCAATTGACCGGCTTATTGAGTCTGCCATCCTTGAAGATATCGGGGACGGGGATCATACATCACTGGCCTCTGTTCCGGCGAAAGCAACCGGAAAAGCAAAATTACTGATTAAGGAGAGCGGTATCCTGGCCGGTGTTGAGATGGCCGCACTTATCTTTTCAAGGATTGACAAGTCACTTATATTAGAAAGATTCCTTGATGACGGCGATTCCATAAAGCCCGGAGACATTGCCTTTATAGTGTGCGGATCG
>JAIVHO010000068.1 GCA_020201035.1 Bacteroidales bacterium
GACTCAACCGTTAGCATATCTCCGCTGGTGATTCCCATCTCCTCTGCATTCTCACCGTTTATCAGTAGCAGTTCCTCACCAAGCAGTTCCTCGAGACCAGCTACCCTGCGTGTCATTGTTGAGGTGTGGTAATGGTACAGGCTCCTGTCAGTGGTAAGCAACAGGGGGTACTCTCTGTCAGGCAGTTCTACCGAAGCCCTGTATACAAGCGGGAAGAGGCGTCCTTTACCTTCGGGCAGCGGGAAGTTTTTTTCATGAAGGAATTTTGACCCGGGGTCTGAATCATCCCTGCAGGGCCACTGCAGTCCCTCCTCCTCAATACGGTCATATGAGATTCCTCCGTAGATAGGTGTCACCCTGCGTATTTCCTCCATTATTTCGTCCGGACCGTTAAAATCAAATCCCTGAGCACCCATCCTGATGGCAATATCGCATGCAATACGCCAGTCGCACCGAGCCTCACCGGGTGATTCAACCACCTTTCTGACCCTTTGCACCCTGCGCTCGGTATTGGTAAAGGTACCATCCTTTTCGGCGAAGCTGGCAGCCGGGAGTACCACATCGGCATATATGGCTGTTTCTGTCATAAAGATATCCTGTACAACAAAGAAATCGAGCTTTTCAAGCGCCTTCTTTACATGGTTTGCATCGGCCTCACTAAGAACCGGGTTTTCACCCACCTGATAGAGAGCCCTTATCTTCCCGGCCTCTATCATGGTGAATATCTCCGTATGGGTGATCCCGTTTACCCCGCTGAGGCTGGTTCCCCATGCCTTCTCAAATTTTTCACGCACCTCCTCATTCTGAACCTTCTGGTATCCCGGGTAAACATCAGGGAGGCCACCCATATCACATGCGCCCTGTACATTATTCTGTCCCCGCAATGGATTTACGCCTGCCGATTCCCGGCCCACATTACCTGTTATCAGTGCCAGATTACTTACTGCAAGCACATTATCGGTGCCATGGGTATGCTGCGTTATTCCCATGGCATACACCAGGGAGGAGGGCCGGTTTGTTGCATATATCCTTGCCGCGGCCTCTATCTTAGCTGCCGGCACTCCGGTTATCTCCTCAACATGTTCAAGACCGTAACCCTCAAGTGACTCTTTCAGCTCATCCCATCCCAGGCAACGCGACTCAACAAATTGGCTGTCGGCCCATCCGTTATCAACAATAACCTTTATCATTCCCATCAGCAGCACCACATCAGTACCCGGCTTATGCTGCATCCACACATCGGCGAACCTTACCAGATCAATCTCCTTTGGATTGGCAACAATGATCTTTGCACCCCTGCGTTTAGCCTCCTTAATATGAAGGCCTATAATCGGGTGGGCAGCGGTGGTATTGGATCCTATCGAGAAGATGGTTGAAGCTGTAAGAAACTCATCTATTGAATTTGTCATTGCGCCGCTGCCAAAGCTCTGCACCAGTCCGGTCACGGTAGGAGCATGGCACAGCCTTGCACAGTGATCCACATTGTTGGTTCCCATTACCGCGCGGGTGAATTTCTGGATAACATAATTATCCTCATTGGTGGCCTTGGCGGAGGTAAGTGCTGCAAAGGCATCCCCCCTAGCTTCAGAGAATTTCTCCGCCACAAGGCTAAGTGCTTCATCCCAGCTGCTCTCTGTGAGCACCCCGTTCTTCCTTATAAGCGGCACTGTAAGTCGGTCAGGATGGTTTACAAAGCTGTAACCGTATCTCCCCTTAACGCACAAACGGCCCTTATTGACAATACTGCTGCGGTCGCCGCGGGCGCTGACCACCCTGTTACCCCTAACACCGAGGTAGAGGTTACATCCCACACCACAGTAAGCGCATACGGTTTTGACTTCACGTGTTGGCACAACGGCATCCCTGACATAGAGGGCTCCCACGGGGCACCTCACCACACATTCACCGCATGACTCACATACAGAGTCCTTGATAGGCCTGTCGCCGAAGGTACTCACAATTGTATTAAAGCCCCTGAACCCGTAATCAAGTGCATTAACGCCCTGCACCTCATCGCATGTGCGGATACAGATACCACACATAATGCATTTGTTATGGTCAAGTGTAAAGAAGGGATTGGAATTGTCAGGTTCAATCCTGGGTTTTGTAGGCCTCATACGGGCCAGTCTTTTCTCATTAACCCCAACATATGCTGTAACCTCCTGCAGTCCGCAACTATTATTTGAAGAGCAGTTTGTGCAATCCTGAGTATGATTAACATGAAGCAGTTCCAGTGTTGTCTGCCTGATAAGAGTGATATCCTCACTCTCCGTTCTTACAATCATCCCCTCCCCGGCATCTGTCTTGCATGATATCACCTGTCCTCTTATGCCCTCTATCTCAACCATGCACATACGGCAGTTTCCTGAGGGAACCAGGTCAGGATGATGACACAGGTTTGGAATATAGATGTCATTCTCAAGGGCTGCCTCAAGGATCGTTTTACCTTTTTGGGTTGTTATCTTTTTACCGTCAATTATCAGGTTGATCTTATCCATCAGCTACACTTTTTCAGGTTTGGAACCGGCAGGTTTGGAGCCGGGGTACACCTCAATGGCGTTAAATTTATCGGGGCATTTCTCAAGGCACATACCGCATTTGATACAGAGCTCCTGGTCAATCTCATGAATCTCTTTCGGGTGCCCGCTGATTGCCGATACCGGACAAACACGGAAGCATATATGGCAACCGGTACATTTCTCAGGCAGGATATCGTAGTATTTCAGTTCGCGGCATACCTTCGCAGTACACTTCTTATTTACGATATGATCTATATATTCATCCCTGAAATACCTTATTGTTGTAAGAACAGGGTTTGGGGCTGTTTGGCCGAGTCCGCAGAGCGATCCTTTCATCACTCCCCTGCCCATCTCCTCGAGCAGATCAATATCCTCAGGCTCACCCTTTCCCGCTACAATATCCTCGAGTATTGCCAGCATCTGTTTTGTTCCCAGCCGGCATGGGGCGCACTCTCCGCACGACTCCTTATGTGCAAAATCGACAAAATACCTGGCCACATCAACCATGCATGTATCCTCATCCATCACTACCAGTCCGCCCGAACCCATAATAGTTCCCACGTCAGCCAGTGAGTCATAGTCAACGGGTATATCCATCAGTTCAGCCGGTACGCATCCGCCCGAGGGCCCTCCTGTCTGAACCGCTTTAAGCTTTTTGCCATAAAGGACACCTCCTCCTATATCAAAGATTATCTCCCTCAGTGTTGTACCCAGCGGAACCTCAATAAGTCCGGTATTCTTCACTTTCCCTACCAGTGCAAATGTTTTGGTACCCTTGCTTCGTTCCGTACCCAGGCGGGCAAACCATTCTGGGGAATTCTGCATAATACGACCCACCGAAGCGAGTGTTTCCACATTATTAATTATGGTAGGCTTACCCCATAGCCCTGCCACAGCCGGGAAGGGAGGCCTCGGGCGGGGCATTCCCCTTTCACCCTCTATTGAAGCTATCAGGGCTGTCTCTTCACCGCACACAAATGCTCCGGCTCCCTCCTTGACCCTGAGATTAAAATCAAAACCACTCTCCATAATATTCTCCCCCAGAAGGCCATTGGCTGTTGCCTGGGCAATTGCCTCCCTTATTCTCACCAGGGCAAGGGGATATTCAGCCCTGCAATAGATATAACCTGTTGAGGCGCCTATAGCATAACCCGCTATTACCATTCCCTCAATCAGTGAATGAGGATCACCCTCAAGCAGCGAACGGTTCATAAAGGCACCCGGATCTCCCTCATCGGCATTACAGATAAGATATTTTGTCTCCGCTTTCTCATCCCTGCAGAACTGCCACTTTTTCCAGGTGGGGAACCCTGCACCCCCTCTTCCCCTTAGTCCTGCCTCTTTTATCTCTTCAATCACCTGCTGCGGAGCCAGACCAAGAGCCCGTGTAAGTCCGGTGTATCCCTTGTTGGCTATATAGTGCTCTATTCTGGCCGGATCTATTATCCCGCAGTTATTCAGCACCATCCTGACCTGTGGTTTCAGAACAGATGTTTCGTTCAGCAGCGGGAAGCCATTCATCGATTTGTCACCAAATACTCCAACCAGGTTTTTAGCAACAGGTTCACCTCCTGCCAGATATTTTTCCACTATATCAGCTGCATCATCACCGGTCACATTTCCGTATAGCAGCATCGGGTATCCGGGTTTGTAGACTGACATTACAGGCTCCATATAGCACATACCTATGCAGCCAACCTCATGCAGGTTAAATTGCACTCCTGAAAGAGTTTTTTCCCTTTCAAGTCTGGAGATCACCTCTCCGGCGCCTGCCGATCTGCCGCATGTGGCATTACCTACCGTCACAAGGGCTACATCACCCCCGGTCAGACTCTTCCACCCGACAACAGACTCACTGATGATGCGTGACAGATTATTTTTGTTTTCCATTCTTCCTTCTCTTTTCCTTAAAAAGACCAGCCACCTTATCTGGGGTCATATTTGCCTCAACCCTGTCATTTATCATTACCACCGGAGCCAGGCTGCATGCCCCTATACAGGCTACATTCTCAATTGAATACTTCATATCCTCCGAAGTTTCGCCCTCTGCTATACCGGTATGGTACTCTATCTCCTCCTGTATTCTGGGCGCTCCCTTAACATGGCATGCCGTACCCCTGCAGAGCATAATATGAGTATCCCCCTTTGGCTTGAACCTGAACTGTGCATAGAACGTAGCCACCCCGAACACTTTGCTAAGCGGTGCCCGAGTAAAGCGGGCTATTCGCTCCATGGATTCATCAGAGAGATATCCCATCTCGTTCTGCACCTCCTGAAGAACAGGTATAAGCTCGTCCGGCTTGCCTTCAAACCTTTTCAGAACATCTTTTAATCTTTCATCCATAACATCTTCTTTTAACGACCATTCTCATCAGCCTCTCCCGTCAATCTGGCGAGATCATCCGGACTGTTGATATTGGCAAACGGATTCCTTTTATACTCTGTTATATCAATTTCAAAATATTCCGTCTCCACTAATTTAAGAAAATCCCTGATAGCAAAGCTGCTTCCCAGGGTAAGAAACTCTTCCAGCCTCTCTTTTAATGAGACAGAGTAAAGGGCAAAAAGGGGCTCCATATGGCCGTTATGTAAAGGAATCAGAGCATCACAAGCCAATTCATCCCACGATCCGATTAACTGATCAATCAGAGCGGCTGAAACATACGGCATATCTCCTGCCACCATCATAAGAACCTCTGTATCAGCTGCTGTCATTGCTGCATGAAGGCCTCCGAGAGGGCCGGCACCGCGAAAGATATCAGAAGTAATTGTGCACCCCCTGTACTCAGCATAGTATTCAGGCTGGTTTGTTACTATAACTACCGAATCAAAAAGCTGATTGAAGATGCCTGTTGTACGTTCAATAATTGTTTTACCATCAATTATGATGGATGTTTTTAGCTTTCCTCCGTACCTGCGATTCTCTCCCCCGGCAAGAATCACTCCGGTAAAGTTACTGTAA
>JAIVHO010000069.1:0-1634 GCA_020201035.1 Bacteroidales bacterium
CAGCAGTGACGCCGTGCTGATAGCCAATCCATATATTGTTACAGCATCGGCATTTGTATGGTCACTGGTGGCATGCTTTCTTATACTGCTGGTGGCACGAAGCAGGGGAGCTACCCCCGAAAACATGATACTCACAGGTATTATTGCCAGTTCACTATTTACTGCCCTTACAACGGCATTGCAGTATGTGGCTGATGATGTGGAACTTGCAGCCATTGTCTTCTGGACCTTTGGCGATCTGAGCAAGGGCGGCTGGGAGGAACTTCTGATACAGATCGTGCTGCTGCTTCCTGTAATGATATATTTCTACCGCAACAGGTGGAACTATAACGCCCTGGATTCTGGTGATGAAACAGCAGGCAGTCTGGGTGTGAATATCGGAAGGCTGAGGCTTACAGGTATGATAGCTGCCTCCCTGGCCACCGCCGCCGTGGTCTCATTCTATGGTATTATCGCCTTCGTGGGGTTGGTAGTGCCTCATATGGTAAGAAGAATGACAGGCAGTGATGAGAGATTCCTTATACCGGGAGCCGCACTTGCCGGAGCAGCCTTTATGGTGGGGTGCGATATTCTGGCCCGTACAATTATTGCTCCCATGGTGCTTCCGGTGGGGATACTTACCTCGCTGGTGGGAGCACCCCTCTTTATTATCCTGCTTATAAGAGGGAAAGGAGGATCGCAATGGAAGTAATATCGCTCTCAGGTGTTCATTTTGCCTATAATGGCGTGCCTGTGATCAGGGATGTTACCCATCAGTTTGGCAAGGGTTCCTTTACCGCCGTGATGGGACCTAACGGATCAGGAAAAACGACACTGATACGCCTGTTAAACGGTATGCTGGTGCCGGGCAGCGGAGGGGTTAAGATTAACGGCAGAACCACTTCAGACTACCACGCACGTGCACTGGCACAGGAGATGGCATATGTGCCGCAGATGCAGCAGAATGTATTCCCGGCAACAGTGTTTGATACTGTTCTGCTGGGACGGAATCCCTATATCCGCTGGAGTCCGGGTAGTGCCGACCGCCGTATTGCAGCGGAGATACTGGTAAGGCTGAGCCTGGATGATATAGCCCTGAAAGATATAAATAAGCTTAGCGGAGGGCAGAGACAGAGGGTGTTTATTGCACGTGCCCTGGCACAGCAACCCTCTATTATACTTCTTGATGAACCTACTGCCAGCCTTGATCTGCTCCATCAGCATGATGTGCTCCGACTGCTGGGTGAACTGGCAAATAGCGGTATAACAGTGGTTATGGCTATTCATGACCTTAACCTGGCAATTAAATACTGCAGCGATTTTATGATCCTCGACAACGGTAAGCTGGTAGCCGCAGGAGGGAGAGATATCTTTACCGAAAAACTGATAGAGGAGGTTTACAGGGTAAAGGTGAGGATGATAAATGAGGATAACAGGCAGTATATATTGCCACTGGGTCCGCTTTAATCCACCTTCGCGTTCCGCTTCGGCGGACGAGAGGGTGTGGTTAAATTCCCCGGGGCTTGCCCCGGAAAGAAGGGTCCAGGGCTTGCCCTGGGGTATAATACCATTTATTAAGAGGAGTGATAAAAGAACTTCCAAAAAAGGAACAGAACTATATTAAAATACATTAATCTTCAGTAATCAGCAACAAT
>JAIVHO010000069.1:1827-12851 GCA_020201035.1 Bacteroidales bacterium
ATCAATCCACAAAAATCAGCAACAATCAACAGAAACAAAAAGTATATATGGACTTAAAAATTGAGATAGTAGGATATGTCCACAACAGGTGGGAGAGTGCTGAACCTTATCAGGCAGATGCCATAAAGGATGAGATATCGGTGATTGAGGTAAAGGAGGAGTTTAGTGATGCCCTGCTTGGCATAGAAAACTACGCGGAGTTGAATATCCTCTTTTATTTTGACCGCAGCAAGGGGTATGAGTTGCGTACCACAACACGTTCAGGAAACTACAGGGGAGTCTTTGCCTGCTGTACGCCCCGCCGCCCTACAATGATAGGTCTTACCACGGTACAGTTGTTAAAGGTGGAAGGAAACAGTTTAACTGTTACCGGACTTGATGCGCTGAACGGAACGCCGGTGGTTGATATCAAGCCGGTGGTCAGCCGCCCCTGAGCTTCTTTACTTCGTTGAAGTGGCTCAGGACAAGCTTCTCCCGTGCCTCGCGTGACTCACGGCGGTAGGTCTCAAACTCTTCCTTCAGCTCCTCCAGTTCCTTTTTTGTATATCGTGTAACAGCAAGCGACCGTTTGAAGGAGAGCCATCCAATCGCCAGAAGTACAGCAAGGGCTGCTGCCAGTCCCCACATAAAGAGGTTATAGGTTGTCTTGTTAAGACCCATGCCCAGCACCTCAATGTTGTTTTTACTGCTTGTAGCCTCTTCCAGGTCACCCCTGGTCTTTTCGAGGATGTTGTGAAGGGAATCGATCCGCATATCAAGAACCCTCCCTTCAAGGGTGAGCGATGATATCTCGGAGCGGGCAGCTGACAGTGTATCAAGGGCATTTTGTGTTACCGCCTGGAACATATCTTCTCTTATTGCCCTGAAATCATCATAGATACGTGTACGATCATTGACATAATCAACCTGTTCGTTAATTGTCCCCGTTGTAAGGATTTCAGGCAGCGTTTGACCGTAAGTAGCAGTCGGCACAAACAGCAGTATTAAAGATAATTGAAACAATAGGTTGAGACCCGACTTCCGCATGATGGTTAAAGATTTGAGTTATTAACTAAATTTCCCTTTCAAATGTAACGCATTTTACGGAAAAAAAGTATAGTTAGTTACACGGAAACAATAGCAGAATTGCCAACCATAATGCCCTCAGGTGCACCATTCTCTGCTATTTCTGTAGAATAAATTGCAAGGCTTTCATAATCAGGAACATCAGGATCGTCCCATTCACGCCTGGCCAACAGGGGACCCTGTCCGTAATATATCATCATCTCATCAAAATCATAATTAAAAAAATCTGCTCCATCTGAGGAGTATTCTATACCTACCATTCCTTTACCGCGTGCCCAGTGCTTACGATCGACCACCCTGGCATCGATCAGGTTCAGCGACCAGGGGTATTCATTCGTTGCGAGATAAGCCCCGGCACACACCCCCAGGTAACCACCACCTCCACGAATAAATTCACGAACGGCTTCACGTCCAAGGGTATCCAGATCTCTTCCCTGAGCACCTCCGCTTCCACCGGGGTGGACAAGAACATCAATATCAGCCAGCTTACCAGCCCTGATTTCATCCGATGTTATGCGTACAACACGGATATTAATACTGTCTGATGATCCGAGGGCAAGTATCATATCTTCTGAACTGGGGCCCACTCCCTTTTCTGCCTTAAAGACAGCTACCTGTATCGGGATATCATCTCTCTCCTCCTTACATGATATTGAAAGTAACAATATAAAAAATAGAGGAAACATCACTATAGCAAATACTGACTGCCGGGTTTTTGAATTATTCATTGTAACGGAATATTTATTGGTTATAAATTTTTTGGAAACAGAAGGATCACTAATCCCAGTATATGACAATATTGTACGGTACGCCATTCAGCACGTCAGTTTTACCGGTATACTCATAGCCCCAGTCTCTCTTTACTGTTTCTACCGTGGTATTACACTCAACAGAGATATACCACTCACCTGCCTCGAGCCGGTCAAACCTGAACTCCTTTTCCGGTCCTGTGGCAATATCAGTAAAATCAGACTCTCCGCGGAAGGCGAAATCATCCTTATTCATATAGAGGAACAGATCATATCCGTTGGCTCCCTCGAGTTGCACGGATATATTCTCCGCATTTTGTGGTATCTCCACCCTGAAGTGATGATACTGCCTGTCACCTATCATTGTGTATGCTGGGTCATTGTCTGCAGTACCCTTATGCATCTCCCTGGTTTTTCCGTTTTGCAGCTCTCCCTTCAGAAGAGCTGTTCCGTTACCATCAAGTCCGTAGCTGAGCAGGGCGGCCATCAGATCGAGCCTTTCACCTGATGTAACAGCCTCGGGATGTGATCCTGTAACAACTACCCTTCCTGTGCTTTTGCTCTCCTTGTATGCCCAGGCGTTTATCTCTCTATGAAAATCTCTCTTTCCCTTTACGGGCGGATAATCGTAACGTAACAGAATCTCTGTTTCTGCAGGAAACATCGTACCGTCAAATGCAAAACATCCTCCGTTATGACGTACATCGGCAATGTGGAGATCACCCCCGAAATCACTGTACTTCAACAGAGGAGAATTCTTTTCAATAAACAGGCCGGTGGCACTGTTGTTCAGAAGGGTGCCTTTTGTAATACCGGGCCAGATGCCCAGATAGTTTTCACGCATGGTAACGGTATCAGCGTTTATGGTGCCTGCCGAAGAAAGGTATGCCCCCGCGCATGATCCTACATAGCTGCCTCCGTTTTTAACGAATGTGCGGTAACGGTCACGCCCTGTTTCCGTAAGGGATCCTCCATGGCTTGATGCCTTGCCGCCGTTGGTGAAGAGCACCCTGAACCGTGGCGCTCCGTCAGGGTAGAGAAGAATACCATTGAGATCCTCCTCTGTACCTGTTATCAGGCTGTTCTGCCTCACAGAATCGAGTCGGGTAGGAGGAAAGGTTGAGTTGTAGCGTGCTGATGCAAAATTCTCAATCGTAAGGTTCAGCAGGTCAGCAGCCGGGAGTCGGGTCATCGAAGTCAGCTTGATACCCCCGTCCATAAAGATATCCTTGTAGTACCCCTGCGGTTTAACGGTTAAGGAGATTGATATCAGGAGAAGAAATGTGATGGTGGGTTTTATTATAATCTTGATATTCATGTCTTTAATTTTTAAGGTACTGCTTACTTATAAAGTTCGGCCTCTGCATCTGGCTTGGCTTGTCTCTGTGAACAGGTGAATTCCGGACCGGTTTCTCTTATATGGTTTGTTCCCTGGGTTTTTACAGGGAGAGATTGTTCTGCTAATTACTTGAGGGGTATTCCGTTAAGGGAATAGCTGTTAATAATTAAATTATCAATAGTGTTGTACAGCTCCTGCAGCTCCTTAACGGAGGGTGCAGTGCTTTTCCATCCGCTGACATGTTCAGTCGTGATATCAATTATTTTCTCTTCCAGCGGCATTATCCACTGCAGATAGCCGGTATTGTTTCTGTTGGAGATCATATTTATATTGATATAATCCTGGCCGTGGCCTCTGATAATGGGCATGGCAGCTTTTTTTGCGGCCAGACCGGCATCGCATATTGCCGAGTTCTCACCTTCAGGTGCTGTAAGCAGTGAGGGCAGCAGATTTCCGCTGTTCATCCATACCGGATATGCCACCGTAGCCAGAGGCCATCCGCATACTGTCCACATAAGGGTAGCCATAGGATCTTCACCGGGTTTCACTCCCTTGAATATTGCTGATGAGGTGGTTGTTTTGCGTGCTATATTATCCTTGAAGTGTACCATTCTCACCTTGCCGGCTTCCGTGGCCATAGAAACAAGATCATCACCGGTGAATCCGTTTACCAGGCTCCGCTCTGCTCTCTGAAGTATCATTTCAGGTGTGAGAGCGTTTTCCATAGCCGCCCTGTAGAAGATGTCTGATGCAGTAAGGTAGCGTGCATACCCCTGTCCGGTCTCCATATTGCCATTGGCGGAGTAGTTGGTTTTTACTATATAACCAAGGGGAGCAACCGACCGGTCATTCACGTCAATCTTGATCCACTGGTAATCACCGGTCTCGTAATAAGCAGCGCCTCCCTGAGCGTCAATAACTCCATAATTGGCCGCCAGTCCGGTTGGATGGGTCAGTTCATCCAGGAGCTTTTCAAAATCTTCAAGTGTGGCGCACTCAGCCAGTGCCCTGGCCATAATACTCCCTTCACCATATGTCCCCTCCTCATTACCATCAGGGTTGATATTGTACGAGACAGTGTTCATAATGGCGAAACCGGCACTGTTCATGCCCATCCATACGCTGCTGTTCTCTGTTTTGCCGGTTGAAACCATTCCTGTGTATGCATAGGCACCTCCGGTGAAATAGAGAAGCTTGTTGTTTTCGCTGCTGGTATCACGGTGCTTCCACATAATGGGTCTTCCATCGGGTGTTGCCTTGCCGCTCACGATGGCTGATGTGCATGCAATGGCACCATCCATGTTTACAAAGAGAGTGGCTATTATAAGGGGAAGGATGTATCTTCTCATTCTTTTGGATTTATTTAAGTTAATGATCTTATTCGCTATATCTTCTGATTTTCAATTGATGTTAATGGTTACCGGGTCTGAGTCTTATGTTACTGCTGTTATTATGGCAATGAATTAAACCATTTGGTCATAGTTTCCGTTTTTTCAGATTCTTAATATGCTGCTTTTATAATTTTTTTGACAAATACCTTATCACGTGATCTGATCCTCAGGTAATATGTTCCGGGCTGCAGACTGTTGCCAGGTTCTATAGTAATGGCAGATGAATGACCCGCAAACTTCTGTCTGTAAACTGTATTCCCCCGAAGATCAAATATGGCGATTTCCTCAACAGAGATGCCATCTTCTGACTGCAACGTGATATGAGTGGTGAAAGGATTGGGATAAATACTCAGATTATCTGTAGCAGTTTTATCAATATCCGTGGTGGCAGACCAATCTGCCCTGATGGTATATGCTACACCATTCAGCACATCAAGATTATTAGTATATTCATAGTGTTCGGTGCGTCTGATTGCTGTAACCGTTGTTTCACATTCCACACTTACATAGTAGATGCCTCCGGATAGGTTTTCCAATGTCATCGACTTGTTGGCACCAGCACTTCTGTCTTTATAGATTGCATTACTGTTAAATGCAAAATCGTTACTGTTTACGTAAAGTGACAGATCGTAGTTATCGTCGCCGGTAACTGACAGTGTTAAGGTGGAACTTCCCTCCGGCAGTTCTACTGAAAAATGGTGATATTGCCTGTCGCCTATTTTGGTGTAAGCCGGATCCTTGTCTCCGGTTGATTTGTCCATTATGCGTATCTCACCATTGCTCAGCGCAGCTTTCACATGATTCATGCCAGCTCCGTCATAAGCATACTGAAGGATAGATGCCATAAGATCCAGCCGTTCTCCTGTTGTAATAGCTTCAGGATGGGAGCCTGTAACAACAATCCTCCCGGTCTCTGGTTTATCTTCGTTCCTGTACGCCCAAACGCTGGCTCTGTTGTTCATCTGGCCCGAAGCCGGATAATCATATCTGGCAAGAATTTCTGTGCCGGAAGGCATATTGGGCTCATAGGCATAGGCACCGCCGTTGTGGTAGACATCACTCACGTAATTGTCTCCGCCAAAATCATAATAGTTTAACAGTGGCGATCCCTGAGGGATAAAGTGGCCTGTACGGATATCCTGCTGTCCGGTCGGGCATGCATATCCTGGCCAGATATGATAATAGGTAACTTTATCACTGCCTGCAGGGTCGGTACCCAGTGAGCTTATAAATGCGCCTGCACAGCTGCCTGTATATGAGCCTCCGTTTTCATAGTATGTTCTTATTATCTGCCTGCCAGTTTCCCCAAGAGACTCTCCATGAGAGGATGCCTTTCCGCCATTTGTGTATATTAATCTGAACCTCGGCTCACCGTCGGGGTAGAGGAGTACTCCGTTGGCATCATGGGCATTTGAGATCATAACTGTCGATTGCACAGATATATTACTGGTTGCAATAAGTTCCATTGACAGCTCAAGGGAATCAGCGGCAGGCAATGTCAGTCTGCTTGTCAGGTTTAAACCTCCATCCATAAACAGATCTTTATAATAGCCTTCTGTTTTGCTCTGACAATAGATAGTGTCAAAAGAAATCAGAGAAACAAAAAGGAGAATTATGTAAAGACGTTTTTTCGCGTTCGAATACTTTTTACATCCCATTAGATGACTATTACTTTTTTTAGTGCTGTTAAAGAAACTGTTCCTGTTAGCCATAGTCAGTCTCTTAATTAAACATTTTACCACCATCCCTACCAGTTGTCTGATAGGGGGCATAACCTGGATTTTGCTGATCCCGAATATTTGGATTTGCGTCCATTTCTGTTATCGGAATGGGAGATACCACCTTGTGGAACAACTCTGCATCCCTGCCCCCCGGGGTTGTAGGATCAATCGTTACCACCGTGAAATGAGATGCATCGCGTGTAAAACTGCGGTTTTTTCTCAGGTAATTCCATATTGAATGACCTTCAAGGGCAAGCTCTCTTCTTCTCTCATTGAAGATGGCATCCCTGAGGTCGCTGCCGGTAAGACCTGTAAGGGTTGTTCCGGTGCGATTAGAGTATACCTGATTGAGGTAGTTAAGGGCCATAGTTTCCTGTCCCGGTGTCTCCGAGTATGCTTCTGCGGCAATAAGCAGTACTTCGGGGAGCCTGATAACAGGGGTGTTATGCAGGAAGACACTACCGTCCTTGCCTCCGATATATTTCCAGTAGTATCTTTCAGAGTATCCGTCCACGCCATGTATCAGCGGATCCTGGTCGGGAGCTGCCGTGCTCAGCTTGTCTTCATGAAACAGTTCAATCCTGATATCATTTGGATTCTCGTTCACCAGGTTGATAAATGCATCGGAAGCACCTACATCACCATAGCCTACCGAGTAAATATCATGCCTGTTATCTTCATTGACTGTTTTGCTCATCCAGTATCCGGGCATGCGGTCGGCCAGATTGTCAGTGAGGGTATACATGATCTCAAAGAGAGTCTCATTATTGGCATCTTCCCTTATCTCTGTCAGAAAATCCTCCCGAGCGATCATGGTTCCCCCGGCAGCAGCATCAATAGCGGCAGCGGCAGCTTCAGCCCACCTCTCCTGATAGAGGTATACCTCAGCAAGCAGGCCGCTGATGGCATACTGTGAAATAAAGATACCTGTGCTTCTGGAGGGATCAACCTGTAACAGTGCATCATCAAGCAATTCTTCAATATGCTCCATCACATCGGTCAGGGGAGCACGCCGGGGACCCTCCTCAATGGAGCTAACATTATCCTCCTTGTTTCTTACAAGAGGGATACCCATTGAGTATTTACTGTCTATTGCACTCATGGCCGGAGGATAGCAGAAGGTCTTCATCATATCGATATAGGCAATAGCCTTTATTGTTTTGGCCTGTGCAATCATATCGTCCTTTTTGTCTGAATCATCAAGACCTTTCAGTCCGTCCAGAAAAACATTACAGTCTTTAATCGTTTCATATCCGGCAGCCCATATATATCCGGCCTGACCGTGGTTGGTAACATTCTCCTGGTAGTTATACTCAGGTACAAAATACTGGCCTCCCCCTGTAAGAAGGAAGAAATCGGGTCCCTTAAGATCGCCCCGCACCAGTGTGCCTCTGCCTGTAAGCCTGCCATCCTGCAGTGTGCTGTAAAGACCTAACAGTCCGGCTTCCGCCGTTTCAATACTCGAGAATATATCCTTCCCGGAAACAGAAGTTTTTGGATACCGGTCAAGAAAATCCTCGCAACCCGCCAACAGAACTACTATCAGCAAGAGGACTGTACTTTTAATATATTTTTGTTGTTTCATCTGTATATGTTTTATTTTTTAATGGTCATATGGACTCACCATAAGAATAATTGTGTACATGTGTTGCCACATCACTTAAATTTTTCATGGATGGTCTCATTGACATAATAATTGGTTTTAATACAGTTAAATTTATAACTACTGTCACCTTAATTAAAAACTCAGGTTAATACCGGCACTGATAGTCCTTTGAGTGGGATACTCATAGATGTACCGTTTGGCACGCAGGCTGACCTCGGGGTCAAAATTAGGCATCTGTGTAAGGATAAAGAGGTTTTCAGCCTGTACAAAGGCCTGTAAACCGGCTACTCCTATAAATTTAACCATTGATGCAGGCAGGGTGTAATTAAGCCTTATATTCTTCATCTTAAGATAATCACCCTTGTATAAGTACCTTGTAGAGTATTCTGAGCCATTCTTAACACCACTCATCAGTATTGGATTGTCTGAACCTGTATTATCAGGTCTCCAGCTGTCGAGTAGTGCAGATTCCTTGCTCACACTTCTGCTGTAGCCGTCATCCTGAAGATAACGGGCACCATCGTAATCAAATACACTGAAGTCCCATGCAAATGAGAAGAGCATGCTCAGCTCAAAATTTTTATACGTGAATACTGAGTTGAATCCCCCGGCATAGTGTGGGATCCTGTTGCCGAAGATCTGGCGTGTGGCATCATCAATATCCGTTGTAATAACCTTTTCCCCGGTAACATCATCTACATGATACCATTGCGGTTCTCCTGTCTCCTTGTTAATACCTGCCCATTCCGGCATATACCACGACTGTTCGGTAAAGCCTTCACGGTTGATCTGCAGTGATATCACATCATCAGATGGCAGCGACTCAATCTTGTTGGTAAGAGATGTCAGGTTCAGTGTTATATCCCATGTAAAATCATTTATCTGCACCGGACGGGCATTAAGTGTCAGTTCGACCCCTGTGTTTCTCATAGCTCCCAGATTGACCGTTGCAGTGGTGTACCCTGATACCCTTGAAAGTTCCCTGTCAAGAAGCAACTCATCTGAGTAACGGTTGAAATATTCAAGTGATGCAAACACTCTTCCTTCAAACATTTTGGCTTCTGCTCCAATATTTACATTCTGGCTACGTTCCCAGCTCAGGTTGAGATTCTCAACATTTCTGATGGCTGCCCCTGACTGGTCATTGTAGTCGTTGCCAAATACATAGTTGCCTATATAGGAGAATACTGAGCTTGGTAGTGTACCGTTGATACCGTAGCTGGCTCTCAATTTGGCATCATCAAGCCATGTCAGTGAACTGAGGAAGGGTTCGTTGGAGATTCTCCATGCTCCCGATACTGAGTAGAAGTTGCCCCAGCGTGACTGCTCCGCGAAGTGGGAGGCACCGTCACGTCTGAAGCTGAAAGCGGTGTAGTATTTATTGTTGTAGTTGTATTCTATCTTGCCGAGCGCTGATAGCATGGCGTAGGTGTAATCAGACCCTGACAGGGACTTGATTACGGAGCCGGCACTTAAAACAGGTGTAAAGGCTGTCTGGTACTCAGTAACTTGACCACTTGTCAGCCTCGTGAAGGTCTCTTCAGATTCCCATCCTGCAAGGGCAGAAAAATTGTGTACCTCGTTAAAGGTGCGTGAGTAGTTCATTATGGTGGATGAGGTGATGCGCCTGCGCAGACCCTCGTTCTCATATTTTATTCCGTTTTGTGATCTTCCTGCTGCAATGCCCGGGGGATACCAGCGTGATTCATGTGTCTGCCGTATATCAACACCAAGGGTTGACTTAATAAAGAGATGGTCTGTAATATTATATTGTACCCATGCTGTCCCCAGCTGCCTGTATGTCTCGGTGCTGAAATCTGCATTATCAAGAATCTGCACCGGGTTATAGTTGCTCAGTACATTATAGGGAAAATTCTGGTTGTAGGTACCATCCTCATTGTAAACCGGTACAACAGAGGGGATCTGGTTTGCAGCCCTTATGGGGTTTGCATACATAAGGCCGCTCTGCGGACCGCTCTGGTCAGTATAGGAGAAGTTCATATTGGTACCGAACCATATCTTTTTGTGTGCTTTTGATGTTAGGTTTATCCGACCCGAATAGCGCCTGAGGCTTGCCTTTTTGATCGGCGACTCCAGATTGAAAAATTCACCTGATGTAAAATAGGTAACCCCGTTTTGACCGCCCGAGGCAGAAAGGTTTACCTTATCGGTGGTGTTGGCATGTGAAACCTCATCCATCCAGTTTGTGTTAGGATATCTGTCATATCCGTCACCCCAGAAATCATATGTCGTGCCCTCTATCCTGTAGTTGCTGTTGAAGCGTGAACGGGCCGTGGCAAGATATGAATCATACAGGGTCTGGTCTGCATAAACCTCTTTTATATACTCATAGGTGTCAGCACCTGAGGGTCTTCCCTGGCGCATCAGGTAGTGCAGTTCAGAGGTTGTCCATATCTCTGCAAACTCATCCTTATCTGCAATATCCGCATTGTAGAGTGCTGTTGAAGCTCCTCTCTGAACATCCAGATTGAACCTGGGCTTGCCCTCTGTTCCCTGTTTTGTTGTAATAATAATCACCCCGTTGGCTGCCCGTGATCCGTACAGCGAAGCTGCGGCAGCATCCTTCAGGATAGTCATTGACTCAATGTCACTCGGATTGATGCTGGTCATCGGGTTTGAAGATATATTGCCGAGCTGACTGATATCACCCATGTTAACAGCTACACCATCAATAACATAGAGTGGTGCACTGGAGGCATTCATTGAACCGATACCGCGGATGCGGATGGTAGGCATTGCTCCCGGCTGTCCGCCTGAATAGACATTCACGCCTGTAGAGTTTGCTGCCAGGGCTTCCGAGAAGTTGGAGAGCGGCCGGTTGGCAAGCTTATCCTTGGAGACCACGGACGCCGATCCTGTAAAGGTCTCTCTTTTTGTTGTGCCGTAGGCGACAACTATTACATCCTCCAGCTCGAAGATTGACTCCTCAAGGATTATATCAAGGAATGAGAGATCCGTAACCGTTATCTCCTTCGGGGTCATCCCTACAAACGAGAATTGAAGAACATCACCGGCAACCGCGGTAATTGAAAAGCGACCCTCAATATCTGTTGTAACACCTGTTGAGGGCTTACTTTTAACCATTACCGTAACACCGGGTATAGGTAATCCATCGGTGTCACGCACTATGCC
>JAIVHO010000070.1 GCA_020201035.1 Bacteroidales bacterium
ATAATAAATTTCCTTTTGGGAGTGGCGAAATAGCGGTAGGCAACATCAATGGTAATTCCCTGCTCCCTCTCCGCCTTGAGTCCGTCTGTTAGCAGCGACAGGTCCACCTCCTCCTTGCCCCTTCTCCTTCCGCTCTCTATGATATGCTCCATCTGGTCCTCAAAGATCGACTTGCTGTCGTACAGCAACCGCCCTATCAGGGTACTCTTGCCATCATCCACGCTTCCTGCCGTTGTAAACCGCAGCAGGCTTTTACTGTTTCCGTTACCGTTAATTCTCATTGATCTTTTGTTAGAGGCATTGCTGCCACCCGCTATTAAAAATATCCTTCCCTTTTCCTCTCCTCCATGGCCGCCTCGGACCGCTTGTCGTCATAACGCCCGCCTCTCTCGGTGCTTCTGGTAGCTGCTATCTCTGATATAATATCATTCAGGTTATCGGCATGTGAAAGGGTAACTCCGGTACATGTTATATCACCAATGGTACGGCATCTCACATCTGCTGTTACCACCTCTTCTGTTGGCTTTAGCTGCATAAATGGAGCCCATGCCAGCCATACGCCGTCACGCTTAAAGATCTTCCGCGGATGGGTGTAGTAGAGGCTTGGAAGGGGAATATTTTCGCTGCGGATATACTGCCACACATCCAGCTCTGTCCAGTTACTTATAGGGAACACCCTGAAGTGCTCTCCCATATTCTTTTTTCCGTTAAAGATGTTCCACAGCTCAGGGCGCTGGTTCTTGGGATCCCACTGCCCAAACTCATCGCGGTGACTGAAAAAGCGCTCCTTGGCTCTTGCTTTCTCCTCATCACGCCTGCCGCCGCCAATTGCCGCATCGGCCTTCAGTTCTTCCAGCGTATCGAGAAGGGTTGTTGTCTGCAGCTTGTTTCTGCTGGCATTGATGCCTTTCTCTTCTACGGCGCGACCATTGTCGATGGTCTCCTGTACCGAGCCAACCACCAGTCTGACACCCAGCTCCTCAACCAGATTGTCACGAAACTGCAGTGTCTCCTCAAAGTTATGGCCCGTGTCTATGTGTACCAGTGTAAACGGTATACGTGCCGGCCAGAAAGCCTTTTTTGCCAGATGCACCAGCACTATTGAGTCCTTGCCCCCTGAAAAGAGGAGGGTGGGTCTTTCAAACTGTGCCGCCACCTCGCGTATCACGAAAATAGCCTCGCTCTCAAGTTCCCTGATATGCTCGCTGTTAATCTTTAGTTCCATTATCCTTTTATATTGCTTTCGCTGTAATCCTTTTCTTCCGTCACTGTTTCTCATGGAGTCCGCACTCCTTCCCTGTGCTCTGCTCCCACCACCAGCGTCCGGCCCTGAAATCTTCGCCCGGTGCTATTGCCCTTGTACAGGGCTCACATCCGATCGAGACAAACCCCTTTTTATGGAGTTCATTAACGGGTACGTTGTTCTCCCTTACGTACTCCTCCACCTCTTCGAGGGTTAGGTCAAACAGCGGGTGATACTTCACAATGGATCTATCGCCGTAAGGTTCCACGCTCTGCATCCCTTTACGGTTGGGTGACTGATCGGCCCGAATACCTGTAATCCACACCTTCATCCCCTCCAGTGCCCTGTTCAGAGGCTCCACCTTGCGTATATGGCAGCACTCCTTCCTGTTATCCACCGAGCTGTAAAATGAGAAAGGTCCTTTTTCAGCAAGCAGTTTTTCAACACTTGCACGTTCCGGGAAAAATGGCTCAATCGGCTTGTTGTAAATCTTAAGTGTATTGGACCACACCTTGTATGTTGCTTCGAACATCCGTCCGGTATCAAGAGTGACAACCCGTACCGGTATATTGTTTCTGAATATAATATCGGTTAACATCTGGTCCTCAATGCCAAAGGATGTTGTAAATATTACCTGTGACGGGTACGCCGATGCCAGGGAAGCGAGAGTCTCCGAAACCCCCTTCCCCCCGATTATTCCTGAAATATCGTGGATGTTCATTACGGTAAATTTATCAGGGATGACAGCAATATGCTACTTTATCCTGGCCCTGTTCCATGCTCTCTCATGCAGATAGTAGAGGATCATCTTGGAGAAAACCTCGAAGCCCCCAATGGAGAGCGCATTTGCGATATTGCCGGTTATGATATAGCTTATTGTGATAGTATCAATCGTTCCGACTATCCTCCATGAGATAGTCTTGAACAGGCTGATGTAGGGCCTGTCGCCAACTACATCTTTCTCCTGTCTGCTCTTTTCTCTCTGAACTGTCCTTTGTGGTGAAAGTACCAGGTCAATCATAATTACCCCTTTAATTCTACCCTACAAATTTAACTCTACGGGAGTTGACAGGGGGTAGCCTTTACACGGAAATATTCTTTCGCCTTTTAGCGTAGCCGGAGGTGGTATAAATACCCAGAGCAGGAGCTCCCACGGGGAATAATCTGCTCCGGAAAAACTTCCGGGCCAGCTTGGGCCAGGGGTCGGGCAGTCTCAGGCAATCCGGCTACTTCAGCTCAAAAGTGGGTACGCTCTCCATATCTGCCAGAGTGGCCGCAATAAGATACGCCAGCCTGCTGATGCTTTCAGCCTTGGGATAGTCTATCTTTTCCGGATCATCGCCCGGATTGTGAAGATCCTCATGGACACCCGAGAAAAAGAAGAAGCCTGGTATCCCCTCGTTTATAAAGCTCTGATGGTCACTGCCTCCCGGTGAATCCTCATCATTATTGTAATGGAGAGGAAAATCGGTAACGCCGTTGTTTATCCCGTTGATAAACTCCTCAAGGGCTGCCTGGTACTTTTTATGGGTAACAACATGATGTCCCCTGCTTTCAATATTATCAGGATCACTCCTGCCAATCATATCCATATTGATATTGAACTTAAGCTGTTCCTGCGGGAAAAGACCACTGCTGACGAAGTGACGTGAGCCTATCAGTCCCATCTCTTCTGCTGTATAGGTGATAAACACGACCGGACGTCTGCCGGGATTCTTTACCATGGCGGCAGCTACCTCTATTACGCCGGCCGATCCGCTGGCATTATCATCAGCACCATTACAAACCATTCCGTTCATTGGCTTTACATGATCAAGGTGAGCCCCTACAACGATATACTCATCCTGCAGGTCAGGGTCGGTGCCCGGTACCATTCCCACAACATTCTTTGACATGACAATCTCTTCACCCAGAACCTTTACCTCTCCCGCCAGGGTTACTCCTTCAAGAAGGTGTGGCTTATACCTCTTAAGAACGTTGTCCGGGTTATCGAGCGGATTGTATTTGTTATCCTCCATAATAACATTCAGCAGTTCAGGCTTTGCAATATATACTGTTGGCCTTGAACCTGAGCGCCTGCCGCCCTCTGATCCCTTATAGACATATGCCTCCGTGGTAAAGCGGCTGGTAACCATATCAAAGGGCATACCCCCTGATCCGTCAATATCGGTCACTACGATTGCCGCAGCACCTTTGGCCATCAGGCCTGAGAGGCGCGATTGCAATCCCCTGGGGCCCACATATTTTGCATGAACAAGCACAGGAAGTACCGGTTTGCCGTTTTTTAATGGTGCTCCTGTGGTAAAGACAATTATTTTGCCTTCAACATTCAGATCCTTGAAGTCATTCCATTTATGGTCGGGCTCTTCAATACCATACCCCACCCATACAAACTCCAGGTTATCATGGTTGAGGTTACTGCCAAAGAGTATTTTGAAATCCCTGTTATGCTCCAGAACCTTTTCGCCGGAGCCGTTGCTTATTGCCCACTCCACCCTGTCACTGTAGGTGGTTTTTGCAAAGGGCACATCCTGAAAATAACTCATGGTGCCATCCTCTTCCTCTACCACAGGCCGGAGTCCGGCCGCAGCAAACTGCGCTCCCACATATCGGGCGGCTATATCATATTCGGCAGACATACCTGCTCTGCCGTTAAGGTAGTCAGAGGCAAGAAAATAGATATGGGCACGCAGCTCATCAGCAGTAATTGAGTTAACCGCATCCTGCGAAGGGTTTTGTGCAAACATTGGTGCCACTGCCAGCAGGATAATACCTGCAATGGCAAAAAGAGACTTTCTGTAGTTCATAGGGTGAGTTATGATTGATTAATGTTATAAAGGTAAAAATATTACAATAAAAAACTCCTGCAGCAGGGCTGAGGAGTTTTTTGGTGGGACATACTGTTTTTTAGTGGACTATACTGTTTTATTTCTATTATTATTTATATTTGTATATAAATAGAAATATATGTGGATTGAGTTTCAAAAAAAGATGAGGCCTTTTCGGGTGTTTTCAGTGCAGGATGTAAATAAGCAGTTTCCATCCATGAGTCCTATGAATCTGGTTCGCTGGCAGGAAAAAGGGTATATAATGAAACTACGCAATCGATGGTATGCCTTTACTGAAGCGGAAAGCAGTGAAAACCTGGAATGGCTGGCAGCCAACCTGATCTATGCACCTTCCTATATTAGTCTGCACACTGCACTTTCATGGTACAATCTGATTCCGGAAATGATAGCAACAACCACATCCGTTACGACCCGGAAAACCAACAGGTTCACAACCCCACTGGGGCCTTTTGATTATCATAGCATAAAACCGGAATTATTCGGATTTGGATATGTACTTGAAAATATGGATACCAATTATCTGGAAACAAGCAGACAGATAATGGTGGCGACACCCCAGAAAGCCATCCTGGATTTCTTTTATATCAACAATTATTACAATACTGAAAAAGAGATTGAAGATTTACGGTTGAACGAAATGGAATTAAGGAGAATCCTGAACCCTGTATTTTACCAGTACCTTGCCAGATATAAGAGTAAAGCCCTTGAACGCCGGATCCGGAAATTGATTAAACATTATAGCCTATGATCAGCTTTGAAGAGATTAAATCCTTTTTTTCAGAAGGTCTTCGGAAAAATCCGTCTCATTTCGAATACATGCTAAAGGAGTATTTCCATTACCTGATCCTTGACATAATCTTTTCCGGGGAACACGCCTCAAAGTTAAGTTTTATCGGAGGTACCAATTTGCGGATACTTCATCATATACAGCGCTTCAGCGAGGATCTCGATTTTGACTGTTTCAATCTGACCAGAAAAGAGTTCATGAGCGTGACTGACAAGGTTATAGACAGGCTAAGGCAAAAAGGTATTAACGTTGAAGCAGATGACAAGGAAAAGGATAAGAAGCTGACCGCATATAGAAGAAACATTGTTTTCCCCGGACTGCTATTTGATTTGGGCTTTACTGGTCATCGGGAGAAAAAGCTCCTGATCAAAATCGAATGCGAACCACATAATTATGAGTATAAACCCGAAAAACCTATTATACAAAAGTTCAATGTCTTCACCCAGATTTTCGCTCC
>JAIVHO010000071.1 GCA_020201035.1 Bacteroidales bacterium
ATGTATATCAGCGCCAGGATCAGATTATTGAGAACCGTGATCAGCTCGAGGTGATACTTGTGCGGGCGCATGTGGAAGCAAAGAAGGCATGGGAGATAGGTGCCACCGAGAATGAGATGAAGGATATCCTTACTGGTATCAGGCATGCTCAGTGGCGGTGGGACTATGCCGCGGCATCACACGGCGGGTCGTTCCACTCACCCGTGGAGATCAGCAGAACCATTGCCGGCGCCATTGATATTGCACAGGAAGCCAGGATTATGCTGGCCCGACTCCTGATCAATAAGGGGTATCAGGGCGAGGTTCCATATCCCGATATCTCCACCAAGGCAAAGGCCCAGCAGTTTATAGGCCTTGATATGGAAGCACTTAACGCCGAAAAGGCACTCTTTATGCAGAATATCGTTCCGCTGTGGGATCAGGCCGCCGAAGAGCGCCACAGCGCATGGGGAACCAGGAGCCTGCAGTCAAACTGATTGAAACTGCAGTTTCGGGGAACAGAGGCAAAAACAAATATTGGTTTTAAATGATGATTTAGTTACTTTTGTTGTACAGTTTCAGGAGATTACAGGGAGACAAACGGAGATGCCGGGTGATGCAACCATGCAGGAGTTTAATTTGTCTCTATCTTATATGGATGACCTGGTGCATCAGGGATTTAAACAAAAAAAGTAACAGTATGAGACAGATATTTACCCTGCTAACAATAATCTTGCTTCCCTCATCACTTCTGGCACAGCTAAGCGGTGACGGCTCAGCTTCCAACCCTTTCTATGGAACCATAACTACAAATGTAGAGTGGGACTGGGAAAGCATAGGTGATTACGACAAATATATTTATGTGGGAACCGCTTCCGCCAATGACCTTACTGTTGGCTCGGGCGGACATCTGACAATATATCCCGGTGCAATTATAGTGTTCACCCAATCCGGCTCAGACCTCATCGTAACAGGAAACGGCAGAATCACAGCCGATGCAAATCCCGGACAGGCAATTACCTTCACCAAAGCTCCCGGCAACAGTAACTGGGGCCACCTGATCTTTGACGGCATGTCAGGCAGTAATCCCTCGCTGATAGATAACTGCATCTTTGAATACGGCAGACTTACCGGCACCACTCTTGCTTACCCCAATGCGGGCGGAGGCATATGTGCCAACTATACCTATGTTACAATACAAAATTCAACCTTCAGAAACAATTATGCACTCTTCGGAGGAGGTGTCTTCGTTGGTTATGGCCAGAATCCGACCATCAGAAACTGCATCTTTGAGGATAATACTGCACGCGAAGCAGGGGGAGCAATATATATCTACAACAATTCAGCCGTACAGATTGAGAGCTGTCTCTTTGACGGTAATCATGCCCAGGGTGTAACCACCTACTATTACGCCGGTGGCGGCGTCCAGTTTGGAGCCTCCACATCCAGCGCCAGGGTTATTAACTCAACATTTGTCAACAATACCGCAACGCGCAGCGGCGATGCAGTCTATTTCTATACATCAGGAGGCGTGGTAAATTGCGTTTTCTGGGGATCGGATGACCAGATAGCATTCAGAACAACAGCCGGCACCGCTACAAATTCGGCCATCCAGGGGTATGTTCCTTCAACTCATTATATTGACTGCTTTGACCTTAACTCAACCAACTCGGCTACTGACGGACCCAATTTCAATGCAGTGGACGGCAGCGACTGGTCTGTTAAGTTTATCTCTCCCCTGCGTGATGCAGGAATAACCACAGGAGCACCGGCAACCGACCTTATAGGCAACAACCGTATTGGTCCGGTTGATATCGGCGCCCTGGAGGTGCAGTACGGCAGATGGACAGGTTCATCCGGAACCGACTGGACCAACGATGCCAACTGGGAGGGTGGGGCTGTTCCCGTATCATCATCCAGTGACGTGGTAATACCATCCGAAGCTTCCAATTTTCCCGTTGTTGCAGGGACCAGTTATATGATAGGAAACGGCCGTTTCCTGGAGCTGGAGCCCACATCCAGAGCCACCTTTGATGTGCTCACCAATGACGGTGGCACCGTAAGGATACTGAGTGACGCTTCAGGTATAGCCTCGCTCCTGTTCAACTCATACAGTGACAACGGATCAGAACATATTGAGATGTTTCTGACCGGAGGAGGAGGACCCGATTACTATAAATGGCACTATATAGCCGTTCCTGCAGGCATGAGCAAAGCACCCTTTGTAAATGTTAATCCCTATAACCTGCTGCTGTTTGACGACTCAAAAATCGTTACAACCAACATGGAAGGATGGCAGTGGCATGATGGTTATGACGGAACAACCGGATTCTCATCCCTTTTTGCAAAGAGAGGTTACAATTTTTATCATACTGAGGATGTTACCGTTACCCTCCCAACACTTAACGGGCTGCTGAGCACAATGGGATCTACCGTTCCCCTGCAGTTTAACGGTAACGGGCTTAACCTTATAGGCAACTCACTCACTTGCAGTATTGACTGGGATCAGGTGATCCTCTCAGGCAATATGCGCAACGCGGTATACTTTACAACAAACAACACCATGGTTTCCTATGTGGGAGGTGTTGGAACCCCGGCCGGAACAACCGGACTTATACCCCCGCTGCAGGGATTTTTTGTCAAGGCTCTGGAAACAGGATGTGCCATGGACTTCAGCGCAGCCGGTGTAAAAACACACAGCTCCGTGAACCGCTATAAAAGTGAAGAGGTGATTCCCCTGCTGAGGCTTGAGCTGCACATCAACAGCCTCCTTAATGATGAAACCGTTGTCAGGTTCAGCTACGAGGCAACCACCAGCTTCGACAACAGCATGGATGCTTCCAAAATGTTCGCTGAGAGCGCCTCTGCAAGCACCATATGGTCAACCCTCGAAAATGAGGATTATGCCATTAATGCCATCCCCTACCCATCGGTGGAGTTTTACCTGCCGCTCACGGTTATAATAAAGCAGGATGGCACTCACTCCATTAAAAGGACAGAGATTACAGGTCTTGAAGATTACAGGGCAGAGCTTATTGATAACTACCAGAGCTTTTCCACAGACCTTAAATCCGCTGACTCTTACAGCTTTGGATCATCTGCCGGCACCTTTGATGACCGCTTTCTGTTAAAGATAACGCCAATGGCAACCGGACTGGATGATCTTATGACACCAGTAAGAGAAATTAATATGTTCATCAGTGCTAATACTCTTAACATCCAGCCTTCAGGCGACCTGTGGGGCCATTCTCCAGCGGTTATCACAGTTACCGATATTACCGGAAGAGCCATTCATCGTTACACAGGGATACAGCTTCAGGGAGGCTCACTGCTGCAACTGCCTTTCAACAGGCCGGCGGGTATCTATATTGTTGAGATAATTGAAGGAAACAGACGATTTACCGGAAAAGTTATTAACAGATAAAACAATTTAACATTTCGTTGCTTATAAAATATATACTATTTTTGCACCAGCGAATGGCAATGAAAAGAAGAAGAAGCAAATATATCAGACCCGCAATTACGAGGATAGACCTTGATAGCTCTATAACACTGGTAATGATGACGGTAGGCAACCCGGACCCTCGCGGCGACACCCGGAAGAGTCCGTCGCAGGATCCATTTAGCAGTCCGTTTGACAGCAAACCATTCGGATAATATAATCAACTCCATATACAACCGGCCCTGAGTGCCGGTTTTTTTACACCCTTTCCCATAGTCAGTTTAAAGCAATTTTTTTAACTTTACCTGAAGAATTGTAGGATAAAGCACTGTTTCTCAAACTGAAAAGTAAACGGATGAATAGATTAATCATACCATCGCTGCTGCTGATACTTTTAGCAGCTCAGGGAACAGACCTTTCTGCCCAGTGTCTGGCAGGAATATCTGTTGACCCTCCAAACGGATCACAGAACCTTACCATTCAGTTCACAGGCGAGGGAATCATCCCGGGAACTGAGTATCCATGTGACGATCCGCTGCTTCCTGCCGGCTGGTCATCAACCCCATTTACCATCGGATCTCCATGCCTGGTTCCTGACGGATCAGCCCCTGACGGCAGTGACTACCTCTGGGTAGGTGCCCGTGATGCAACAGGGAAAAGATGGGTTGAAACATCTGACTATGATATGTCTGGTGGAGGAACTATCTTTTTTGAGATACGTTACGGTACTGACGTCAGCACTGACTGCCCGGGACCCAACCGTACAGACCAGGGAGTGTCACTGGAGTACAGTATTAACGGTGGTGCCGACTGGTCAAAAATAACCTACTATACACCCTACAGCACGGATACTACCTTTACCGACTGGAACAGCTTCGAATACCTGGTTCCTGCTGCTGCTCAAACAACATCAACCCGTTTCAGATGGTATCAGAACAGCGTATCCAATGACCTTAGCGACAAATGGGGTCTGAATAATATCAATATTACCTCCATTGCCGATGTTACATCATGGGAATGGGATTTTGGCGATATGGCAACCTCAGACCAGCAGAACCCTGAGCACACCTTTGCAACATACGGTGTTTATAGTGTATCCCTCACCATAACCACAGCGGGAGGATGCACGGCCACTGAAACAACTGATATCTATATCAACAGCGTGCCAACGATAGATGACCTTACAGAAACAGATATTCCCTCAACAGGAACCGGCGTTGAGATTACTCTTACAGGTATAACCGACGGAGGGGTGGGCGGACAAACACTTTTGCTCTCCGCAACAAGCTCAAATCCGGCATCCCTGACTATTGAATCAGTTGACTATACCTCCCCCGCCACAACGGGAATCATCAGGGTAACACCTGACAGCCTGGCCTGCGGTGATGCCACAATAACGGCAAGAGTTGAATATACAAACCTTACCACCAACTTCTACGATGAGCTGTTTACCGTTCATGTAACCGACAACACGCTGCCATGGATTACCTGTCCTGAAGATATGACAATCAATCTCCCTGAAGGAGAGTGCACCTCTGTGGTCAGTTACGATGTTGAATTCGGGGATAACTGTCCCGGAGCAACAATAGAACAGACCGCCGGACTCCCCTCAGGATCCCCGTTCCCCTCAGGAACAACCATCAACTCCTTTGTGGTAACTGATGCCATGGGTAATCAGGTAACCTGTGCCTTTATCGTTTCCGTAACAGAAGATATCCCGCCGGAGATAACATGTCCTGAAGATATTGTTGGATCAGAATGCAATAATAACATTACCATAACAC
>JAIVHO010000021.1 GCA_020201035.1 Bacteroidales bacterium
TATATAACTGAAATCCACACTATTGCTGTTCAGTCCCATTTCGTATTCCGCCTGACGGCCAGTTACATATAGGCCTTTCGAAATCAGGGTTGACAGCTTGGCATTGATTTTTGTAGAAACTATCTCATCTTCAAAAAAGAGCCAGTAAGCTTTTGCCTGGGGGTCATACTCTGTTGTCTTCAGAAAATTTACAAGAAAGGATCTGTCAACCATGCCTGTTTCAGGATTGGCAAACAGCTGCTGTACAATCGGATGAGGGTTATTGCCGAATACCATCGATTCAATTTCCTCCGGCGAAACACCAATGCCAATCTTGCTGATCTGAGCGCCCAGTATCTGTTCCTCTACCATTTTCTCCCACACCTGCTCACGGATAGATTCTGTCATCTCTTCTGTGAGGGTAGTGTTTCCGGACATTTTGTAAATCTCAGAGAGATTCTGAACCTTCTCCTCGAACTCCTGGTAGTAAAATTTTTCACCGTCAATAGTGGCAATCTCATAATACTTCTGCTGCGCCTTTGCCATATTCCCACCGCTTCCAAGGAAGTCTCCAAGAATAAAACCGAGCAATGAAAGTCCAATAACTACAGCCAGCAATGTACCAGCCTTTTCCCGCATCGTTTGTAATACTGACATCTATTAAAAGTCTTAAGGTTAAATATCTTTTTTCAGGCGACAAATATAGCAAAAATAGTTTAAAATGAGGTGTTCCGGCATATTTGTTAATCCCATTTAAGGATAATCAGGAACCGAAATTATTACCCTGGCTGATTCTTGTTATGAATAGATTATTAATAATATACTGAGATTACATCGGTTCCTTTCTGGTGGATGGTTGATACAGGAGGGGGGGTGATTAATAAAAAACATGTAAATATATATTATGCCCCCATTTAAAACAGGGGGTGTGTAGTGTAAAACATAAAAAATATAAATTATACCCTTCAGAATATATGGTAGTATTAAATTAAATAATACTTTTGTAAAAAAAGATGTAACTATGGCAGATTTAAGATTCAGTGCACTCCGGGAAGTTCTATCCCGCAAACCGGTTGAGATAAAGTACCCATCTGAAAAGGTATCATCCTATTTTGGTGAGAATGTTTTTGACCTTCCAAAGATGGAAATATATCTTCCCCGGGAGACATACTATGCAGTAAAGCACGCTATTGACCGGGGAAGCATAATAAACCGGGACGTGGCAGATAAGGTGGCTGCAGGAATGAAGGCATGGGCTATGGAGAAAGGGGTTACTCACTATACCCACTGGTTTCACCCGCTGACAGACACTACGGCTGAAAAGCATGATGCTTTTATTGAACGTAACGATTCGGGCGGACTTGTAGAGAGTTTCTCCGGAGCCCTGCTTGTGCAGCAGGAACCTGATGCATCCAGCTTTCCGAGTGGCGGAATACGTAATACTTTTGAGGCAAGAGGATATACGGCATGGGATGTATCATCTCCGGCATTTGTGGTGGGACGCACCCTCTGTATCCCTACGGTTTTTGTCTCATATACCGGAGAGGCCCTCGACTACAAGACCCCGCTGCTGAAAGCTCTTTCAGAGCTTGATAGCGCTGCAACAGAGGTATGCAGGTACTTTGATAAAAATGTGGACAGGGTATATGCAAACCTGGGATGGGAACAGGAGTATTTTCTTATTGATGAAGCTCTCTATTTTGCCCGACCCGATCTTGTGCTTGCCGACCGTACTCTTATGGGGCACCAGTCCTCAAAGGACCAGCAGCTTGCCGATCACTATTTTGGATCGATCCCTGAAAGGGTGATGGCCTTTATGGAGGATTTTGAAATTGAGTCGTACCGACTCGGAATACCAGTTAAAACAAGACATAATGAGGTGGCACCCAACCAGTTTGAGTGTGCACCCATTTATGAGGAAGCTAATCTGGCCATTGATCATAACCAGCTGATTATGGACCTGCTAAAAAAGGTGGCTCGTAAACATAAATTCAGGATTCTGCTTCATGAGAAGCCATTTGCCGGCATTAACGGTTCCGGAAAACATAATAACTGGTCTATGGCCACCAACACAGGCGTTAACCTCCTTTCGCCCGGAAAAAACCCAAAAACAAATCTGCAGTTTCTGGCTTTCCTTGTAAATGTGGTTAAATCGGTTCATGACAATCAGGACCTTCTCAGGGCAAGTGTGCTGACCGAGTCAAACTCGCACCGCCTGGGTGCCCACGAGGCTCCTCCTGCAATAATGTCGGTATTCCTTGGCACATACCTGACTGGTGTGCTGGATAATCTGGCCGAAAAGGTTACAAGCCGCAGGATGACACCGTCAGAAAAGACTGAGCTGAAACTCGGGATAGGAAAGATACCGGAGATATTGCTTGATAATACTGACCGTAACCGTACATCACCCTTTGCATTTACAGGAAACAGGTTTGAGTTCAGGGCCGTGGGATCATCCGCGAGCTGTGCACCTGCTATGATAGCCCTTAATGCATCGGTGGCAGCGACACTGAGGAATTTTAAAATTGATGTGGATTCCCTGATAGAAAAGGGAGTTAAGAAGGATGAAGCAATATTTCAGGTGATGAAGAGATATATAGTTGAATCTGTAAACATCAGGTTCGAAGGAGATGGTTACAGTGAAGTATGGCACCGGGAGGCTGAATCGAGAGGACTAACAAATATAAGGAGCGTACCGGAATCAATATCAAAATACCTTACAGATAAGTCAAGAAAGGTTCTGGTAGAGGGGAGGATTTTTACTGACCGTGAACTTGAGAGCAGGGTGGAGGTTGAATATGAAAAGTTTATCAAGAAGGTGCAGATTGAAGCAAGGGTGCTGGGTGATCTGGCAATCAATCATATCGTCCCCACGGCAATTCAGTATATGACCGTTCTGCTTGATAATGTTAAGTCGCTACGTGAGGTGTTTAATGAAATAGAATATGAGAGACTTGCGGGGGCACGCCGTGAACTTATTGTCAGTATGAGTGACCAGATATCACTGGTAAAAAAACTGGTAGCGGAGATGATAGAGGAGAGAAAAAAGGCAAATATCATTGTGGATGTGAATGAAAGGGCTCTGGCATATGAACAGAATGTGCGGCCCTATCTTGACAATATAAGGTATCAGATCGATAAACTGGAATTGATTGTGGATAACGAAATATGGCCTCTGCCCAAATACAGGGAACTGCTCTTTACAAGGTAAACGGTAAGCACCTTGGAATGGTGCCTGACATATACTATTTATTACTGTAATCCGTTATTAATAGCGGACCCGGAAGATGACAACCGGGGTTTGCAAGACCTGATATAGAGTAAAAATTAATTACTTTTACAGGAAATAAATGAGATTAATATGGCACGCTGTACAGTAGTAATAATTTTGCTTCTTCTGAGTATAAGCCTGGAGGCGCAGAGCAGAAAGACCCGGAAGGCATATGATGCCTTTGAGTCAGGGGAATATTATGAGGCTATTGATCTCTTTAAGGATGCATATACCCGTACAAGTGAAAGGAGGGAGAAGGCTGAACTAAACTATATGGTTGCTGAATGCTACAGGCTGACCAATGATCCCCGGAATGCAGAAAGCTGGTTCAAAAGGATAGCAGGCAAGGAGTATGCACGCCCCGAGGCCACACTAATGTTTGCTGAGTCGCTGCGGAAAAACGGAAAATACGAGGAGGCTATTGAGGCATATGAAGAGTACCGTAAAATGGTGCCTGCCGATCCAAGGGCTGATATGGGAATCCGATCCTGTGAACTGGCAATGGAATGGATGGCTGCGCCTGAGTCATATCAGGTGGAAGATATGCGGGATCTCAATTCAAGAAATTCTGATTATAGTCCGGTATACGCCAGGGATGACTATGGGATGGTATATATCACTTCATCACGTGATGAAGCAACAGGGAAATCATCTCACGGGGCCACGGGTGAGAATTTTGCTGATATTTTTGAAAGCAGGCTTGATAAAAAGGATAAATGGAGTACCCCTGTTCCCGTTGAAGGTTTAAATACAGAGTTTGAGGACGGCACTCCATCCTTTACTCCAGATTTCAGGGAGATTTATTATACAAGATGTGAACTGGGCAAAAGAGATAATAAGGGTTGTGTAATATACCATGCCAGGCTTGATGGTGAGAAATGGGGCCAGCCACAGAAGCTTGACCTTCTTGCCGACTCCCTTGTGGCGGCTCATCCTGCCATTTCCCCGGACAGACTCTCTCTCTATTTTGTATCGCAACTACCTGATGGATACGGCGGTAAGGATATATATGTCACAAGAAGGGAGAGCACTTCCTCTGCGTGGCTTAAGCCTCAGAATCTGGGCCCGTCAATAAATACGAGGGGAGATGAACTCTTTCCGGTGGTCAGAAGCAATGGAACGCTATATTTTTCATCAAATGGTCATGTTGGAATGGGTGGTCTTGATATCTACAAGGCTATTGAGCAGCCCGACGGATCATTTGTGATAGAGAATATGAGATACCCCGTAAACACATTTGCTGATGATTTTGGGATAACCTTCCAGGGTGATCAGGAAAAGGGGCTCTTCAGCTCAGCCAGAAAGGGTAGGGGAAATGATGAAATTTACTCTTTCGAGATGCCTCCGCTGAGGTTTAGTGTGACCGGACTGGTGAAGGATGAAAAGAGTGGAGAGCCTCTGGGCGGAGCCGTTGTGCAGCTTATAGCAAGTGATGGAAATACACTGCGTACCGAGACAGCAGATGGCGGGGAATTCAGGTTTATGCTTCAGCCGGATGTTGATTATATTTTCCTTACCTCACTGCGGGGTTATCTCAACGGAAAGGAGAAGGAGACTACACGCGGACTCGATCGCAGCAGGGAGTTTCTTACTACTATTGTTATGACACCGATAGACAAACCTGTAGAACTCCCCAATATACTCTATGATTTTAACCGGTGGGACCTCAGGCCTGAGTCGATGGTATCACTTGACAAGCTGGTGGAGACCCTGAACGATAACCCGAATATTACCATTGAACTGATGTCACACACTGACTCAAGGGATACTGAAGAATATAATATGGAACTGTCACAGAAGAGAGCCCAGTCGGTAGTAACATACCTGATTGGAAAGGGGATTGATCCGGACCGACTGACAGCAAGAGGATATGGTGAGTCCAGCCCCAGAGTAGTGGACAGCGAAACAGCTGCCGCATATACATTCCTCAGGGAGAGGGAATGCTTGCAAAACAGGGTGCGCCTCGCAAAACGGGTTACCCTCTTAAAACAGGGAGCCCCCGCATAAACAGAGTGTCACAGGAAAACATAGATACTTCACATAACAAAAGACCCCTATAAAAGAAAGAACCCTGTTGTAAGGCAGGGCTCTTCTGTTTTGGAAAGAAAGGCGGAAGCACTGAGTAAGGGGACCGGCCACTAACCGGGAATACTCCCGCAAGAAATTGTGTATCCCTGTATTGGGTATGTTTATTTTAACGTTACATATCCCATCTCTTTAAGGATTTTTACGCTGTTAATAAGAGATTGTGTGTCAGTCTCCCCTTGCATTATCTGCGTATCAAGCAATGCCTTTATCTGGGCAAGATTGAGATCACCGTCTGCCAGCCTCAGCAGCTCACTTATGTCGGGTCTCCCGCTTACCGTATACCGTTCGGCATAATCCCTCATGCCGGCGGAGATAGTTCTGGCAGAACCATATCCCTTTTCTGTGAAGGCCGGAGTTACAGAAGGAATAATTCCGGCAGCCTCAGCCATCAGTCTGGTTTCTGCGGGGGGAGAGTATTTTATTCCCATCCTGGCAGTTGCAGCCCTGATATAACTCTCCAGTGCCTCTGCAGCGGACTTGCCTGCAGCCTCAATAGATGAGGTGTAGGAGTCTATATAGGAGCTCACGGCCGGCGCCAGCTCAAGGGTGCTTTTAAGAGTAGCCTTTTCATTAAGGGTGGCGGCTGTTATATATGAACGGCCAAGCCTGCAGAGCATATCAAAATTGTTATCATCAGCTCCACCGATCATATTGATTGCCCTGGCAAGCTGATTTCCAATCCTGGATGTCCCATTTGCAGTGATTTCACCGGCTATGGTTACAGCCATAAACTCATCTGCTGAAGCTATGGTATAGACAGATGCAGCGGTAATAACTCCAACCCGCTTCATCTCTGTGGGGTCGCACTTGTCGGCCCGGTCCTGCGAGGTGTGGTAGTAGAGATCAGGCCAGGTAATCAGCATCACTCCGGGAACATTCACAGCAGGGTCATTAAACACCTCATGGTCAGATGATCCGTAATGGTCGTCAACCTGGAAATAGAAAGGATCATCACTGCCGCTGGGAGCAACAATTCTCTTTGTAAATCCTCCCCTTCCTGATATGGCAAGACCTTCACGGTTTGTTATTCCCACATATTCAAAAAAGTTTTGCACCACATCATTAACATAGTGCGCATTTCCGTAGGTAGTTCTCTGAAGGGTAAGGAATGATCCGCTCCCGGCAAGGTAAAGACCAACCATGTCGAGATTGATATTACATAGAGTTCTGGAAACAATTTCACCGTTGTTGACAACCCATGGGATGGTGCCTGAAAATTCGGGAACCCATATAAACCTGATAGTTCTTGAAGGCTGTGGAATCCTCCCTTCATCAATCATTGTCCTGAGGGCACGGGCAACCTCCATCAGTGCAGCCGATCCTGATATGTTGTCGTTGGCTCCCTGCTTAACATAACCTTCAAAAAGGTGGGCAGTAAGAATTATCTCATCAGCATCAGTGTCG
>JAIVHO010000039.1 GCA_020201035.1 Bacteroidales bacterium
AACAGTCCCAAATAAAAATAAAAACATATAAAAAAATTAACCGCAGCAAGGCTAGCCTTGCTGCGGTTAATAAAACTGTTTAAATTAGTCCAATAATCTGTAACGCTTATTTAGGACTAGTCAGAGAGAAGAACCTGCCGCTGTTGTTGCGGCCAGTCTCTTGCCGCATAGGGTTATCTCTTAATTGTTGCTGCAAACCTTTGACCAAAGGCTTCAAGTTCAGAACTCTTTTCACTGTCAGGCATAAACTTAAATCCGGCAGTCTCATCAAAAACATTAAGCTTAAGATTTTTAAGGTTTTCTGCGATGATCACCGGAGCCTCACCACTCCAACCATAGGAGCCAAAGCTGGCTGCTGCCTTACCCCTGTCGCGTAGCGGATTAATAACTGCAAACAGTCTGTAAACCGGCAAAAGAGTATTCTGGTTAATTGTAGGTGATCCAACCAGAATTGCATCACACTTTACTACTTCTGACTCCAGCTCACCTAGCTCAATAGTCTCAATGTCCAGCATTTTAACGTTAAACGAACCTGCATTCTCGATCCCGTTTTTTATAGCTGCCCCCATCTCCTTTGTATAGCCGTATGCTGATACATATGTCACCAGTACACTGGGTATCCTCTCACCACCTGTCACCTCAAGATATTCAGTGGCATACTGAGCCGAAAGCTCAATCTTTTCCTTCCATGTTGTTCTCAGAACGGGACCGTGCCCAGTACAAACAACATTTATGGGAAGATCCTTTATTTTATCTATTGCCTTCAGCATAAATTTGCTGAATGGTTTAAGTATTACATCAAAATAGTATTTGAAAGAGTCAGAATAGTCTCCGACCATATCATCAAACATATCGGGGTGACAGAAATGTGCCCCGAAGCTGTCGCAGCTGAAAAGCATCTTTTCCTCTTCCAGATAGCTGTATATAGTATCGGGCCAGTGAAGGTTGGGTGCTGAAATAAATCTGATAGTCCGGTTGCCAAGATCCAGTGTATCGCCATCCTTGACAACAAGCGATTTAAACGGGCCGGGGATCATATCGGAGAGATAACGTATTGCATTACCACTGCCAACAACAACAGCATCAGGAGCCAGTTTCAGGAGATGTTTTACCGAACCTGAATGGTCAGGCTCTGTATGATTTACTATGATATATTCTATCTCTGAAGGATCTGTCACCGACTTCAGCTTTTCCAGATATACCGGCCAAAACTTCTCCTTAACGGTGTCAACCACGGCCTTTTTCTCTGAATTGATAAAATAGGAGTTATAGGTTGTACCGTATTCAGTCTCCATCACTATATCAAAAGTGACGATATCGTAATCCAGTATCCCGATCCATTTAACATCTCCGGTAATATCGATTACGCGGTCATCCTTTTGCTTCGCAGCTGTATCAATTATAGCCATAATAGTATATTAATTTTTTACAATCTGAGTTATATTTGCCCTTACTTCATCTCCCAGTGAAGGGATAACCACCGATCCTGCTGGCAGGAGAAGGTCGACACGTGAACCAAACTTGATAAATCCCAGTTCATCCCCCTGGGTTACTTCCGTCCCAACCTTTGCATAGGTAACAATTCTTCTTGCCATTGCACCGGCAATCTGCTTCACCAGTATATCCGTGCCCGAGCTGCTTCTGATAACAACTGTTGAGCACTCATTCAATTCTGATGATTTAGGGTGCCACGCAACGAGATATTTCCCCGGATGATGCTTAACATACTGCACCACACCGGATACGGGATAGCGGTTTGAATGAACATTAAGCGGCGACATGAAAATTGATACCTGCAGCCTTTTATCACCGAAATACTCACTCTTCTCCACCTCCTCTATTGCTACCACCTTTCCATCAGCGGGGGCAACAATTACACCCTGTTCAGGCAGGATATTACGCTCCGGTGATCTGAAAAAATAGAGCATAAAAAGAAAGATTATCAGGGATATAGCCGGGATTAGAACCTGCATAACTTCTGACACGCCTGTCAGTCTGAATATCAGCAGGTTAATCAATAAAATCACTATTGCCGCCAGCATCAGTATTCTGTATCCCTCCCTGTGTATCTTCATCTTATACAAATCTAATCATAGAGTATTAATCAACCAAAAAAGAGAGTATCAGAAACATTAAGGGCCAGGCAAAAAGTATACTGTCAAACCTGTCCAGAAATCCACCGTGGCCCGGAATCATTTTCCCTGAATCCTTTACGCCTGCTTTTCTCTTGATCATTGATTCAACCAGGTCCCCGAACGTACCTCCCACAACTACTGCCATTGCAACAAATATCCATCCGGCCTTCCCTGTTATTCCGAAAAGAGAGGGCAGGGCAAGGGCTGCAAGGAGAGTAAAAACAAGTCCTCCGAAAAATCCCTCCCATGATTTTTTCGGGGAAATCCTTTTGAAAAGAGGGTGTTTTCCTGCAGTTATACCTACAAGATATGCGCCTGTATCATTTACCCACAACAGGATTATAAGAGCCAGAACCGGACCGGGGGAAAAGTCCCCGAATGAGTGACTCAGGAGGGTTCCTGTTTCACTGTATCCGTATGCCGATAAGGGCATAAGAGACCATGGTACTGCGATATATAACAGAGCTGCTACGGTAGTTGAAAATGCTCCACTTACTGATTGCCGCTCACTACTGGCATATAATTCAGCAGCATGAATAGCTATAAGAATAACAAGAAGTGGCAGGTATAAAAGCGGAGTTCCTATACCGATTGTAAGAAGCAATGTTACCGTATAGAGCCAGAGGGCGGCAACGACTCCTCCCGCAACTGCAAAAGGTCTCTGTTTCCCAGGGGAAAGCCTGTAAAACTCTATCAACGAGCCCGTCATCACTATTATCTGTATTATCCAGAAAGCTACCGGGTGCAGGAGCATACTTCCGGGAACAACGATAATCAACAGAACGGCGGTCAGTGTTCGTGTTATCAGATTCTTCAAGGCTCCAGTTCCTTTAGTACACGTTTTGCCATAATAACCATATCCCGCTGTACATACAGTTCAACCACTCCAAAGCCATAAGATCTGTCACGCTTATTCATCAGAACCGATTCAATATTTTCATCTGCAAGAATCTGATGGGCCATCTCTCCCTTAATCTCATCGCTGTACTCAAACAGCTTAACCCACTCCTTCTCCATTGCAGCCGGGTTATTTCTGCTCTCTGTTTTCTCCCGTTGACCTGTCACTGCGAGGCGGCCTGCCTCTTTTTGCCGGGGCTTTGACTTCAGATTTTCCTTTAGTTTTATCTGCAGCACTCTCTGAATTATTCTTTGCAGTTTTACCTGCACTGCCAGTGGAACGTTTTGCAGATTTTTTTGTTGCAGTTTCTCCTGATGCTTTCGTTGCCGGCTTACCTGCAGGTCTGCCGGGCTTTTTCGCTGCACTTTTTTCTGACGCACTCTTTTCAGTGCCTTTCAGACTGCTACCGTCACCTTCCGAAGATTCCTCATTATTGACGGAGTTTTCTGCAGATTCACCCGGAGTCTTCTTCAGAGCACGGGCAGAGAGTTTTCCTGATCTTCTTTTTTTCCCGTTCTCCTTGGCCAGCATTTCGGGTTTATCACCCTTTCTGGGTCCGAATATCTTCACCAGGTCTTCGCTGAAAATAACCTCTTTCTCAAGCAGCAGGTCAGCCAGCTCCTTAAGTCCCTTCATATTTGCATTAAGAACCTCTTTTGCTTTTCCGAAAGATTCATCCACTATCCTTTTGGCTTCACTGTCTATAAGCTCAGCTGTTTTCTCGCTGTAAGGCTTTGTAAAACCATACTCATTCTGCCCTGATGAGTCATAGAAACTGAGGTTACCAACCTTCTCACTCATACCAAAATAGGTTACCATTGCATAAGCCTGTTTGGTTACCCTCTCAAGGTCATTAAGAGCACCTGTGGAGACCCGGCCAAACACTATCTCCTCTGCCGCACGTCCGCCCAGGGCGTATGCCAGTTCATCGAGTATCTGGTCCCTTGTGGTCAGGGATCTCTCCTCCGGCAGATACCATGCTGCTCCAAGGGCCCTGCCTCTCGGAATTATTGTAACCTTTACCAGAGGAGATGCATTTTCAAGCAGCCAGCTTACAGTAGCATGACCCGCTTCGTGGTATGCAATTGTCCTCTTCTCCTCAACTGAAATTATTTTATTCTTCCTTTCTAGCCCGCCGATTATCCGGTCAACGGCATCCAGAAAATCCTGTCGTTCAACCTCTTTTTTGTTTTTTCTGGCTGCAATAAGTGCAGCCTCATTACATACGTTGGCTATATCAGCCCCTGAAAACCCGGGTGTCTGTTTTGAAAGAAATTCAAGATCAAAATCCTTCTCAAGCTTCAGCGGCCTCAGGTGCACCTTGAAAATCTCCCTGCGCTCGTTCAGGTCGGGTAGTTCAACATGAATCTGCCGGTCGAACCGTCCCGCTCTCAGAAGTGCCCTGTCAAGAATATCCGCCCTGTTTGTTGCTGCAAGAATAATTACCCCGATATTGGTACCAAAGCCATCCATCTCTGTCAGCAGCTGATTAAGTGTATTTTCACGCTCATCGTTTGCGCCAAAATTGGCATTGCGTCCTCTGGCCCTTCCAACAGCATCAATCTCATCAATAAATACAATACAGGGTGCCTTCTCCTTGGCCTGTTTAAAGAGATCACGCACCCTTGAGGCGCCAACACCCACAAACATCTCCACAAAATCAGATCCTGATATTGAGAAGAAAGGCACATTGGCTTCTCCTGCCACTGCCTTCGCAAGCAGTGTTTTACCGGTTCCGGGAGGACCAACAAGCAGGGCTCCTTTCGGTATCTTTCCTCCCAGGGCTGTATATTTCTTGGGATTTTTAAGAAAATCCACTATCTCCATCACCTCCGTCTTTGCCTCCTCCAGTCCGGCAACATCGCTGAAATTGATTCTCACCTTGGAGTCTTTATCGAAGATTTGGGCCTTTGATTTGCCTACGGAAAAGATATTACCCGCTCCGCCGCCTGCTCCGCCACCGGCCATCCTCTTGAAGATAAAGAGCCATATAAGCAATATTATACCAAACGGAAGTATCCATCCCAGAACCTCACCAAAATAGTTGGTATGGGTCTCATAAATCGGATGCAACCACTTACCCTCCTGATATCCTGCCTGTTCCTGTGTCTCGTTAAGGCTCTTTTCAAAAAGCTCAACCGTTGCAAAATTGTAAATAAAGTTAGGGCTTGAGCCGGGAATTGAAAACATGTTACCCGTTGATGCCTTGGGATAGCGTCCGCTGTTAAGGGCATCCGGAGTTAGAAATATCTGGGCAAACTCCTTGTTTACCACTACAATTTTGGTGATGTCTCTGCTCACAATCATCTGTTCAAGCTCACGCCACTGTTCTATTTTGGAAACTGTATTCCCACCATAGATAAGCTGTATACCTATCATGGCAACAGCAACGGCAACGAGCACCCAGCTAAGGTTGAATTTTGGTTTGTTATCCTTACCGCCCGGAGTTCTACCCTGCTGTCCCTGTTTTTCGCTATTATTCTCTGCCATTATTTTAATTTCTGTTATTCTCTTCAACCAGCTCGGTATCAGCATCTGCCCAAAGTTCCTCGAGCCTGTAAAATTCTCTCTGCTCCTCCTGGAATATATGCACCACAACATTACCATAGTCGAGCAGCACCCACAAACAATTCTCCAATCCTTCCTTATGGAGCGGTCTCTCTCCTGTTTCTCTTTTCACCAGTAATTCTACCGATTCAGCAAGGGCATCAACCTGAGTTGTGGAACGGGCATGACAGATAATAAAATAGCTGCATACCGCATTTTCCAGTCGCCTCATGTCCAGTTTCAGAATCTGTTCCCCCTGCTTATCCAGAAGGCCCTCAATCACTCCTTTCACCAGTGGCAAAGCATCGTCACCATTATATACCATTTATTCTTAGTTTCTGTTTATTAGTTAGTTTAATGTACGCAAAATTACTAACAATTCCTTTACTTTTGTGTCAGTAGTTTACTTTTTACAATTTCAATGCCATTTTACCGGTCTGTCATGCTATAACCTGCTGAATTACTGTTAAAAAACTCAATGCCCTATATATCTGGATGATAGGAAGAAAAAAAATATTCTTAGAGAGAGTGACCTCAACCAATGATGTTGCACTTGAACAGATTAAGTCAGGAAAAGCCGTACATGGCACGGTCATCTTTGCCGGTGAGCAGAGCAACGGACGCGGACAACAGGGCAATAAATGGATTAGCGGCCTCAACAAAAACCTGATTATAAGCATAATACTTAGTCCAAAATCCCTGCCAGCCAGCAGTCAGTTCATTATATCCAAAATAGTTTCAGTTGCTCTGGTAAACCTTCTTTCAGAGTATACCAAAGGAATTTCCATAAAATGGCCGAATGATATATATGCCGGGAATGACAAAATAGCAGGTATATTGATTGAACACTCCATAAAAGGTGACAAGCTTGAGAGCAGTGTGGTTGGGATAGGTCTTAATCTTAACCAGTCAACATTCAGCGGTGATCTGCCCAATCCTGTTTCACTTGGCATGATTACCGGGATTGAATATAACAGAGAGACAATTCTCAACAAGCTCTGCAGACATATTGATTCCCTGTACATGATGGTTGATAAAGGTATCTTCAACCCTGTTGATACTGCTTATCACACACACCTTTACAGGCGTGGTACATATTGTGATTACAGGGTTAACGGGCTTGCAATAAAAGGCAGGATAGAGGGTGTTGATCAGTTCGGCAGATTATTCCTTGAGGATGAGGGTGGTGCCATAAAAGCCTACTCATTCAAGGAGATAGAGTTTATTCTGTGAGAGTGTCCCAGTCGGACCACGACTCAATCCCTGACACAATTTTCTCAAGAAAATCGTTCAGTGGTTTTTTTGCCATAGACGCGATAACAGGGTTTAGTCCTGCCCGGAGTGTAACCCTGAAATGTGTCTCTCTGTCACCGCCATCCTTCAGTTGTATCCATAAACTGAATCCGGTTCCATTCAGTCCGGTGCCGTCATACCTTACCATCCTGTTTTCATCTCTTTCGGCCAGAACCATTTCAGCCTTTCCTACAGGTGAAACCACAAATGAGCAGCGCTCCCTTTCAGCCTCCCAGTCAGTAACGACCTCCCCGGGTATAAACCTTTTGAAATTCCGCATATCAGTCAGAAAGTTGTAGATGGGTCCGCTATTCTCTCCGGCCCTGCCGGTTCTGCTCTCAAGTTTCAGTCCGTCGCTCATTTGAGTGTCCCTTTCCATGAGGCAGGATCAATCCTCCACTCCCTGAGCGCCTCCACATCGCTGTCGGTAATATTGCCGGTCTCAAGAGCCCTCTCCACAAGCACTGAGTAATTGCTCAGTGTAGTAAGTTCACAATCTGCATCGCTGAAGGCAATGACCGATTTTTCAAATCCATAGGTAAAAATTGCAACCATCCCTGCCACATCGCATCCTGCATCCCTGAGTGCCTGTACTGCATTCAGACTGCTTCCTCCTGTTGAGATAAGATCCTCAACCACAACCACCTTCTGGCCGGCCTCAAAATAACCCTCAACCTGATTGCCCAGTCCATGGCCCTTGGCTCCCGACCTAACATATATAAAAGGAAGCCCCAGTTTATCGGCCACCAGCATTCCGTGAGCTATAGCCCCGGTTGCAACACCGGCAATCACTTCAGCCTCCGGATATTTCTCCGAAATAATCCCTGCGAATGTATCCCTGATATACTCCCTTACCTCCGGAAAGGATAACGTTTTTCTGTTATCACAATAAATAGGTGATTTCCAACCTGAAGCCCAGGTAAAAGGATTTGACGGCTCCAGTTTTATTGCTTTAATTTGTAAAAGGTAATCGGCAATTTTTTGTGCACTCTTTTTCATTGAATAATGTATAAAATATATTTTGATAAAAGGTTCATAACAGTGAGCGGTCAGCCCGACAGGTTACAAAGTTATTCCTTATTCCATAAATACAATGACCAAAAAGAGTTAAAGAGCGTTACTGAAAGTTTTTTGGCTGACACTTCCCTGAAATGCCTTAACATCTACTCCTACAATATTGACCATCTCTGGAAAGCCTTCCGGAACTGCTTCCACAACAAAGACGCGGCCGGAGGGGTTGTAAAGGACAGTATGTCAAGAATTCTTTTTATCCGCAGACTTAACCGCTGGGATCTGCCGAAGGGCCATATTGAGGGAGAAGAGACTCCGGCAGATGCTGCCAGGAGGGAGGTGGAGGAGGAGTGCGGCATAACTCCCGGAGAGATTATCTCAAACCTTTCTGAAAGCTACCATATATATCACTGGGGCAACGAATACTTTCTTAAACGAACATTCTGGTTCCTGTTTGACTATGAAGGGCCCGGTCACACAACCCCTCAGCTGGAAGAGGGAATCACACAGGCGGTATGGGCAGAAAGGGATCAACTGGCAGACTATTCAACGGGAAGCTGGTGCTCTGTTGCCGATATCATTCAGGAGGTAAGGCTGAAGGGTAGTGCCTATTAGCTTTAACAGGTTCTCCGATGGCCAGGATGCAGGTCTGCTGATTACCTCAGACTCGGGTCCGGCCAGAACAAACAGAGGAAGAGGTCTGGTGCTGTATGCTGACTGTAACCCGTACTCCCCTGATGCATCAAGCATCAGCCAGTTATAACCCCTGCTTTTCATGGAAGCTTGTGCCTGGCCAAAGTCAGGATCACACATAACGGCAACGATCTCAATATAATTGAGGTAGGGAGCAATATTGTTCTTCAGCAGTTCCAGCTCAGGCCAGGTAATAAATGAGCGGGTATCAACAAAGGCCAACAGAAGGTGTTTGCCTGTAAAGGATTCCGGGGAATAGAGTTCACCGTCGTTTCCCGTAAGCACAAAACCGGGCAATTCCCCTCCGGTCAATAATCCTCTCATCAGATCGTGCAGGGAGGAGGCTATACTTTTTATTTTGTCATTCGCGCCGTTTTCAACAAACCAGGCTGTTACCGCAACAATTGCGGGACGTTCAAACCGTAAATCAAAAAACTCCCTGTAGAGATTATCGAGCAGGATATATTCTGCACTCTTCCGGCCAAGTCCCGTTTCTCTGATTACAATATCTGTCAGCAGTGCCGGATTCCTTCCCTCCTCCATCACCCTGGCAACGATATCACCCCCTCTCCCCGTAAGCAGCTCACGCAGATAACCTGAATAAAGCGATGAAACAAGTTCGGTTGCAGCCTGATTTGCCGGATCAAAGTACCGGTCATACTCACTCAGTATTTTCCTTCTGGCACTGGTATTAACCATATGCGCCACCTTTAATGACGCCTCCCTGTAGCGGCTCCATGCATCGGCAAAGGGGTGATCAGCCATGAGTGAACATCCGGTGATATGCAATGAACCTGTAGGGAGAGGCTGCTCCGTTGTAATTTGAGACCGCCCTGATTGTCTGAGAAGTGCTGTTTCATACTGCTCCTCCAGTTCTGAAATCAGGTTGTTAAGGCTACAACTGTTTTTGTCAGCTGCAGCTACCCTCTCAAAGGTAAAGAAAGGGTCAGACACGGCACTTTGAGAGAGTGATTCAAAAGGGTAACATATAATATCTATCCGGGAGGAGTCGCCTGCAAAAAAGTGGTTATCGTGTTTACCGTTACGTATAAAATAGTGGGTAATGGCACTCTCTTGAATGGTGAAACTGAATCTGCCGCTGCTGTCGGGATGTGTTACTGCAACAAACTGCTCATGCCCGGAAATCGGATCGGCATACCGGTAAAGCAGAATAGGACTGTCACTGTTACCTCCGGCAAAACCAGTTACTACAATCTCCCCTGTGGTTGACTGTCCATAGCAGAACACAACAGATGTGAGCAAAAGCAGGCTGATGGAGATTCTTTTCAGCATGCCTTTCATATCTACCTGTAATCCTTCCACCTTACCCCTTCCGGTAAAAATCTACCGGCATCACCACCGTGCCTGATAATATCCCGTACTATAGTTGAATTAACCGGAGTATGCTCGGGTGTGGTAAGCAGCATTATCGATTCAATATCAGGAGCCATAAGTTTGTTCATCTGTGATATTCCCCTCTCATACTCAAAATCAGCTGCTGTCCTTATACCCCTGAGTATAAACCCTGCATCAACCTCCCTGCAGAAATCAACAGTAAGCCCCTCGTATGATCTTATTTTAATCCTTTCGTCATCCCTGAAGACAAAGGAGATCATCTTTATCCTGTTCTCCAGGGTAAAAAAGCTGTCTTTCTGGGCATTGGAGCCAATGGCAATGATTATCTCATCAAAGATGAAAAGTGCCCTTCTGACTATTGACTCATGACCAATGGTAAAAGGGTCAAATGTTCCGGGGAAAACAGCAACTCTCTTTTTACTCATTTTATAATTTATTACCGGGCTTTAGAGGAGTGTTATTATCTTTTCCGGCATGTTCCGGCATGTTCCAATCCACTGCCGACACGCTTTTTACCGACCTCCGCCTGTTACGCCCTGTTTACACAATTTTTCTCGGATGCAGCACTCTCTCCCTGAGCAGAGCCATGCCCAGCACATCCATTATAGTATCTGCGTACTGGAACTTCAATCCCTTAAGGTAACTCTCATCAATGGCCTCCACATTCTTCCTGTTTCCGGATGAAAGAATCACCTCCTTCATCCCTGCCCGTCGGGCAGCCAGTATCTTCTCCTTTATCCCCCCAACGGGAAGCACTTTTCCCCTGAGTGTTATCTCTCCGGTCATGGCGGTAAACTTCCTCACCTTGCGTTGGGTAAAGGCAGAGGCAATTGATGTAGCCATGGTAACACCTGCAGAAGGACCATCTTTTGGAATAGCGCCTTCAGGTACATGGATATGAATATTCCATCTCTTTGAAAAGTCATCCGGCAATTCTATCATATGACTGTTAGCCCTGAGGTACTCAAGGGCAATTATGGCTGATTCCTTCATCACCTCACCCAGGTTACCCGTAAGGGTTAGTTTCCCCTCGCCCCGGCTCAGGCTGGTCTCTATAAACAGTATTTCACCCCCGGCGGCTGTCCAGGCGAGGCCTGTCACCACCCCTGCCTGATCATTACCCTGATACATGTCACGGTTATAGCGCGGCGGTCCAAGAATCTCTGATACATCAGCAACTGATACCGATGGCTCAGGGCTTTTGTCAAATGCTATCTCCTTTGCCGTTGATCTCACCAGTTTGGCAAGACGCTTTTCCAGTTCACGTACACCCGACTCACGTGTATATTTATCAATAACCTCCTCCAGTGCTTTTTTACCCGCCCTGAACTGGTTCTTCCTAACACCGTGATTATCAAGCTGTCGGGGCAAAAGGTGGCGGCGTGCAATCTCAATCTTCTCCTCCAGCAGGTACCCGTTAATCTCAATCAGCTCCATCCTGTCGCGAAGTGCAGGGGATATTGTAGAGAGAGTATTGGCAGTAGCTATAAACAGGACATTGGAAAGATCATAGTCGAGTTCCAGAAAATTATCGTGAAAAGTGCTGTTCTGCTCCGGATCAAGCACCTCAAGCAGTGCCGAAGCGGGATCACCCCTGAAGTCCTGTCCCACCTTATCAATCTCATCGAGCATAAACACCGGGTTGGAAAATCCGGATTTCCTGATATTCTGTATTATACGGCCGGGCATTGCGCCTATATATGTTTTCCGGTGTCCCCTTATCTCCGCCTCATCATGCAGCCCCCCGAGTGACATTCTGACATATTTCCTGCCCAGGGCCCTTGCCACAGACTTGCCGAGAGAGGTCTTCCCCACACCAGGGGGGCCATAAAGACAGAGAATGGGAGATTTAAGATCACCCTTAAGCTTGATAACTGCAAGGTGCTCAAGCATACGCTCCTTAACCTCGGTTAAACCATAATGATCTTCATCCAGCACCCTGCGGGCATTCTCAAGGTCCAGGTTATCAATGCTCTTCTCATCCCATGGCAGATCCAGTAGTGTCTGAATATAATTTACCTGCACCGAATATTCGGCTGCGGCCGGATTGAGCCGCTGCAGCCGGTCCAGCTCCTTCTCAAATGTAGTGGCAACATGCTTGTTCCACCTTTTCTGCTTTGCTTTTTCACGAAACTCAAGAATTTCCTTTTCGTGCGGATTATCCCCCAGCTCATTTTGAATGGTCTTCATCTGTTGCAGCAGGAGAAACTCTCGTTGCTGCTGATCAAGGTCACTCTTCACCTTTGTCTGCAGTTCATTCTTCAACTCCAGCAACTGAATCTCCTGCACCAGATGCTCAAGTAGCAAAACACCACGATCCGATATTGAGTCTGTTTCCAGAAGTTTCTGTTTCTCCCCTACCTTGATATCCGTATTGGAACAGATATAGTTTACCAGGTAAGGCTTGTTCTCGATATTCTTAATGGCAAAAGAGGCCTCCTGTGCAACAGACGGATTAAGCTTTATAATCCTGAGTGAAAGATCCTTAAGCGATCCCACTACTGCATCAAATTCCTTGCTGGGCACCGGTGGCATAAGGTCATGCACCGACTCCACCACAGCAACCATATAGGGATTATCAGTTACCTGTTCCACCAGACGGGCCCTTCTTTTTCCGTGTATAATAGCGGTAGTTGAGCCGTCAGGCATCTCCAGTAACTTAACCACATAGCCTACGGTGGCAATATTATGCAGATCCTCAAACCCGGGATCTTCAGTCTCAGGATCTCTCTGCGCCACCACGGCAACGATCTTATCGCTCCGGTAGACATCCCTGATTAGGTTCACCGACTTCGGCCGCCCTATTGAGATTGGCATCACAACGCCCGGGAAAAGCACATTATTCCTGAGTGACAACACAGGAAGTGTTGGCGGAATATCACCATCATCTATATCATCACCCTCACTATCAGCTATTATGGGCATAATATCTCCATCCTCATCCATCAGATCAGGCAGGAAAATTGTTGCAGCCCTTTTATCCTTCTTAAAATTCATTATCCAATATCTCTATGCCAAATTTACATATAGTTTACGAGAAACCTTTCTCCATATCCATCTTCCTTGTCAAGCAATCATTATGCCACAAAAGGCATCAAAAAAAAAGCCGCTGATAGCGGCTCTCTGTTATAACACTTTAAAGACTATTTGCCCTTTTTGTCAATATGAGTCTTGTACCGGTTCATAAACTTATCAACCCTTCCTGCAGTGTCAACCAGCTTCATCTTACCTGTATAGAAGGGATGCGATGTATTTGATATCTCCAGCTTGATCAGGGGATACTCATTGCCGTCCTCCCACTTAATGGTCTCTCTTGACGAGGCTGATGACCGTGTCAGAAAGGCAGTCTCATTTGACATATCCTTGAAAACGACAAACCTGTAATTATCCGGATGAATTCCCTTTTTCATTTCTATGTAATTTATTATCCTTTATACTCTTTTTCGGGTCTGCAAAATTAATCAACAAAATTCAAACCACAAAGATATATGCAACTTATTTACTTTTATCTTCCTTACTCCCCGTATCTCCGGAAAGTGATTCCATCTCATCCTTGTATCTTGTAAATGGAGCTCCCGGATCAACAAGGTATCTGTATGTTATGTGCATCTTTTTTCTCTCGGCTCCTATTGCCTCATATATGGATATCATCTTTGGATTGAAGTCGCCCACCCATGAAAGCTCCAGCTCACGGTAGTGAGGTTTGCTTTTAAATACATGGTAGAGTTGCTTGAATATGGCCGACTCAATGCCTGAATTCTGATATGATGGGTTTACTCCTGCCACTACTGCCCTAAGCCGGGTCATTGTCTTTCTGCTTTTATACCAGAGGAAGCGTATTTTATTAATCAGTGTAAGCCGTCCATCCAGGTGTTTAAGTATCTGGTTAAGGTCCGGAAGGATAACAAAGAATGCCACCGGTTTATCGTTGTGATATGCAAACCATATCAGCTCCTCGTCCATAAATGCGCTGCTCTTCTCCAGTGATTTAAGCAGTATTTCAGGTTCAAGCGGGGTAAAATCCTCCTTGAACTGTGACCAGGTAGAGTTGTAAATATCTGCCATATCTGATGCAAACTTCACCCTCTCTTTCCTGGTAAAATGGTGGAATGAATAGCCTGGTCTTTTGGATATCCAATCTGCAATTTTCATAAATCTCTCAGGGAATACCTCAACTGCTGCAATATCCTTATGATAGCTGTATTGCTCAAAATAGTTTCTGAATCCGTACTCCTCAAAAAAATTGCGATAATAGCTCATATTATAGGGGAGTCCAAATGCCTGCTGCATAAATCCCTCTACCAGAAGACCCCAATGGCTGTCGTTCTCTCCGAAATTTATTGGCCCATCAATAGCCTCCACTCCTCGTTCAACCAGCCACTCTCTGGCTGTATCAAACAACATGAAGGCTGCTTCCCGGTCATTTATCACCTCAAAAAATCCCAGCCCTCCGGTACGGTAACGATACACCTTTGCCCTCACCTCGTCAATAAAAGCAGCAATACGTCCTACTGTTTCGCCACTGCCATTGATCAGCAACCACCGTTCTGCCTCTCCATGTGAAAAAGCCCGGTTCACCTCAGGGTCAAAGATTCCCGCAATCTCATTGTCGAGCGGACAAACCCAGTGCGGATCCTTACTGTAGAGTCTCTTTGGAAAAAGGAGGAACTCTTTCTTGTCGGCAGGCGAAACTACTTTTCTGACATTCATACTCTCTATATAAATTTAAAGATTAATGAGACACCCGGTTAAACCGGAGTACTCATGGAAGGGCTTCTGCCGGTTAAATATCAAACCAGCTTCTTACGATCTCCCTTGATTCCCCGTTATCGTTCCTGTGAGTAAACTCGTTCTTCCTTCCGTTATAGATATATTCCTCCTTCAGAATATCAATATTTTCAGTAATATACGCCACGCTGTCAACCAGTTGCATTATCTCCTCATTGGTCATTGAAGGGTGGAGTGACGCCCTCACCCACCCGGGTTTTTCTGAGAGGTCACCACTGTTTATCTTTTCGGTAATATTATGACTTTTATCGTAACTCACATCGAGCAGGTAATGACCATATGTTCCGGCACATGCACATCCGCCCCTCACCTGTATGCCAAACATGTCGCTCAGAAGCTTGACAACCAGATTATAATGGATTCCCTCAATATAAAAACTGATAACCCCCAGTCTCTCTTCCACATTATCCGCAAGAATCTTTACCCCCCTGATTTTTCTCAATCCGGAAAATACTAATTTCAGCATCTCCTCTTCTCTGGCCATTATCATACCGGTACCCATCTGATCTTTCAGCTTTATAGCCAGAGCTGTTCTTATAGCCTGCAAAAATCCGGGTGTTCCGCCATCTTCCCTTGCCTCAATATCATCAACATATTTATATTCACCCCAGGGGTTGGTCCATTCTACGGTTCCGCCTCCGGGATTATCGGGAACTTCGCTTTTATACATTGCTGAGTCAAAAACAAGCACCCCTGAGGAGCCGGGTCCTCCCAGAAATTTATGGGGTGAAAAAAATATAGCATCAAGCTTCTCCATCGGATCATCCGGATGCATATTGATATCAACATAAGGGGCTGAGGCAGCAAAATCGACAAGACATATTCCTCCGTTCTCGTGCATTATACGGGCCAGGGCATGGTATGGAGTAAATACTCCGGTAACATTTGAACATGACGTAAAGGAGCCTATCTTGAATTTCCTGTTGCTATAAGGTTTAATCTCTTTTCGCAATATATCAGGGTCAACCAGGAGGCCCTTACCGGGAGGCAGTACAACCACATCGGCAAATGTTTCATACCAGGCAGTCTGGTTTGAGTGGTGTTCCATGTGGGTAATAAATACGACCGGTCTCTCTTCTGCATTATCACAATTCTTCCTTTTCAACCCGCACCCCTTGAGCCCCAGTATACGCATCAGTTTATTTATAACCGTGGTCATACCTGAACCGGCAGTTATTAATATGTCATTAGGTCCGGCATTCACATGCTCTTTTATAATTTTCTGTGCGTCATGGTATGCCCAGGTCATCCGGGAACCTGTCTCACTGGTTTCAGTATGTGTATTGGCCACGAAAGGACCAAATTGTGTCAGTATCTTATCCTCCAGACCCTTATATAATCTTCCGCTCGCAATCCAGTCAAAGTAGATTATCCGTCTCTCGCCAAAAGGAGATATAAAAACCGAATCCTGCCCAACTATATTACTTCTGAACGGTTCAAAATATTTCTCAAGATTTTCCATCAATAAGAAGTCATTTATTATTTTATCGCACACTGCAGATGCCATACAAAGGTGTCTGAACAATTTACAAAATACAAAAAACTACCTTGAGGGTTCATTATTTCATGGTTTACGGCTGAAGCTATTCCCAACAGGCAGATAATCTGCATACTGAACTACATTTCATGCAGAATCAGGTGATGCAAATATATACATTTTTATTATTCCATATGAGATTTTGCTCTTCCCCCTCCCTGATCTTCACTGAGCTTTTCAGGGCTTTTCTAAACTACACTGCGCTGCCGGGCGCTTCTGAGCGCTTCTGAGCAATTCTGAGCAATTCTGAGCAATTATGAGCATCCTGAGAAGCTGAGAAGCCTGAAGGTACGTCAATGCAAATCAATTATCCTGTGGTCAATTAATACAAACAGAACCGAAATAATTATCGTATAGATGATATAGGTGACCATCGGAATATACTCATTGGGCTTAATCTTCATCTTTATCCAGACATACCCCGCCAGGTATACCTTTTCAAGGAAGTAGACCACAAAGGTAGCCAGTGCAACCCCTACAGTACCATAAAGCTTTACCAGCCAGAGGCTGAGAGGAATATTCAGTGAAATTTCAAGTACAGCGGCGAAAAGTGTAATATTTGTCCGTTTGCGTCCGATAATAATAGTCTGGGGAAAGACGAGTCTGGGTATAACCAGCAGAATATATATCATAAAAATATCGGCACTTCTCAGGAATTCAGGGGTAAAAAGGCGCGGATAAAACCATCGTGCTGTAAAGAGAAAGAATATAGAAGCCGGAAAGAGGTAATGCATCAGGTTTTCAGATTTCTTTCTTATAGTAGCAAGTGAATCCTTCATTGCAGAACGTGTACTGAAAGCCGGCAGCATTGCATTGCTCAGCCCGTTTGCCATCAGCAGAACGAGTGGAAACTCCTTTGCTCCGTACCTGAATATTGCAAATGTCCGGGGATCATCAAAATGGGATGATACAATTATTCCGTCTATATACTGTGCAGATCCGCTGATAAGTGATGTTATTATAAGGGGCAGTCCCAGCTTCATATGTTCTTTCAGAAAACTGCCTGATATTTTCCATTCCGAGTGCCGGACAAGCAGGGACATAAGCCACACCCATCTCACCAGGGAGATAAAAATAAGACCCCTGAATGACCATATCAGGTCCATACCCGCCAGAACAGGGCCTACAACCAGAACTAGCTGAGGCACAAAGGTGTAAATACCATATTGCAGTATCCGGTACGATTTATCCCTCAGAAGATATATATATTCAATAAGGCATACCGGACTGCTAAGGAGCAGGTAAAGCAGTAAAAGGTTAACATACTTGGTATTTCCGGAGACACCAGTTATCTCAAAATGATTTTTCAGTATATGCCCTGAGATAAAGAAAAGAATGCTGAATATCGAGAGCAAAATAAAGGCGTTGAAAAATTCCGGTGATTTACGGCTCTCATTTTCTCCAAGCCTCCTGAATGATCTGTTCCGGTTAAAGAGAGGGAGAAGTGACTGAATAATCCCAGTTACCCAGAAGAAGCTCATCAGGCTTGCAATAAACATGAACATCTCCCATGAACCAATTTCAGCGGCTGTGAGGTGGCTCTTTGTAAAAACGATGCTTATAACAAAGAAGACCACGAATCTCAGCAACTGAAACAGCTGCAGACCTGATACGTTATCTATAAGCTTGCTTTTCAAAAGAGTGTCCAATTTGTTGTTCCGGAAAAATACCGGCTGATAATCGCCTCATATTCATCCTATGATCCGGAATAACCGATCCACGCAAAGATAACATTTGATATCAGACCCTCTAAAAGGATTTAAATAATTTTGCAATCTGATAATTTTCCACTTAATTTGCAATCCGAAAATGGTGGATGTAGCTCAGTAGGTTAGAGTATTGGATTGTGGTTCCAAGGGTCGTGGGTTCGAATCCCATCTTCCACCCAACCGGTTAAAACCGGGTCGTCAAAAACGACCCGGTTTTTTTATTGAGCATTCAGGCTTGCCTGAGAATGCGAAAATCAAAAAACCGGATGGCAGCCCACCGGGCTGACGGTTTTAACCGGTTGAAGCACCCCCTCAGGGATCGCCATGAGCCGGAGGCGAAATGGCAATCCCGGGTGACCGGAGCGAGCCATGAGCCGGAGGCGAAATGGCAATCCCGGGTGACCGGAGCGAGCCATGAGCCGGAGGCGAAATGGCAATCCCGGGACAGGTAGTAGTTAACCCCAAAATAGGTCATCATTACCGATGAAAAACCAAACAGTGCCATTATGTTAAATGAGAAAACCGAGTTAAGACCTTTTATCATTCGGCTGTGAACTATAAAAGCGTACACAATAAGTGTAATCAGTGACCAGGTCTCCTTTGGGTCCCATCCCCAGTAGCGTCCCCACGACTCATTGGCCCATACGGCGCCCAGAAAGGTTCCTATAGTGAGAAAATAGAGGCCCAGGATCATTGATCTGTAGTTAATAACCGTAAGGTCATCTACCGTGGGAAGGGTATTTTTGAGATTATGCTTGCCGGAGAGGGAATAGAGTATCAGAACTATCAATCCGAGGATGGCACTGAGGCCGAAAAATCCGTAGCTGGCAGTTATAACCGAAACATGTAGCGTGAGCCAGTATGACTGCAGTACAGGTACCAGTGCTGTTATTTCAGGATCCATAAAACTAAGGTGAGCCACCATCAGTGTAAGCGAGGCCAGCACTGCCGTGGCAGCCAGGGTAAGGAAGGAGCTCCTGCTGAAAATCAGTCCGGCCAGAACAGTCACCCATGATATAAACAGCATCGATTCATATCCGTTACTCATTGGAGAGTGACCGGAGATATACCACCTGAGTCCCAGTCCCAGTGTATGGAAAAGAAATCCGCCCAGAATCAGCAGGGAGAGTCCTTTTACCAAAATGTTACGCCTCTTTTTACCTGCAATTATCAGATAGATCAGTACCCCCAGCATAACAATACCGGTTGTGGCATAGAATGGAAACAGCTTCTCAAAGATCAGTGACTTGTTATAGAAAATCTCGGCTTTAACCTTTCCCTCAGAAGGAAGTTCATAGCTGGCAAACCTTCTCTGGTACTCAATTATTGAATTGAGGTACTGGTCAGCCTGACTGTTGCTACCGGTTCTGCTCCCTTCAAACAGTGCTGTACTGTACAGGGGAAGTATATTTGAAAGATAGACGCTGTCATTTTCATTTATTGCATTTGGAAGAGCTTCCGATGGGAGTCCCCAGTGATCAGTCCCATCCCTCAAAGGAAATATCTTAAGGAACTCACCACGGGCCATCATCACAATAATATTAACTCTTTCATCAACCTTTATCACCTCCTTATCAAACTTATCCCTTTCAGAAGAGGGCTTTGAGAATACCTCCTCAATCAGCCCGGAAAGCTTGTAAGAGCCATTACCTCCGAAATCAACAATCTGGTTAACAGCAGCATATTCACCTGTAATACCCAGATAGGTTCTCAGTTCCCGGTTGGAGACCTTTATAATCTTCTCATCCTGCCAGTTTTCAAAATCAAGGGTAAATCCCAGGAAGACCTGCATCGGGGTAAGTCCCTTATAACTGTTCTGCCGGTTTATTTTTCTCAGAATATCGGTACTGAGTGTATAAAGAGGCTTTGTACGCCCCTTCTGATCCTGCACCAGAATTTTTCCAAAATCTTCGGCCTTATCCTTATCAATAACTGTTTTTGCAGGGTTGGCAAAAAGAGAGGAGCCGGATAAAACCAGTAAAAACAGCGATGTAAACACCTTCTTGCTGCTGTTTCGCCACATCCCGGCAGAAGATCTCCAGAGCAGTGACGAAGGATTAACAAGTGAAAGTATAATAAAAAGGATCAAAAGTGAATATCCTGCATAGGTTACCATCATGCCGGCCATATCATGGTTTACTGACAGTACCGTTCCCTTTTCATCCTGGTCGTATGACGACTGGTAAAACCTGTATCCCCCGTATTTAAGAATATTATTCATAAAGATTTCATAGGGCTCTTCAATTCCCCTGGAGGGGTCTATCAATGTGACATTGCTTTTATATCCTGACGGACTGGTGGAACCGGGATAACGGTCAAGAACAAAATCATCAAGCTTAATAACAAAAGGCAGTGTGATAATCTCAGGCCCGTAAAAGAGTTCAAAACTTAAATCACCAATGGTGGTTTCAGAATATGTACGGGGACCGTTATATATATTATAAAGATATACCTTTCGGGTTTCCCCGTTACCGGTGATCTCCATTTCAAATGCATCCTGACCGGTACGTGCATTACCATCCTCATTCATAACAGGAACAATACGCCCTGAGCGACTGAGTTTCTGGGGAATTATCCTGGCTGATCCGGAATTATATATATTCATCTCCTTTAAGGGATGAACAGATTCTGCTCCGAGAACCCCCTCTTCTCCCGTTGTCATTCCTGAAACTGTGATATCATTTCGGGATGTCATTGTAAATCCTTCACCTGTAAAGCCTATCTCCACATCCAGCGACGGGTCATTAAGAAAACCTATTCTAAATCCGTTAAGTTCATGCTTATCCCCGGGGGAGAGTAACAGAACCTGCCGGGTTGCCATCCCTGATGTTACCAGAAGTGCTGCAACCGGATCGTTCCCCGGGCTGTCCACTATGGTCTCAACGGCGTTTGGAATAAACCGTGAGTAATGAACTGAATATCTTTCACCACCAATCTTTGGCTCACGATAAAAATTCCCGAGTGAACTGCCGGTTATCTCCAGCTTTGAAGAAGATGAGTAGACCTCCTTACCTGAGTCATCCGTAATTGTGACACCCATAAAACGGGTATCACCTGTTACCTTATCTGTTGCCTGCCCCTCCCTTATATGCATAATACCCTCATATCCTGTATAGCGGGTTATTGCTGCACCTATTATCATCACCAGAAAGGAGATGTGGAAAAGCATAATGGTAAGTTTCTTCCTCTGGTAGAGTCTGAATATAACAATCTGGCCTGCCAGATTTATGATCATAAGCAGAAATATCAGCTCAAACCACTTTGCACCATATACAGCCTGACGGGCTGCTGCGGCTCCAAAATCATTCTCAATAAATGTTGCCACGGCCATTGCCACAGCGAATACAAAAAAAAGAACGCCCGTGAAAATGGGCGAAAAGAGAAGCTTAAAATTTATCTTCATATTTCAATATTTATTTATACACCGGTAAACAGAATAAGTCAGGTCTTCAACCCAGGCCACTATTTTCACAACTGTTTCCTGTTCCTGTTTACCCGTTCATGGAGATCATATTCAATTTTACCTTATCATTTATTTTTAAACGGCTACATCCCGAATCAATTATACCTTCTATCGAAAACTCCTTGAGTATCCTTACAATACTCTCCTTTGCCATGCCCGCCATATCAGCAAGCTCCTGACGGGAAAGGAAAAGATCAAATTCATCACTTTCAAAGACCGAATCGGAAAGATAAAGCAATATTTCAGCCACCCTCCCTGGCATCTTTTTCTGGGTCATGCTCATCAGCTTGTTCAGGCTGTATTCCGACCTGTAACTAATATCCGTAATAAAACCCTCAGCAAATGCGGAGCTTTGTCTTACCATTTTTTTAATTACTCCTGAATCGATAAAACATGCCCTCACCTCATTCAGCGCTGAAACAGTATACATATTGCGCTGATCCGTATATATCCCCGGACCCACAATCATTTTACCCGGTCTTACAATATCCACTATCAGATTCCTGTCGCCCTGCCCCTCCATGTATATCTTCGCCATTCCGCTCAACAAGAACACCACATTGGAAGCAGGCGATCCCTGCTTGAAGATAACCTCTCCCGGCTTAAAACCTGCTTCGAATCTGTTCGAGTTAAGGTACTCCAGTTCCTCCTTGCCAAGTACCTTAAAAACAGGCCAGCCCTTCTCGCAATCTTTACAGTTACAAATATTCTCTTTTACCATAGTTAAGGAGTGATTCTTGATAATGTAATTATACGACAACAAGATACTAAATAATCAATTACGATAATGCTGAAAAACATGCCTCATGTTGATATTTATCAACGATAAGCTTGCAAACAATCCCTGCCACACTGTGATAACATCATCGCCCTTTTCTTCAGTAAATGGATAAATTCACCTATTTTGCAGTTAATAATTTAACACTTAAAATCTCTATACTATGAAGAAATTATCACATCTGTTAATGCTGGCTGCCGCTGCAGCTTTTATCTTCACTGCCTGTGAGGGACCAATGGGTCCGGAAGGCCCGACAGGCCCGATTGGCCCAACCGGTGCTACCGGTTCTGTAGGTCCGCAGGGTCCGCAGGGAGAAGCTGGAACAGCAGGCTGCATTATCTGTCACGACAATTCACAGAATATTGTGGCAAAGTCACTGCAGTATGAAAATTCCACACACGCAATGAACCATAATGCTCCATATGGCAACAGGGTATTTGGAACCATTTATCCGGCCGGAGACTGTGCAAAATGCCATGTTAGTCAGGGATTTCTTGAGTTTCAGGCTACAGGTACAATTGTAAATGCTCCTTATGATGAGCCACAGCAGCCGAACTGCTATACTTGCCATGAGATACACAATACATTTACTGTTGATGATTGGGCACTTACTTATGCTGATGCTGTTGAGCTTGAACTTGATGGAGCAACATTTGATAAAGGAAGTGCAAATCAGTGCGCAAACTGCCATCAGGCCAGAGGAGTAAGTCCAATGCCAGAAGTAGGGGGAGCAAATGTTAACATTACTTCCAACAGGTGGGGCACACACCACGGACCTGTTGCTAATGTTTTATTAGGCAGTGGATTATATGAGATTGCCGGCACAGTTACTTATCCTACTGTTGCTGCTCACTATAACGTAGCTGACGGTTGTGTAAGCTGCCATATGGCAACACCATATGGTGACCTTGGAGGTGGACACACCATGAACATGAAGTATGATGTTCATGGAACCGAGACCCTGCTCACAGCGGGTTGCACAGGCTGTCACACAGATCCTGTTACCATGACAACAACACTGCAGACTGAGGTTGAAGGAAAACTTGAAACCCTAAAAGCTCTTCTGCTGACCGCCGGCATATATGATGAGGCTAATGGCAGAAACAAAACTGGTGATTTTACTGCTGATGTTGCCGGAGCTTATCTTAACTGGCAGACACTTGCAGAGGACAGGAGTTTGGGAGTTCATAATCCCTCATACGTCAAAGCTCTTCTTGACAACTCAATAGCTGCGATGGAACTGGTAGTAGCAGGCATATAGAGTATTTTCCATATATTTCAAAAAAGGGCCTTTCCGGGCCTTTTTTTTTTGCCCTGATATTTGTGGTTTCCATATATCAGTCAGAATAAATAAAGTCAATATATTGGTTTAAGGCGCCGCAATATGCCGGCCCCGGCTAATTTACATGGAACAGGTCCGGTAAAGACAATGTTCGTTAAGGTTCCCTGAGGAAAAGGAGGGCACCCCATAATCTCTGTTATTATGCAGGGTTCCGGAAAAGAAATAACGGCAGTAACAGCGGCATTGCGGACAAGCAGCGACCCATAAAATTCCGAAATAAAAAGTGGCATCAGGTTAACCTGATGCCACCGGTGATATTTTCGTGATTATAACGGGATACTGTCTTTCCCTTATCTCTGTAGAAAACTCTTTCCTGAAAAGAGTGAAGATGCGTCTTTCCCTTAATTCACTATACTACTTCTTCAATGCTCTTCGTGGTAACCGTCTATCATACTTTTGAACAGGGTAGAAGGCTTATCGCCCAGGGTACAGGTATAGATATGTATTACCATAAAGATGAAAAGGATAAACCCCATAGTGGCATGCAGGACACTTGTATATGCCAGTCCGCTGATACCGAAGAACTGCCCTACAAGTATCTCGGGGAATAGCAGTCCGAAACCAGATATAATCAGAACAGGAAGCCCTACGTACATTGCAAGCACATAGCTTAGCTTCTGAAGGGGGTTAAACTTTCTCCTTTCAGAAACAGGGAAGGGATGTTCCTCTCCTTTAAACATTCCGTAACCGTAGTAAACAGATTGCTTAACCAGTTTCTGCATAAACTTCTTACGCTTTATCCTGTAGTATTTCCCGTTTCCTGTCACTATATTTCCAAGTACATAGAACACATAACTTGCCGTAAGAATAAATGCAGCAACATTATGCCATGCAACAGCCGATTCAAATGTGAAAAAGAAATATCTGTTATCCATAGATGCATAATGCATGCTGAGACCTGTCAGTATAAGGATAATAAAGAGTATGGCATTGATCAAGTGCCATGATCTTATCCACACAGGATATAAGTAAAATCTCTTAGCCATAACCCTATTTCTTTTTTATTCTGAAAAACACATGAATCATCAGCACCAGCATCAGTCCCGCAAATATCACCACACTGGCAACATTCAGGAAATAGTTCCTTGTGGCTCCTATTACATAAGAGTTGTTAACGATAACACCATTAAGGAAACCTCTTTTGCGCTGCTCTTTTGCCTCAAACTTATAAAGGGTTGCCATCAGACGGGAGTCAGAACTGTGACACTCGGTACAATTCCTTACCGCCTGCTCCTTTGGAAGAATGTGATGGGCCACCAGTATAGAGTCATTGATTGATGTGTGACATTCAATACACCGCACTCCGGCAAAGTGAGCCACCTGATTTGGCAGCCACTCATGGCTTACTACCACATCCACCTCGTCGATGTCAGACAATAGCCTGAAATTAGAGTAGTTCCCGTGACACTCAAGGCAGATATTGTTATCGTAAAGTATTGTCTCCTTGAGATTAGTACTTGTCCGGATATTTATCTCATAGCTGTGCGGATTATGGCAGTCCCAGCATGAAAAACCCTCTATTTCAGCATGTGTGCTTGCATTGTACTCCTCTTCTATCTCCTCGAAATGGTATTGTGCATATGCTTCATCATAACCATGACAATCGAGACAGCTGAAATGATCCTGAAGTCGCTCTGCTGTGGGATGAGGAAAATTACTGAACTCCCATGAATGGCAGTCGGTACAGGCAAAGCTCCAGTGGTTACTCTGGTAGTACTCATCCCTGTCAACAATGTAATTCTGACACATTACGCGTTTTTGTGAGAGACCTGATTCAGCATCCTCAAGGGTATAAAAGTCCTGTGCGTGACATTTAAAACAGGTTTCATTATCCTCATAATAGATACTGTTTTCAGCTCCCTTCAGCATCTCAGCCCCTTCAGGATCCTGCATTACCGGAGCTGTATCAGGACCCGTAATACCCAGAAAGGCCAGTAATGTAACTACTATTCCCAGTATAATTACCTTCATTATTAGCCAGGGTTAAAATCTGACAGTAATATTCAGACCTACAAGGAAGTCTCCCTTGAGAAAATCATTCTGGTTATAGAGAAAAGCATGCTGACCAACAATCCCTGTGTAGTTGGCAAAGAACAACTGGAAACAGTGAGTTGCTGTATTTTTCTCCCATCCTATTGAAAGCTGTGGCTTGGGATCCTTTTCCTCATCTTCCTGCTTGCTGAACAGCTGGTCATACTCAAATATTACTGAATGGCCCGGGCCGAATACCATACGCCCCCCTGCAGATAATCCGTAATTAAGGTTTTTGTATCCCCTCTCCACGGAGTTAAAATAGAGCAGTGTTGGTGCAACCTGGAAAGAAAATCTCTCTGAAAATTTACGGGCAACAATAAGCTGATTGAAATAGGAGAGCCTGTGGATTGAACGATAAGTCACTTCAGGACCAAAGTTATCACTGGTACGGGCATCGATTGCCACATTTCCGAAATAGGCCAGTGAAAAAGGCATCTCATTACCTTCTGTCTGTCTTAGGATCTGATACTTTCCATTTATATCCTGGAGCTTATAACCCCTTGTGGTCCCAACTCCGATCATCAGTCGTTCCGTGACACCATAATTAAGACCCATTCTTACATTTGCGGTAGAATAGATTCCAAACAGGTTTTCAGCACCATCTGTAATATTACCAAAACGGTGATAGATAAGGAATTCGAGTCGTCCCTGCTCGGGCACCATAATTGTCTGGTTATCAATGAGCAGGGATGACTCAAATGTGTAGCCTACCGGAAATGGCTCAAATTCAACCTGCTGTGCAATAACAGGTGCTGAAATAAGCAGCACAAACAGAAATGCAATTATATTCTTCATAATAGTCAATTATAAGTTTTAAGTATATTATTCTGTGAAATTGCGTGCACCCTGAAAAATCCAGTCAAGAATCAGCTTCTTGTCGTCAAATGGCATCCCGCCCATATGTCCATCATCTATCTTGGTATAAATCTCGCTCTCTACGGGGGTATTAAGGTTAACGTAGCCGGGAACCAGTGCATCATATGCATTGGCTGCTGTAAGATCCGGAGGGGTTCCTCCCTGCTTATGACATCCGGTACAGTTATTCTCTACAAAAAGCGGAACAATATCCGTATTAAAGAATATGGTATCAAAACCACCGGTGGTGTCTGGCGGAATATATTCCGGCGGATCCCAGATATACTGCTCGCAGGAGGTAAATCCTGCTATTGCGACAATCACCAGAGTGAGCGCAATATTTCTCATTTTCTTACTCTCTTTCCTGCTCATCTGAAATTATAATTAGGTGAATTTATGTGTTAATTTATGAACGGTAAAGATATCTTATCTTCAACTTTAGAATAGCTCAAGATAAAATTACCTTTTCATTAAAACAATTGATCTTTGCGCAACATTGGATTGATAAATATCAATGCTACAAGAATTTGCTTCCCCCGAATTAGAGCCGTAAAGAGTATCAGAATGATTCAGAGCTACGCCATGAATTTATAGCTGTTATCATCAATAAGTTTATCAGCAATTCTGCGTCTGGCTTCCTTGACATTTACTCCTGCCACCTCTGTCAGCTGATTAGCAATGCCAGTCAGCGCTTCAGCTTCACTGTTGTCCATCATTGACCATACAGCATCCATGCTCTCCTTTCGTACGAGGGCTGCCGCATCACTGACAAATACATCCAGGATATCGCCATATACTCCCGCTGATCCTCTCAGATTCTCAATTCTCTTCACTCTCAGTGCCAGTGATTCTGCCAGATATATCTCAATAATCATATTTGAGATATTATTCAGTACCTCCTGTTCATGAACAAGCAGTTTACCATACTGCTCTGAAGCTTTTTTAATTATGATTAATGCTACTCTCTTAAAGTTTCTGATTGATCTTATGTGTCTGTTAAACCAATCCTCTCCATCAACTGGTCTTAACACAGCATTTGAGATATCCGCAATAATGTTTTCGGCCTCTCCAAAAAGGTCAAAATCACCTTTCATCGCCCTCTTCATGGCGGTATCAACTACCAGAATCCGGTTAATTTCGTTTGTTCCCTCAAATATCCTGTTAATTCGGGAATCCCTGTAACCCCTTTCTACCGCCATTTCTGCCGAGTAGCCCATTCCTCCATGTATCTGAACAGCTTCATCCGCAACATAATCCAGCATCTCTGATCCTGACACCTTAAGAAGGGCTGCCTCAACCGCGTAGTGAGCTATTGCATCAATGGCTGCCCTTCCCTGGTCACATCCCTCGCTCTTATATTTTGACATCAGGAAATCTATATCATTACTCACCCTGTATATTGCCGCTTCATTGGCAAAGGTCTCTATCACCTGCTGGGCCAGTTTATGCTTAATTGCCCCGAACCCGGAAATTTTGGTTCCGAACTGCTTACGTTCATTTGCATACTGCACCGAGTCGGTAATGGCTTTTTTGGCAGCACCGATAACATTGGCCCCTAGCTTGAGTCTGCCCATATGAAGTATACTCAGTGCTATTCTGAAACCCTCGCCCCGCTTGCCCAGCAGGTTTTCTGAGGGAATCTTCACATCATTATAATAGATCTGTGCTGTTGATGAGCCCTTTATACCCATTTTATGCTCATCAGGTCCGATAATCACCCCTTCCATATCTTTTTCAACCAGGAATGCGCTGAGCACCCGGTCATTTTCAATTTTAGCAAATACTGTCTGCAGATCAGCAAACCCGGCATTTGTTATCCACATCTTCTGTCCATTGAGGATATAACCGGTTCCATCTTCCGTGGGTACTGCATTGGATTTGCCGGAATTGGCATCGCTGCCGGCTCCGGGCTCGGTAAGACAGTAGGCTCCAATCAGTTCACCTGTTGCCAGTTTGGTCACATACTTTTCCCTCTGCTCATGATTACCAAAATACATTATCGGCAGGGTGCCTATTCCACAATGTGCCATAAAGGCAACCGAGAAGGAGTAAGCAGCACCTATTGTTTCAGCTGCGAGCATCTGTGTTACGAATGACTGGCCGAATCCACCGAACTCTTCCGGGATTGATATCCCCATCAGGCCGAGCTCACCTGACTTTTTCAGCAGTTCCTCCATCAGTTCGCGGTCTCCCTTATCAAGATCATCGAGTCGGGGGTACACTTCTGCCTCCAGAAAATCCCTGCAGGTTTGAGCTATCATCTTCTGTTCCTCATCAAAATCCTCAGGTATAAACACATCTGCGGGATCGGTTTCAGAGACCAGGAATTCACCGCTTTTCAGAATCTTCTTCTCGTTCATTGCAATACTATTTTCAATTTAAAAACTCATTTCCCAAATCTGTCAAATGACATTTCACGGCAGCAAATTATTTACATCCGGTTACAATCCCAGTGATTCGGCTACCAGTTCTGCAATATCATAATTTTTTACATTCTCCTCCCTGTTTTTATATTTTATTCCGTCAGTAATCATGGTCATACAGAACGGGCAGGCGGTAGCAATAACGTCAGCACCGGTTTTCAGAGCTTCTTCCGTGCGTTCAATAAAAATCTCCTTATCTCCCTTTTCTGCCTCCTTAAACATCTGGGCTCCTCCTGCCCCGCAACAGAGGGCAAAGCTCCTGTTTCTCTCCATCTCAAGCAGACCGGGAGAGAGGCTTCCCAGCACTTTTCTGGGGGTATCATATATACCATTTGCACGTCCCAGGTAGCACGGATCATGATAGGTAATCCTTACTCCCTTCTCCCTGACACCAGGTAGTTTCAACTGACCCGATTCGATAAACTTCTCAATCAGCTCCAGATAGTTAATAATTTCATATCTACCCCCCAGGTCAGGGTAATCATTTTTAAAGATATTATAGCAATGCGGGCATATGGTAATTATCTTTTTTATGCCATAAGAATTAAATGTCTCAATATTCTGCATTGCCTGCATCTGGTACAGCATCTCATTGCCGGCTCTCCGTGCCGGATCACCAGTACATGTCTCCTCGCTGCCCAGCACCGCAAAATCCACCTTAAGGTGAACAAGTATCTTTACAAAGGCCCGGGTGACTTTTCTGTATCTGTCATCATACGCACCTGCGCAGCCGACCCAGAAAAGATATTCGGGTTTTTTCCCGGCAGCAGCCACATTGGCCATAACGGGAACTTCAATAGGTACTCTCTCCATCAGCCAGTTCAATTAGGTTGGTTAATCTCCAGTCCGGTCGTCCACAGCATCCTGTCCTCTCTCGAGTACTGCCAGGGAGCACCGTTATTCTCAATATTACTGAACAGTGCCTTCAGTCCGCCCGGTGCTGCACCCTCCTCCATCACCAGATACCTTCTCATTTCCAGAATCAGCTCTGGCTGGTTAATACTGATCGGGCACTCCCTTGCGCAGGCATTGCATGTTGTGCAGGCCCACAATTCCTCTTCCGTAATATAATCCCTCAGAAGAGACCTGTTATCATTAAAGCCTCTGCCCTCCTTTATCATTCCCGGTCCCTTCTCTTTCATCCTGGCGCGCAGATCCATCATTATCTTTCTCGGGGACAATAATTTACCTGTTATATTGGCCGGACATACATAGCTGCATCTTCCGCACTGAGTGCATGACAGTGAGTCAAAATAGTTTTTCCACGTTACATCCTCCGCATCCTTCACCCCGAACCGTTCAGGCTCAGATCCCTCAGGAGCTGCAGCATAGGCTGTCTCAGGATTCATCATCAGTTTAACCTCCCTGGTAATGCTCTCCATATTGACCATCTTCCCCAGCGGGTCAAGTCTTGAAAGAAATACATTGGGAACTGAAAGAAAAACATGAAAATGCTTTGAATAGGGGAGCATATTGGCAAATACAAATATGAGCACGATATGTGACCACCAGAATATCTCATGCCATATATGAATGGCAGCTGTCTCACTTCCTGAAAAGAGGGAAGCCAGCAGTGAGCTGACGGGGTACACTCCTATTATAGTATCACCTCCTGCTTCAGCAAGTGCGTAGTAGGCACTGTTCATTCCCAGAAGGGTGAGCATCAGCAGCAGGATCATTGTAAGTGCGATGTAGGCATCTGTATGGGAAGCCTTTTTCATCTCAATACCTTCAAACCTCTTCACCCTCATAGAAATACGTCTTACTATAAAAACGATAATGGCAATGGCTATTATCAGTCCGAAAAGGTCACCCGAAGCAGTTATAAAATTATAGAAACCTCCCATTGAGGATAATGCCCTCTCACTGCCTGACAATCCATCGGCCACCATCTCTATGCTTCCTATCAGGATAACGCAAAAACCCCAGAATACCAGGGCATGCAGAAACCCGGAAAAGGGATTACGGAAGATACGTGACTGGCCTATTGCAACTTTCAGGGTAACCATGATCCTGCGGCCGATATTCTTTATGGGGAAGGATTTCCTGGTAAATGAAAATAACTGCGCAAGTCGCCGGAGGGTATAGCCGAAAACGGCAAAAGTGAAAAGGAGCAGCAGGGCAAAAATTATCTGGCTGTTCATACTGAATCAGGTTTAGGATAGAGGTAAGGCTTTAAAAAAGGAAACTCTCATATTAATTTCAAAGGTAAATCAATGAGGGCAGGGTCAGTCATTCTTTGCAGCCTTTACAGCCGCCACCAGTGCAGGCAGCACCTTAAGGGCATCGCCTACTATTCCATACTGTGCAACTTCAAAGATAGGTGCATCTTTGTCACTGTTTATAGCGACTATATACTTCGAGGAGCTTACGCCTGCTATATGCTGTGTAGCACCTGATATTCCGGCTGCTATATATAGGTTGGGAGCAATCACCTTGCCTGTTTGGCCGGTATGCTCACCGTGAGGTCTCCATCCCTCATCAGAGACAGGTCGTGAACAGGCTGTTGCACCTCCCAGCAGGGAGGCAAGCTCCTCAATATGAACCCAGTTATCCGGGGATTTCATTCCCCGTCCGCCCGAAACAACAATCTCGGCATCGGTAAGCAGCAGTTTACCTTCCTGTCTCTGAACATCTTCAATCTTTATGGCCGGACTATTTTCAATAACCGGCTGATACTTCTCAATTACTGCATCTCTCCGATTACTCTTCAGATCGTAGGAGTTCTGGGCAAGAGTAAGTATTCTGACAGCCGTTTTTATCTCGAGTCGGGCCATGGCATTACCTGAATAGGCTCTTTTATCTATCCTGAAAGGATCAACGGAAACAGGCAATCCGGTCACCCCTGCCGCCAGTCCAGCCGCCAGTCTGGCTGCAATAACAGGCGCCACGCCTTTACCCTGATTATTATTTGCAAGAACAATGACATCCGAACCCTCCTTTTCTGCAAGTTGGGTGATAACCGAAGCATAGGTAAGGGTATCATACTCCTTAAGGGCATCATGTTCAGCAACAATAATTCTGGATGCACCGTATTCTGCCAGTCGCATCAGTTCATCCTCCTCAACGGGGCCTATAGTTAATGCGATAACATCGCTGTTCATAATCTCTCCAACTCCGGAAGCATATGAAACAAGTTCCAGTGACAGCTTCTTAAATTTTCCGTTCCAGTTCTCTGTGTATACCAGTAGTGACATATCTTTATCTTTTTCAGTCAATAACTCAGATTATCTTCGCTTCATTCTGCAATAAGAAGATCAGTTCCGCAGCGTTTTCCGGATCAATAAATCTACAGGCTGCCCGTGGTGCCGGAATTTCATACTCTATCACCTCCGTTAATGCGGCTGTATCAACCGGTTCAACCACCTTTACAGGTTTTGAGCGTGCCATCATAATACCCCGCATAGCGGCAATCCTTGGCTCCTTTGCAATGCCTTTCTGTACCACGGCAACCATGGGAAGAGATGTAGTTACAATCTCACGGCCGCCATCCATCTCCCTTGAAATCAGAGGTTCTCCTCCCCTCAGGTCGAGGGATGAAACAGCTGACACTAGCGGGACATCAAGAAGTCCGGCGATCATTCCACCCACTGATGAACCATTATGATCACTTGATTCTATTCCGCACATGACAATGTCATATCCGCCCTCCTTTACCACCTCTGCAAGCTGAAGTGCCACACTGTATGAATCTGAGGCATCGCAGTTAACCCTTACAGCATCATCTGCACCAATCGCAAGTGCCTTCCTTATTGTTGGCTCGGAAGAGGCCGGACCAACATGTGCAACGGTTACTGAGGAAATACCATTAGAGGCGTTATCCTTAAGTTCCAGTGCGCGGGTAAGGGAGAGTTCGTCCCAGGGATTTATCACCCATTGTACACCGGTGCTGTCCAGATTCCTGTTACCTTCTGTAAATTTAACCCGTGTTGTTGTATCGGGTACATTACTAATGCAAACCAGAATTTTCATTTATTACTGTTTTATCTTTATTGAATACTCTTTCGTTAAACCCATTCTCCTTCCGGCCAACTCTCTGACTATTAACCCTCTCTATCTGTCAATTCTGAAAATATCAACCAGCACGGCCACTCATTTCTTTTAGTGAGGATTCCATACTCAATTGACTCCGGACACTCACCAGTAGCAGCCGGAGAGCCCATTTTGCCATCTCCGGAGCGAGCAAATATAAAAAAAAATGATTCACCATCAAATCAGGGTAAGGAGTGTCGGCAATCCGTGTTCCAAAGTTACATAAATACTATTTGTCTGTACAGATGATACTTAAACAGTCTAGAAAACCATATTTCCTGAACAGTTCGAAAAAACAGAGCCCCCGGTATTTATTACCTGACCAATCATCCGTACAGGTCTCATTTTTTTACTATTTTCGCACACTTAAATCTATTACGGTTTCACCATGTCAGGAGATAATATAAAGGCCTATACAGCAGCCTTCTTCTCAATGGCCTTCTTTGCCTTTTCATATGTATGGTTTAAGATAGCCAACGAGGTTTACAGGCCTGTTACCATTGTATTTCTCAGACTTGCCATAGCTGTAATTATTCTGACTCTCTACCTTGTGATCTCCGGGAATATGGTCAGGATCAAGAAGAGTGACAGGAAATACTTTTTCTTTATGTCACTGTTTGAACCCACCCTCTACTTTATTTTTGAGAGTCACGGATTAACACATATATCCTCCACTGTTGCTTCGGTTGTTGTGTCAACTATTCCCATTTTTACTGCAGCCGGAGCAATGATATTCTTCAGGGAGAGGATAACCCGTTTTAACTGGGTTGGTATAGTAATCTCCTTTGGCGGTTTGATGATGTTTATCCTTACCGGCGACAGCAACCTTGTATTTAACATAAAGGGGATTCTGCTTATGGTACTCGCCGTCTTATGTGCCACAGGCTATAACCTGCTTCTGAGGCGACTTACCATTAAATACAGGCCTGTATTTATTGTAAACACCCAGAACCTGATCGGACTTACACTCTTCCTTCCCATCTTTCTTATCAGTGAATGGAATCATATCCCTCTTATGACCTTTGATCGGGTTGCGGCCGAGGCGGTACTGAAACTGGCATTTTTTGCCTCATGCGGAGCCTTTATTCTTTTAAGCTATTCGGTAAGCCTGATAGGTGTAACACGGGCAAACCTCTTTGCCAATCTTATTCCGGCCCTTACAGCGGTATTTGCATTTTTCACAATCGGGGAGATGATCACCTTTGAAAAGTTTCTTGGTATAGCTGTTATGATAGCAGGGCTCTATATGGCCCAGATAACAAAATTCAGAAAGCTGCCCACCCTGTGGAGGTCGGCGCGCTACAACCGGGAATAACCAATGCCATAACACTCTCCGGCCCTTATTAACTCTACGCCGGATTACCTATACTGCCCGTATTAACTCTGCCGCCATATTAACTCTGCGCCGGATTAACTCTGCCGCCATATTACCTCTCCGCCGGATTAACTCTGCCGCCATATTACCTCCCCGCCGGATTAATTAAGTGCAACATAATAAGTCCAATTCTCTTATCTTTGCGTAATACCAGAGTCATCAGGAAGCCGTTTACATATTTATGACCGGCCATATATGGGAAGAGTACTTTTTTTGATACAGCTGATGGTTATCCCTTTCACCCCGCTAAGATCGCAGAGTTCAGGTGAGGGGGCTTACGGATTTCTCAATCTCTCCTCATCAGCTTTCCTTACATCAATAGGAGGAGTAAATGTGTCGGTGGGCAAGGATGATCCGTCTATGATAACAGCCAATCCGGCACTTCTGAAGTATGTTACACCCCTTCAGCCGGCCCTTAACCTTGTAAGCTATTACGGGGGTATAAAATACGGATCTGCCGTGGTATCATGGAACAAATCCCCTGAGTTATACTTTGCTGCAGGCATTCAGTATCTTGGTTACGGATCATTTACCGGTGCCGATGACAGGGGAAATATAACAGGCGAATTCTCTGCAGCGGAATATGCCTTCACCCTTACAGGCACCTGGCGGATCGACTCCCTTTTCTCTGCCGGGATAACAATCAAACCGCTTCTCTCAGCCCTTGAACGATATTCCTCAGCAGCCGTGGCTTTTGATATAGGCTTCCTTTACAGCAGGCCCGACAATCTGCTGTCTGCAGGCATCACTGCCCGCAATATAGGTTTCCAGCTCACCCGCTATACCGCAGCCCGTGAGAAGCTCCCCTTTACTCTGACGGCCGGACTGACGGTAACTCCGGAGCATGCCCCGCTTCGCTTTTCCCTGACATTTAACCACCTGCACCGTTTCAGGCTGACAGATGGTTACAGGGATGAGAGCGACAATGAAGGGAGCAGTTACGGCTCGATGGCGGGAGTTGCCGAGAACATTATGCGTCACATGGTTATAGGTGCAGAACTGATCCCCTCACCCTCCTTCTTTTTATCTGCCGGTCTTAATTACCAGCGGCGGAGGGAGCTTGCAGTAGATTATCGCACTTCAACAGTAGGATTTTCGGCTGGATTTGGAATCAGACTATCTTCTATCGATCTCACATACAGCAGATCAAGATTTCATCTTGCAGGTTCAGTAAATAATCTCTCACTGCTCATAAAACCTAATCTCCATAATAAGAGGAACTGATCAGAATTTAGTATTTTTGCATCCTATTACGGGCAGATGGATAAAAAGATTATAGTAGCTATTGACGGGCATGCCTCATGCGGCAAAAGTACATTTGCAAAGATGATTGCAAAGGAGCTCGGTTATATATATATTGACAGTGGTGCCATGTACAGGGCCGTAACCCTTTACAGCCTGAGACAGGGCTTTACCGGCAGCAACGGCACCGATCGTGAAAGTATTATCAAAGAGCTTTCATCCATATCCATACGGTTCTCCTACAATGCCGATACCGGGGGCTATGAAACATACCTCAACAATGAAAATGTTGAAGATGAGATAAGAAGCATTGAGATATCCGGATATGTCAGTGAGGTCAGCAGGATCAGTGAGGTCAGGAAAAGGATGGTTGAGCTGCAGCGTGAAATTGGTGTATTCAAGGGCATAGTGATGGATGGACGTGATATTGGGACGGTCGTGTTTCCTGATGCTGATATTAAAATTTTTCTTACCGCATCAGTTGAGGTAAGAGCAATGAGAAGATTTCTTGAGCTGAAGGAAAAAGGAGTGGAAGCAAATCTCGAAGAGATAAAATCAAATATTGAAGAGCGTGACAGAATGGATTCCTCCCGTGAAATCAGTCCGCTTATAAAGGCAGAAGATGCACTTCTTCTTGATAACAGCAATATGACTCCTGAACGTCAGATGTCATGGTTCAGGGAACTGCTGAAAAAAAAGGGATCATGAGAATTGAGGTAGAACCCCGTTCAGGATTCTGTTTCGGGGTAGAAAATGCAATATCCATTGCTGAGCAGGCTCTGCTTAGGGGAGAAACGGTCTATTCACTTGGTTCGATTGTCCACAATGAGCAGGAGGTGGAGCGACTGGTCCGGCTGGGTCTGGTAACTATTGACCATAAAAGATTAAGAGAGCTTAAGAACTGCAGGGTGCTTGTACGTGCCCATGGAGAGCCTCCATCAACATACATAACGGCTGCAGAGAATAATATTGAAATTATAGAAGCAACCTGCCCTATTGTAAAAAGGCTTCAGGAAAGAATTTATAAAGCCGGAAATGAGACAGGGGAAAAGATGTCACAGATAGTAATATTTGGCAAGCAGGGACACGCCGAAGTGATAGGACTGCTTGGCCAGACCAGGGGAAAGGGTATTCTGGTCTCCGAAACGACCGATATTGACGTGATAGATTTCAACAAACCTGTCACTCTCTATTCCCAGACAACCAGCAGCCGTGAGAAATACCATGAAATTTACCTTGCCATAGCCAGAGGTTACAAAAAGCTCGGAAAGGATCCGGACACCATGATCAGACTGCACAAAACAATATGCGGACAGGTGGCCGACAGGGAGCCGGCTCTTCTGAAATTTGCCGACAGCCATGATGTAATTATCTTTGTAAGCGGAAAAGAGAGTTCAAACGGCAATATGCTCTTTGAAGCCTGCAGATCAGTAAATTCTGAGAGCTACATGATATCAGCCCCGGCTGAAATAGAGGGAAAATGGTTTGAAGGAAAAGAGTCGGTAGGAATAAGCGGTGCCACCTCTACACCAAAATGGCTTATAAATGATGCCAGAAAAAGAATTGAGGAGATAACTGATGCCGGCGACAGAGCCAACAGGTAACTGATAAAAACATTAATACAATAATTTTATTTCCAGATGACAAAGATTAAGAAAATCGGAGTGATGACATCCGGGGGCGATGCACCGGGCATGAATGCAGCTATCAGGGCAGTAACCCGTACAGCCATATATAATAACATCGAGGTTATTGGTATAAGGGAAGGATACACCGGGATGATAGAAAAGCTTTTTACGCCACTCTGGTCACATGATGTAAGTGATATTATACAGAGGGGAGGCACTATACTGAAGACAGCAAGGTGCATGGAATTCAAAACAAATGAAGGAAGGGAGAAGGCATACAGAAACCTGAAGGAGGTTAATCTAGATGGCGTTGTGGTTATCGGTGGTGACGGCACCTTTACAGGAGCCAGAATATTCAACGAGGAGTATGATATCCCCTTCGTTGGCATCCCCGGAACAATTGACAACGACATTTATGGTACTGATTACACGATTGGCTATGACACAGCGCTCAATACCGTTGTGGAAGCTGTTGACAAAATACGTGACACCGCCAGTGCCCACAACAGGATGTTCTTTGTTGAGGTCATGGGAGCTGAAGCCGGTTTTATAGCAATACGAAGCGGTATTGCAACAGGTGCAGAGGCTATTATAATTCCTGAGACCAGGGATGAGGTTAAAAAGCTGAATGCCCTGATGGAGAGCGGAAGACGACAGAGGGCCAGTAATATAGTAATAGTGGCTGAAGGTGACGAGGAGGGAGGAGCATTTGTGCTCGCCAATAAGTTTAAGAAGCTCTATCCCAGCTATGATATAAGGATTACCGTACTGGGACACCTTCAGAGGGGAGGTTCACCAAGCGCCTTTGACAGGGTTTCGGCCAGCAGGCTTGGGTTTTCAGCTGTTGAGGCCCTGATGGATGATCAGAAGAGCACCATGGTTGGTATTCAGAATAATGAGATAGTGCTTGTACCTTTCAGGAAGGCAATAAAGCTGCATAAGGATGTCAACAGGGATATGCTTGCAATTGCAGAGATACTCTCCAGCTGACGATAACACCCGATAAAAACCATGATAAACAAATCCTGGTAAACAAACGATGAAAACAAACTCTGATTATAAACACCTTAAACAAACCCTGGTTTCAAACACCTTAAACAAACCCTGATTTCCCTGAACAGGCGATAGATGAAAATAAAGATTATAGGACCGGCATATCCCTACAGGGGCGGACTGGCATCATTTAACGAGAGGCTGGCAGCAGAGTTGATGAGTGAGGGCCATCAGGTCTCAATTGAGACCTTCACACTGCAGTATCCGTCGTTTCTCTTCCCGGGCAAATCGCAATTTGTCACAGCAGATGCCCCCGAAGATCTTTCCATCAATCGCACCATCAATTCAGTCAATCCCTTCAACTGGTTCAGGGTGGGAAGAAGAATTGCCAGAGAGGCTCCTGATATGGTAATCTTCAGGTACTGGCTTCCCTTTATGGCACCATGTTTTGGCACCATTGCCAGGTGTACAGCCAGAAACTCCTCTATCAGGATACTTACTATTGTTGACAATATCATACCCCATGAGCGAAGGCCTGGCGACAGGCTTCTTACCCGCTATTTTGTAAAACCGGTACATGGCTTTCTCTCAATGTCAGGGGCAGTGCTTTCCGAGCTTGCCCTTTTTGACACCACTACCCCAAGGATACTCTCCCCCCATCCCATCTTTGACAACTTCGGTGATGCCGTTTCAAGGGAGGAGGCCCTGCGGCAGCTCGGACTCGATCCCTCATTCAGGTATATTCTTTTTTTCGGGCTGATAAGGGAGTACAAGGGACTGGACCTCTTTATCAGGGCTCTGGCTGAGGAGAAGGTCAGATCACTTGGCATCAGGGCTCTTGTGGCCGGAGAGTTCTACTGTGACAGCAAACCTTACTACAGAATGATAGATGACCTGGCTCTTAATGATACTGTAACAGTTCATCCCCATTTTATTGACGATAATGATGTCAGGCTGTGGTTCTCTGCCTCGGATCTCATTGTACAGCCTTACAAAAGTGCCACCCAGAGCGGTGTAACCCAGATAGGCTATCACTTTGAAAAGCCAATGCTTGTAACCAATACGGGTGGATTGCCGGAGATAATTCCGCATATGAAAGGCGGCTATGTAACCCCGCCCGAACCGGAGGCTATTGCCGGGGCTATACATGACTTTTTTACGAACAGCCGTTCCGAAAGTTTTACCAGAGGAATCAGGGATGAAAAGAAGAGGTTTGGATGGGGTAAAATGGTTCAGAGCATTATGGAACTCTATTCTGAAAGTATAAAAGCGAAAGAGTAATCCGGAATTAGACTGTTCCCAAAACCTTATACGCAGCCACAGATTCCTCCTGCTCCGCTGCTCACCCGCCATCTGCTATAGAATTGAATTATCAACCATCCTGTTAAAGACCATCTTGGGTGAGATATCATTCAGGCATTTAAACCTCTCATCACTCCTCCGGCACCCTCCGCTTCCGAATATTGTACAGGGCCTGCATTCCAGATCCTGCGGATCTATACCTATTATGATATGGTTGCGGCTGCCCCACGGACCAAAACCTGTACCATGGTGTGTGCCTCCCCATACCGAGACAGTATCTATACCCGCCATTGCTGCGAGATGAAGATTGGAGGAGTCCATAGAGATCATTAAATCCATTCGTGAGATAAGGGCCAGTTCAGTCCTTGCGCTGAGCGTTCCGGCAACAACTACCGCATTTGAGCGCCCCCCGGCCAGCTCCTGCAGACTAGTTCTCTCTTCCGGTCCGCCGAAAAGAAAAAACCTGACATCGCAATAAGCATCAATCAATGAAATCAATCCTGCCATATTCTCCACTCCCCATGTTTTTGTATCGTGCCGGGCAAAGGGAGCCATAGCAATCATTCTTACCTTTTCTCCCCCGGGCATAAACTCTTCAACAGATCTCTTTTCCTTATCAGTGAATATGAAGTAAGGAGGTTCCGTCCGGGTCACTCCAATGCCTGCCCTGTTCAGGGCCCGCATATATCTTTCAACTGTATGAGGGGGAGTAGTCTTAACAACGGTACGTCTTCTAATAAACTCCTTCTTTTCACTCCGTCCCTTTCTGAAACGGATAACCCTGATTCCTGAAAGGGAAAACAACACTCCCAGTATTTTTGTCCTGAGAACGTCATGAAGATCGGCAACCAGACGAATGCTGTATCTGCCCCTCAGCTCCCTGAAGAGCCTTATAAGGCCATATAGACCCTTATGCCTGCCGTTGAAATCAGCACTGAAAGTTTCCACACCCTCAATATTCTCAAAGAAAGAAGCAAAACGCGGACGGGTTACCACAACCAGCCTCCTTTCTGCTGTTGTAACACCGGCTATGGCAGGCAGCAGGAGAACAACATCACCCATGGCAGAAAATCTCAGTATAAGGGTAACCTGCTGTTTCATCTTATTTGTACTCTTCGTACGACTTCTCCTCTGTAAGGTCAGAGCCGGTGTTACTGTTTATTAATCTTTTTACCTCTGACCTCTCATCATTGGTGAAATAGACGGAACGTGCTGTCGCAATGAAATCAGTGCCAAAATCACCCTGGCGTTCCATATCCCTTATCCTGTCCTCAATATCCCATAGAGTTGAATTAATTTCATACAGCTTCTTATAGAGAGGGTCTTCACGTGAAATAATCTTTCCTGCGGCGCTGTCAAGCAGATCATATTCTCTCCTGAGGTTGGCAAGCTTTGCCGGGTCTTTTATTCTTTCAAGCTTGATCTCAATTATTGTAAGCTTATCAACTATCTCACCATTTGATACTTCTATCTTCATTACTGCATATTTTATTTATTTTTCAGGGAGCCGTAAAAGTAAAAAAAATAAAGGATACTCATAGCGGATCAACGTCCGGAAAAATCCTTACCCCTTTCCACCTGCCTCCGAAGATAACTGCATTTACGGCATCCATAATTCTTCTTTTCACATTGGAAGGGGATCCGGTCCGCTCTATCTTTACCAGTATAGAGAGAATATGAAGGGTTTCCCTTCTGGCAACCAGCGGTGCTTCAGGGCCCAAAACCCTGAATTCTTTATGGTTGCGTAGCAGTGATGCCAGTTCTCCGGCAGCACCTGTTACCCTCTGCTTCTCCTGATGCTTTACGTAAATCCTGACCAGCCTGGTAAAAGGGGGATACCTGAACTCCTCCCTTTCTGCCAGCTGAGTGCGGTACATACGGTCATAATCATGAGCCAGCGCCTGCTTCATAACAATATGCCCGGGATCCCAGGTCTGAAGTATCACCTTTCCCTGTTTTGTTCTCCGCCCTGATCTTCCGCTCACCTGCTCTATCATCTGGAAACATTTTTCATGAGATCTGAAGTCGGGGAAAAAGAGCATATTGTCAACATTCAATATTCCCACCACAGTCAGATTCTCAAAATCGAGTCCTTTTGAAATCATCTGTGTTCCGGTCACAATATCTGTTTTTCCTTTCTCGAGGTCACCAATTATCTTCTCCATCGAACCTCGTCGGCGCGTTGTGTCGAGATCCATTCGTGCAACGCGGGCTCCCGGGAAGAGTATCTTAAGCTCATCCTCTATCTTTTCTGTACCGAATCCCACTGTAAGGAGAGCTGTTGAACCGCATTCCGGACATCTGTCAGGCACCTTCTGTGACCTTCCGCAATAGTGGCACCTCATACTGTTTAAACCCCGGTGATAGGTCAGTGCCACTGAGCAGGAGGGGCACCCGGGAACCCAGCCGCATGAGCTGCATTTGATAAGTGATGAGAATCCACGCCGGTTACGAAAGAGCACCACCTGTTCCCCTTTACTGAGCGCCTCCCTTACTGCATCAACCAGGGCAGGTGTAAAATGTGATACCATCTCCTTTCGCTTATATGCCTGTCCTATATCTGCAAGGATCATGGAAGGCATCTTCACATTACCGAATCTGCGGTTGAGTTCAGCATATCCATACTTTCCGGTTGAGGCGTTATACATTGTCTCAATTGAAGGTGTCGCCGACCCCAGAAGGGTGTGTGCACCATGAAACCGGGCAAGGATAATGGCAGTATCACGTGCATGATATCTGGGTGAGGGATCACTCTGTTTATATGAGCTCTCATGCTCTTCATCAACAATTACAAGACTAAGATTCTGAAATGGAAGGAACAGGGATGAGCGTACTCCAAGGATTACCCTGAAGGGAGGCTGACCCGACACTCCTGCAGTTCTTCGCCACACCTCGGCACGCTGTGTGTCAGTAAGGCCACTGTGGTACACTCCCACACTTTCTCCGAAATGATTCCTGAGGCGGTTTATCATCTGTGAGGTAAGGGCAATTTCAGGTAACAGATAGAGGGCCTGAGCGCCTTTCCCTATTATCCGGGCTATAAGGTGTATATAGATCTCTGTTTTACCACTTGAGGTAACTCCCTTAAGCAGTGTAACACTGATGCTCTCAAAAAGTTTTTCTATCTGTTTTAGAGCTGCATCCTGCTCACCACTTAGCAGATTAAGCTCTACGGGGTCAGATGGTTTGCGACCAATACTGCTTACCTCCCTTGCCTCCAGCCTGAAGATACCCGCATCCACCATCTGTTTCAGCGTATATGCTGATGCCCCTGACGCGGCAAGCAATAATGATCTTTCAATTCCGGCATTTTCCGGTACCGTACCTCCTGACAGCTCATGGAAGGTATCAAGCAGGCGGATTTTTGCATGCGAGCGGCGCAGGCTGCTTCTCAGAGTATCATACTTATCATCGTTGTTTTGAGGTAAAAAAACAGCGGTTGTAGTTTTCAACGGAATAGTGGTTCCAAGGAGAGGAGCCGGAATTGCAGCATTCATCACCTCACCCTGTGTACACATATAATATTCAGCTATCCAGTTCCATAATTTTAACTGCACCTCCCCCGCCAGTTGGTTCACACCTGTCAACCCATCTATCTCTCTGGTTTTCATGCCAGCAGGCCTGTTTCCATGAATTACAGCAACCACGCCGGCAACCTCTTTCCTCTTCCCAAACCGTACAATAACCCCGCTGCCAGGTTTAAGGACAGCCTTATACCTGTCAGGAATCTGGTATGTAAAGGCCCCGGGGGCAGCAACCGGCAAAATTATATCAGCAAAAAGCTCTCCCATATGAGTCGTGGTAATTTTCAAAAGTAGTGAAATAATTTCTTTATAAGGGACCGATCTGCATAAGGGACCGATCTGCTGCTGACTATAAGAAGCAGCATTTCCTCTCCCGGCGCAAATTACCGGAGGCATATAATAACATATGCATTGTGGGGAAAACAGGACAGCTATTCTTCGTATTCCTTTTTTCTGAAAAGTGATCCCATAAGAGGGAACAGCTGCTCTTTCCGTATCGGCTTCATTATGCAGGCATCGCAGCCGGCACGGATGATCATATCCTGCTCCTGTTCAAAAACAAAGGCTGTCTGGGCAATTACGGGCAAATCGCCCCTGATCTTCCTTATCTCCTGAGTTGCTTCGAGTCCGTTCATCCCGCTCATCTGAAGATCTATCAGAATCATATCAAGATCATTAATTTCGTGTGCTATGCGAACAGCTTCCTCTCCCGATTGTGCCATTATCACGGTTACACCGGTATCTGACAGAATACGCCCAAGATATCTCAGGACATCACTATTATCATCGACTACCAGTATTTTTTTATCGTTCCAGTCAGGGTCACCGGTCACAATGCTTTTCTCCTCTTCAGGCTGCTCTGCGACAAGAGAGTGAATATCCACCGGCCGGTATGGTATAGTAAAGAAAAATTCAGATCCGCTTCCCTTTTCAGACTCAACCCACAGATAGCCATCCATCTCCTCAATAACATGTCTGGCCAGGGTCAATCCAATCCCCAGACCCTCAAAAGATCGCTGGTGACCATCCTCCTCCTGCCTGAACTGCTCAAATATTGAGTTAATACTATCCCTGTTTATTCCAATACCGGTATCCTTAACTGAGAACATTAGTGATGATCCAGCAACAGCAGATGATACTTCGATGCGGCCTGATCGTGTAAACTTAACAGCGTTATCAGAAAGGTGCCTGAATACTCTCTTCAACCAAATCTCATCAGTATATACAACATCCCTTCCCTCATCAAGCCCCTTGTTAAGGACAAATTCGATCTCCTTGCCACTTTTATCAATCATCGCTTTGGCATATCCTGCGGTAAAATCGAGAAGAGCATTAATCCGTACCGGGTTGTAACTAATCTCTATTTCAGAGTTCTCAAGACGTGACAGGTCAATTATATCACTAATAATCTGCAGCAGTCGGTCAGTATTCTGGTTCAGGTAACCTATATATTCCTCACGCACCGAGGGTGTATTGGAGCTGTCATTCAGCAGGTTGGAAAATCCAACGATACTGTTAAGAGGTGTCCTTATCTCATGTGATATGTTTGCAAGGAAAGATGATTTTAACCTGTTACTCTCCTCAGCTTTCTCCTTGGCGAGGATAAGTTCATTTTGGGCCTCCCGGAATGATGTTATGTCACGACTTATAACAAGGATTCCTATCTCTTTGCCATCCTCATTCCGTAACAGCACCGACTTGGAAGAGAGTACTACGTAATTTCCGTTAAACCTGTGTTTGATCCTTATCTCGTTCTCATAGAACCCGCTTTCGGCTATTGATTTCTGCCGGTTATCTGAATAGACAACATCATCGGGATGGAGAAGAAATCTGTCGCGGACATCATGGCTGATACTGCTATATTCATCCTCTGTATATCCTATCAAAGAGTAGAATGCTGAGTTTGCAAACCTCAGAGACCAGTCTGTATTGTAAAAAGCAATACCGTCATCAGCTGATGAAAGCATAAGACCGTAAAGACGTTCCGACTCAGCCAGATCCTTTTTCATCCTCTCCCGTTCCACCTCAAGTCTCCTATGCAGGTCACTGTTTTCGTGCTTTAACAGGTCGATTGATACTGTCTGGTCACGGATAATGCGGCCCAGACGTTTCCCTCTTAAAATACTGAATATTACAACAACGGAGATAGCCAGTACTGCCCCTGTTATAAGAAGGAAAATTGCCAGCAGCCCTGATCTGTCATTTGTCTGGAAGTAGCCTGACAGCACCGTTGTCTCACTACCGTAAAGGTTAAACGGCAATGCAGTCAGAAAAAAAAGCATAATACGCAGCAATCTCCTTACTACCAAAAACATAACATTATAGCAAATTCCAGTTTTCAGGATATTCATTCTCCTGTCATGTCCCGTAATATTTTGAGTTATCAAATGATAAGTTATATATTGCAGGCACTGATACAAATGTAGAAATTTCCTGACAAGGTCAAAACATTGGTTGTTATAATTTGTTCTTAATTAAAATAGTCTGTTAACATGGCGTCAAGGAACAAGAGTTACAAAAACAAGGATATAACCGTATACTGGAAGCCCTCCTCCTGCATACATGCATCAACATGTGTAAACGAATTACCGGGTGTATTCAGGTCAAACAGGAGACCATGGATAGATATGGAAGGAGCCTCAACGGAAGAGATAATAAAGGTTGTCAACAGGTGCCCGGTAGATGCCCTAACCTGGAAATGGAACAATGAATCAAAGAATATTGATCCGGGTGATGAACATTCAAACCACATTAAAAACATGAAGGCCAGGGGTGAAGAGGATAATACCCGGAACGAAAAAGATGAATCTGCTCCTGTAATCAAAACACTGCCTGATGGTCCCTTTGTAATTAACGGCACCTTTTTTCTGGAGCGTGAAAACGGAAGCAGGTCACGGTTTGACGGAACAGTAAGTCTGTGCAGGTGCGACAAGTCACGGTTACAGCCATTCTGTGACGGCTCACACCGAAAAAAAGAGCATTAACCGGCAACGCAATTTTCAGCGGATCACCCCATTTCTTTAATTTAACTCACTAACTTTGCAGATCATAAAAATAGTATGCTATGCAGGGCAAAATCTATGTTGATTCTGAAATCGGCAGGCTGAAAGGGGTCGTTATCCATACTCCCGGCACAGAGGTTGAAAATATGACCCCAAAGAATGCCGAGAGGGCTCTATACAGTGATATTCTCAACCTTAAGGTTGCCACAAGGGAGTACAACCAGCTGTCAGGTGTGCTGGGAAAGGTAGCCCAAACCTGGGAGGTAAGTGATCTTCTCAGAACATCACTTGAAAATTACGAAGCCCGCAAGGAGTTGATAATAAGGGCATCAGGCAATGACACACTTATAAGATCCAGACTTGAAGAGTATAACAGCAGCGAGCTCACTAAAGTGCTGATAGAGGGGGAACTGCTACGGAGAGACAATCTGACAAGATATCTCAGCAAGGAGAAATTTGCACTGAGGCCACTGCACAACTTCTTTTTTACCAGAGACTCTTCCATGGTAATCAACGATTCGGTACTTATCGGTTCAATGGCAAGCAGGGTAAGGCAGCGTGAAGCTATGATAATGAAGACCATCTTCAGGTATCATCCACAGCTGCGTGGCGACACCCATGAGACGGGAAGAGGACCGGGAGAGTGTACCAAGTGTACCATTGAGGGAGGAGACCTGCTAATGGCCCGGAAGGATATTGTGATTATAGGTAACGGGTGCCGCACTACAACTGAAGGAATTGACAGCTTAATAGACATTATCTGTCATCATAAATCTGATAAGTTCCATATCATTGTCCAGGAACTCCCATACACACCGGAATCATTTATTCATCTTGATATGGTTTTCACCCTGCTCGACAGGGATAATTTTATGGCATATGAGCCGCTAATTCTCAAAAAGAGCAGGTATCAGACGGTTCACATAGAGATTGATAACGGCAAGGTATCATCAATACGAGATGAGATAAGTCTCCCCTCAGCCCTTAAGTCGCTTGGGATGGATATGGAGCCTGTTATCTGTGGCGGTGTTCGTGACCCCTGGATACAGGAGAGGGAGCAGTGGCACAGCGGGGCCAACTTTTTTGCCATTGCGCCGGGCAAGCTGCTGGGCTATTCAAGAAATGAGTATACCCTTGAGGAGATGTCGGGTCAGGGCTACGAGATATTAAAGGCTGATGATGTTATCAGTGGAAAGAGTGATCCGGAAAGCTATAAAAGATGTGTTATTGGTATTGACGGTTCAGAGTTATCACGCGGTGGTGGCGGGGCCAGGTGTATGACAATGCCCTTTTCAAGGGAACCTGTAACCATTTGATAATACAAGCGGCATGAATTCCTCATGCCGCAATCACTATTCTCCATACTGTAGTATAACTTCCCGGCAGGAGTATCAGGTAAGCACCTCCTTTACCATTCTGGCTGCATCGGCAAATGAGGATGCCGAATATACCTTCAGTGATGAATTATTAATTATATCCCGTGCCTCTTCGGCATTTGTCCCCTGCAGACGCACAATAACAGGAACAGGCAGTTCCCCGTACGCCCTGCATGCTTCCACCACCCCGTTAGCCACCCGGTCGCATCGCACAATACCACCAAAAATATTTATCAGGATAGCCTTTACTGCAGGATCTTTCAGTATTATCCTGAAGCCCGCCTCCACCGTTTCGGCGCTGGCGGTACCTCCAACATCGAGGAAATTGGCAGGCTCGCCGCCCGAAAGCTTTATCAGATCCATAGTAGCCATTGCCAGTCCGGCACCGTTAACCATACATCCAACATTACCATCCAGTTTGACAAAATTAAGGTTATACTTGCCGGCTTCAGTCTCAGTGGCATCTTCCTCTGTCAGATCACGCATTGCCTCAATCTCAGGGTGTCTGTAAAGGGCATTATCATCAATCACCACCTTACAGTCGATAGCCATTATCTGGTCATCACTGGTTTTAAGAACCGGATTAATCTCAAAAAGCTGGGCATCGCTTCCTTTAAAGGCAGTGTACAGAGCCGGAGCAAATTTGAGCATATCTTTATAAGCATTACCACTCAGACCCAGGTTAAAGGCTATTCGTCTCGACTGAAACGGCTGAAATCCGGCTGCAGGATCTATAATCTCCCTGAATATTCTCTCAGGTGATTTCTGAGCCACCTCTTCAATATCCATCCCCCCGTCTGGTGAATAGATCATTACATGCTTACCGGTGTCACGGTCGAGAAGAACCGACATATAGAACTCGCGGGGCTCAGAGTCTCCCTTATAGAAAACATTTCTTGCCACAAACACCCTGTTTACCTTTTTTCCCTCCGGTCCTGTCTGGGGTGTCACCAGTTGCATTCCGAGTATTTTCCCGGCCAGCTCTCCTACCTCATCAACGGAACGGGCTACCTTAACACCTCCGCCTTTTCCTCTTCCTCCTGCATGGATCTGAGCCTTAACCACAAAAATTTCACTGTCGGATTTCTCTTTCAGGCCAGCGGCAATAGCTACTGCATCTTCCGGTGTCGCTGCCATTCCACCGTCAGCGGTTTTAACATTGTACCTGCTGAGAAGCTGGTAGCCCTGGTATTCGTGAAGATTCATATTCTGTTCTGTTTTTATAAGGTTTCCGGTAACTAGTTTTGTGAAAGCCAAATTACATTTTTTTTCTCTATTTTAGTAATCTAACCTGATGTTATGCGAAAGCTTAAAATTTCTGAACTGAAGAGGAAGAGTGTTACAGAATTCCGGAATGCGGAAAAGAGCGGCATTGTGATAATCCTGGATAATGTGCGCAGCCTGAATAATATCGGATCAATTTTCAGAACCGCAGATGCTTTCCTTGTTGATCATATCTGTTTATGCGGAATTACTGCCACACCTCCTCACAGAGATATTCATAAAACGGCGCTGGGAGCAACCGAATCTGTTGCATGGAGTCACTTCAGTGACACAACTGATGCCATCATAAAGTTTAAGGAAGAGGGATATATTATAGTCTCCATTGAACAGGTTGAGGGGTCTGTAATGCTGGACCGTTTTAACCCGGAGAAAGGCGGGCGGTATGCCCTTATCTTCGGTCACGAGGTAAAAGGAGTTACCCCGGAGGCTGTTAATATGTCTGATATGGCTATCGAAATACCCCAGTTCGGGACAAAACACTCATTTAACATAGCTGTTAGTGCAGGTATTGCCTTATGGGATATTTTCAGGAAGATGATGCTCTGACAGAGTTTGGTCTGCCGCACGGCCGGGCATTATAATCCCAAACCCAACCTTTAATCCACCTTCGCGTTCCGCTTCGGCGGACGAGAGGGTGTGGTTAAATTCCCCGGGGCTTGCCCCGGAAAGAAGGGTCCAGGGCTTGCCTTGGGGTATAATACCATTTATTAAAAAGAGAAGGAGCCCTCCGCAGTGCGGAAGGCTCCCCCCTATTTACAATTCATTTTCTTCTGTAACTGGATTATCTTCTCTGTTACTGAATTATTGCTGCCAATGCTTCGTTGCCTGCAAATTTTGCAAACTCAACATCCTTTGCAGCATAGGCTGCCCAGTCGGGATTAAACCTAACTGCTTCACGAAGTCCGTCAAGCATATAATCTGCATTGTCCATCCTGGCTCCAACAACAGCCTTAAGATATGATCCAGATCCGTTAACAGGCATTTCCATACCATCAAGCATTGACTTGGCCCTGTTCAGGTCGCCCTTAAGAACCAGTGCCAGTGCATGGTTAACTGAAGGATCATTTCCAAAGAGGTTAACAGCCTTATCATATTCACCATTCATAATGGCGATGATACCCTGTCCGCTCCTTGACTCCATGGTTGGTGTTGCAACAGAGTTGAAAAGCTCCTCAGCTTCAGCTATGTCACCCTGTGCAAGTGCAACATATCCGAGGTTGTTCTTAACCATATCGTTATTCTGGATGGCCTGAGCTTTTTCGAAAGCAGCTTCAGCAGCATCAATATTTCCAAGATGCATCTCGGTTACGCCAATGTTGTTGTGTGCTCTTAAGCATTTCGGAAATCTTTCAGCAGCAATCTTGTAATATTCAAGCTGCTCATTCAGGTCCTCGGTAAGAGTACCTGCATAGAGAAGCTCTTCAAGACCCAGTACTGAAGCATCACCATTAATAGCCTCAAGAATCTCATCATCTGTTCTTCCGATCTTATCAACATTTACAATGATCTTTGACCTTCTGAGTTTTGGCAGAATATCTGTTTTCAGTGTTTCAAAGGCAGCAGAGATATTCTTTATCTCACGTTCACGCACAACAGGATCTGAATACATTGAAAGAACTCGCAGAATAAGCTCCTTATCCGCCATGTTAGATTTGCTTACCTCTTCACGGAAACCTTCCCAGTCTTCAGCTGTTGACCTGCTTTCAAGGAATGACTCCTTATTGACATCTTCTATCTGTGCCTTTTCGAACTCTCTCTTAATATATTCAAGCGCTGTTTCAGCCCTTTTCTTTGAAAGTTTGTCGTTAAAATCAATTTCACCGTCTGGTGAAGCATAGGCACTGATGGCTGTTCCCTTGAATTCCATCCTTTCATCCCCTTTCACAGTCTCCAGATACTCCTTGAGAGTATTGATATCTTCTTCCTTAAGCTCATTGCTTCTGATATTAGCCATATTGATCAGGAAGTGAATATCAGCTATCATCTCCTCTGGAACTATCCTCTGGAAATTATCTGTCATTGCTATCGGACGTGGATCAGCATCAACAAGTGTAGATGTAGCTATTACGCCATCAGCAAGCTTTTTGGCGTCAAAATCCAGAGAAGTACCCTTCCTTGTAGCGGTAATCCTGAGTACCAGATCGGAAACCCTCATTTCATCCTTAAAGGGTACTGTGCCGGAATAGGAGAAGTTTCCTCCTTCATAGCTTATTACCTTAAAGTTATCCTGTACTTTTTCACCCTGAACTTTTACTGATTCAAAAGCTGTCTCTCCACCCTGATAGGTAAGAACCGGAGTAGCTTCAAGTACGGTGTTTTTATCAAAGTACTTTTCCGGGAAGGTTCCCTGAATAGTCACTTCAACTTCTCCTGCGTGGGTTTCAAGAACTTCAGGAACAATCTTGTAATTAACCTGATCCGCATTTGTCTTCATTTTGTTAAGGCCACTACAACTACTCATCACAGCAGCAGCGATAAACAGAATTAGGTAGCTTTTGATTTTCTTCATGGTAAAAAATATTAAATATTTAAATTCTCATTCTGGTGTTAACCATTGTAATAATGCAAATTTACTAAAAAAAAAATTAAAAACCTTAAGTACAAACACTTAAAATTAGTCTAAAAAAATACGGTTGATACCTGTTTTTCGCTCTTTATCAAATATTTCGTCTACAATTTTCTGAAAATCATCTTCACTATTTACAAAATCGGTCTCACCCAAACTGATTATAAGGTACCGGTAGCCGGGGTTCTGCCTGAAATAATTAAAATAAGCTGTCTGAATGCCATTCAGGTATTCAGGCGTAATACCTGACTCGTAATCCCTTCCTCTGGCTTTTATATTCTTCATCAGTCTGTCAGTATCAGCATTAAGGTAGACATAGAGATCAGGCCGCGGGAGCGAGTTAAGTATTATATGAAACAGCTGGCGGTATAGTTTATACTCCTCCTCTCCAAGTGTGGCAGAAGCAAAAACAAGTGATTTATTAAAATAGTAATCGGCAACCGTAAAAGGAGCAAATATTTCAAGTGATCCCAGTTCTTCCTTCATCTGCATATACCTGTCGGCAAGAAATGAAAGCTCAAGCGGGAATGAGTAACGGGAAGGGTCTTCATAGAACTTTGGCAGGAAAGGGTTGTCAGCAAACCTTTCAAGCAGCACCCTGGCATTGAACCTGTTGGCAATCATTGTTGCCAGACTGGTTTTCCCGGCCCCTATGTTACCCTCAATAACAATATACCTGTAATCCTGAATCATCCCCTGAAGCAAAGGATCAAAAATAGCGAATAGCGCAATATAATCAAACAGCCGAAAGGAGCAAAAACAAAAGTGCTGCCCCCGGGCAGCACTTTTGTTTTGATCTATCTGTTATCGTCGCGCCGCCTGTCGTGCGGTCTGCCGTCACCTGATCTTCTGTCGTGCGACCTGCCGTCACCTGATCTGCCGTCACCTGATCTGCCGTCACCTGACCTTCTCTCTCCAGACCTGCCTTCACCGCCGGAACCCTGATCGCCTCCTTCGGGCTTATCCTCACGCGGAGGTCTGGGCAGGAGAATCTTGCGCGAAAGACGCAGCTTGGAAGTTTTGGGATCGACCTCAATCAGCTTAACATCGATCTCTTCTCCCTCCTTAAGCACCTCCTCCACAGTATTAAGTTTTCTCCACTCTATCTCTGAAATATGGAGAAGCCCTTCCTTGCCCGGCAGTATTTCAACAAAAGCACCAAAAGCAACAATTGACTTTATCTTGCCCCTGTAGACCTTACCAACCTCAGGAACCTCAGTTATCCGGTTTATACGTGCCAGGGCCATATCAATATCATCCTTATTCTCACCGAAAATATGGACTACGCCCATACCGTCAACCTCCTCCACAATAATTGTTGTATTGGTAACGGCCTGTGTCTCCTGTATAATCTTTCCGCCCGGACCTATAATTGCGCCTATCATATCTTTGGGGATAGTGATCCTGACAATTCTTGGTGCATGAGGCTTCAGCTCAGGCCTGGGTTCCGAGATAACCTCCTCTATTTTGTCAAGGATATGCAATCTTCCCTTTTTTGCCTGATCCAGTGCCTCTTCAAGCACCTGATATGATAGTCCGTCCACCTTAATATCCATCTGTGTTGCCGTAATACCATCACGGGTACCGGTAACCTTAAAGTCCATATCACCAAGATGATCCTCATCTCCCAGAATATCTGACAATACAGCATATTTATCTGAGTTCTTGTCTGTAATCAGACCCATCGCAATCCCTGAAACAGGTTTTCTGAGTTTAATCCCTGCATCCATAAGCGCCATTGTCCCGGCACAAACTGTTGCCATTGAAGATGAACCATTAGACTCAAGAATGTCAGACACAACACGTATTGCATACGGATTATCTTCATCAGGTGGAACCATTACTTTAAGTGCCCGGTGAGCAAGGTTACCGTGTCCTACCTCTCTCCTGGTAAGTCCTCTTACCGGACGGGCATCCCCCGTTGAAAAGGGAGGAAAGTTATAGTGAAGAACAAACTTCTCAGTTCCCTTTTTAAGCACCTCATCAATTATTTTCTCATCAAGTTTTGTTCCCAGGGTAACCGTTGTCAGCGACTGAGTTTCACCCCTGGTAAATAGTGCTGAACCATGAGCTGCCGGCAGCGGATTAATTTCACAAACGATAGGCCTTATCTCATCAGTCTTACGGCCGTCGAGACGAATTTTCTCATCCAGCACCAGTCGTCTGGAAGCTTCCTTGTGAACATCATGATAATAGCGGCTTACCAGAGACTCATTAACCTCATCATCTTCACCAAACTGTGAAAGGAACTCCTCCTTTACGGTCTCAATCAGCTCACTCCTTTTGTGCTTGTCGGCCACTCTCTCTGCCACCGCCTTATAACACTTATCGTAGGTCTCGTCCCAGACTTTTTTGCGCAGATCCTCATCATTTGTTTCATGTGAGTACTCCCTTTTGATTTTTTTTCCTGCCAGTTCAGCAAGTTCCATCTGCACTGTACAATGTCTCTTAATCTCTTCGTGAGCAAACTTCATTGCCCCCAGCATATCTGCTTCTGAAACCTCATTCATCTCACCCTCTACCATCATGATATTATCATAGGTTGCACCAACCATAATATCTATATCAGCCTCTTTCAGCTGGGAAGCGGATGGATTGATTATCAGATTGCCGTTAACCCGACCCACCCTGACTTCAGAGATTGGCCCGTTAAACGGAATATCCGAAACTGCAAGTGCTGCTGAAGCAGCCAATCCGGCAAGTGCATCAGGTATTGTCTCTCTGTCAGCAGATAAGAGGTTAATTGTGACAAATGTCTCTGCATGGTAATCATCAGGAAACAATGGACGAAGAACACGATCTACAATTCTGCATATCAATATTTCGTGATCAGAAGGCCTGGCCTCCCGCTTCATAAACCCACCCGGGAAACGTCCCATAGCAGCATATTTCTCTTTGTACTCTACTGAGAGTGGCATAAAATCAACATCTTCCCTTGCATCCCTTGCGGAAACAACTGTTGCCAGCAACATTGTATTGCCCATTGTAAGCATTACTGCTCCGTCAGCCTGCCTGGCATATTTGCCTGTCTCAAGTTTAATTGACCTTCCGTCGCCCAGGTCAATAGTTTTTTCAATAATCTTAAACATAAATCTATCATTAATAAGCCACGAAAATAGCTAATTTTAAAAGAAAAAAGGCAATTTGCAATTGCCTTTTTTCAGTTTCTTACTTTCGCAGTTTCAGTGCTTTGATTATTTCACGGTATCGCTCAACATCCTTTGCCTTTAGGTAATCGAGCAACCTTCTTCTCTTACCTACCAGTCTGATAAGTGCCCTCTGGGTGCTGAAGTCCTTTTTATTTCTCTTCAGGTGCTCTGTTAGATGAGATATCCTGTAGGAGAAGAGCGCTATCTGACCTTCTGCGGAGCCTGTATCCATCTCCGATGAGCCATAAGTTGTGAAGAATTCCTGTTTCTTTTCGGTAGTTAAATACATATCTGTTAAAAAAATATTGTTACTTTTTAATATTACCTCTCTGAATTTGGAACGCAAAGATAAAACTTTATTTTCAAAATACTCAAACATCATTTAAAAATCTTATATCAATTAACCTGTTTTCTTCTGTATTGCCAGCACTGGAAAAAAGAACATCACAACTTTCCTCTCTTTCCAAAAACCCTTTTTCTCCCTCTCTTTCCAACTCTCTCCTTTTAAAGACGTAAAAATCATGCTTCTGGTTGCGTGAATTTCAGGCATTTGACCGTCATTGGTCAAAAAAGAAGCTACTTTGGTCAAATGGGACAAAAAAAATGAAAAAAGACTATGATTTTCCCTCTTCCAGAATCATTTTACCTCCCGGGTCGGAATCAATTCCCATGGCTATAAGTTTTGATCCAATATGGCAGTTGAGGCATCTTCTTCTACGGCAGTAATTATCACGGATAGTAATCAACCCCTGGGAGTCAAGTGCTGAAAGAGGCACTACTCCGGCAGCCTCCCATTCTCTTGTAACACGGTTCCTTTCAGGAGGAAGCATTTCTGAAAACATAAGAGCCTTCCTGCAATATTTCTCCAGTGAATTTTCCCTTCCGTAAACCCATGTAATGGGAACAGCAGCATTCAGCACCAGGTTGAGTTGGGCCAATCCCGTTTTTCTGCCCACCCTGCCAGATGAAATATTCTTTTTCCCCGGGAATTTCTTTCCGAAGGCATAATGTTCTTTCCAGTAGTAAGATTCTTCAGAGTATAAAAGGGTGAGCAGGGTATCTGCTGATTCCGCTTCAATCACCGATGCAAAAAGGGCACTGTTTCGGCAAAGGAGTGAGGCCACCTGACTGATCCTGACAGTAGGGAAACTGGATGGTCTCATCCTGTGAAATTTCCATATAAAACCATGGAGTGGCTTCAGGGCATATTTTACTCTCAGAACCTTATACTCACGTTTCAGGAGTTTACAATATTCATCTCCGGCTCCCTCACTGAACATACCCTCTTCAAGCATCCCGGCCTGCCCGAACAGGAGTGCCTCAATCTGAAGGAGGTTATCTGAATGCTTTCTTATTAATGAAAGGGGGAGTGAAGAGGCGAGGCGGTAGAACGGTTCTGAATTAACATTATGCCCAAAGTAGGCAGCAATAAACCTGTAGAGGGTCTCCTCCCAGTCATTATTCAACTCATGCAGGACAGGTCTGATCCTTCCCCCCTTCTCTTCAAGTCGTTCCACGGCACATCCTGAAATCCAGTTTCTGACAATGAAAGGTGATAGTTTCCACAGATCGGCTGAGCAACCAATAATACCGGGGGCGCCAAGGTACTCCGTATATTTGTCAAACACGGAAGACTTAAACCGCAGGGTAACGGTTAACACCTTCATTCCTGCCTCATTGAAGGTATCACTGTTATCCTCTCCAACAACATGAAGGATAACATTATTATAGGCTTTGTCCTTATGGTGTCCGTGGGAGTACCAGTGTGATGATTTCAGATGAATCTCAACATTACCGGCCCAGATGGCATCATCTGTTCTTATACGTGCATTGAAGAAGTCAGGGCCCGAATCACGGTTATAGGTTCCGGTATCCACAATTTCAATCACGGAGCCATCGGTTGCGATCAGACTATCACTCTCAAAAAGAGAGTTTTTCCATACAAAATGCAGAAACTCCTCTCTCATTTTCCTGAAGCACGGTTATACAGCGACAGAATAAAGATAAAAAAAATCCGGGAAAATCAGAGAAAAATCCAAAGGGAAAGACCAGGGGAAATCCAAAGGGGAATCAAAGGGAAAATCAGAAGTGCAAAGCAGAGGAAAAATCCTGGAAAAACCAGGGAAATACCAGGGGAAAGACCAAAGGGAAAAGCCAAAGATAAAAACCAGAGAAAAATCCAGAGAAAAATCCAAAGGGAAAGACCAAAGGGAAACCAGAGAAAAAATCAAAGGAAAATCCAAAAGAAATCCAAAGGGAAAGACCAGAGGGAAACCAGAGAAAAAATCAAAGGAAAATCCAAAAGAAATCAAAAGGAAAAGACCAGAGGAAAACCGGTAAAATCAGATAAGTGAGTACTCTTTAAGGTAGCGACTCATTTCGGTCTGTACTTCCCTGGCCTTTTCAGCTGCCACCCTATCAAACGAACGGGAGCTGTCAGCAAATATTATTGCCCTTGATGAGTTCACAAGGAGTCCGCATTGGCTGTTAATGCCGTACTTCACCACTTCGGCCAGACTCCCGCCCTGGGCTCCCACACCCGGAATAAGGAGAAAATGGTCAGGTACAATCTCTCGTATCTCCTCAAGCATCTGCGCCCTGGTTGCGCCCACCACGTACATCATACTATCAGCACTACCCCACTCCTGTGATACCCTGAGAACCTTTTCAAAAAGCCGTTCCCCTTCATCCGTGTGATACTGAAAATCATCAGCACCACTGTTGGAGGTAAGGGCAAGCAGTATCACCCACTTCCCCTCATAACCCAGAAACGGTTTCACTGAATCAGCGCCCATATAGGGTGCCACTGTTACGGCATCATAATTCCACTCCCTGAAAAAGGCACGTGCATAGAGTGACGATGTGTTTCCTATATCTCCTCTTTTGGCATCTGCAATCAGGAATATATCGGGATATTTTTCATGAATATATGAGGCTGTTTTCTGCAGACTTATCAGTCCGGGTATACCATTCCCTTCGTAAAAAGCGAGATTTGGTTTATAGGCAACCACATACCGGGCGGTGGCATCTATTATTAGTCTGTTAAACTCAAATACCGGATCCTCCTCCTCAAGCAGGTGCTGAGGTATCTTCAGCGGGTCCGTATCAAGTCCCACACATAAAAATGACTCCTTTTTCCTGATATTTTCAAACAACTGGTTCCGGTTCATGCCGTAAAAATTTTTACAGATTATTTTCCTTCAGCCGTTCTGCATTTTCGGCCATCCTCAGTTTATCAATAATCTCTTCTATATTGCCATTCATTACCGAGTCAAGGTTGTACATAGTCAGGTTTATCCTGTGATCGGTCATTCGCCCCTGCGGATAGTTATATGTCCTTATCTTTGCTGACCTGTCGCCGGTTGAGACCATTGTTTTACGTTTCGATGAGATCTCATCGAGATATTTCTGATACTCTATATTGTAGAGTCGGGTTCTCAACTCCGTCATTGCCTTATCAAGGTTTTTGAGTTGTGATTTCTCATCCTGGCAGGTAACCACTACCCCTGTAGGTATATGGGTAAGCCTTATTGCTGAATAGGTTGTATTGACGCTTTGTCCGCCCGGACCCGATGAGCAGTATGTATCCTTTCTTATATCTTCAGGCCTAACCTCGATATCAAACTCATCGGCCTCAGGCAGTACAGCAACTGTTGCTGCCGAAGTATGCACCCTGCCCTGTGTCTCCGTCTGGGGCACCCGCTGTACCCTGTGTACTCCCGACTCATATTTTAGAACGCCGTATACGCCCTGTCCGGTCACATTAAAAACTATCTCCTTAAAACCTCCCACAGTACCCTCTGTCCTGTGAGTTACCTCCATCTTCCACCCTTTCTCCTCACAATATTTTGTATACATCCTGTAAAGGTCACCGGCAAATATACTTGCCTCATCTCCTCCGGTACCTGCCCTGATCTCCATAACGGCATTCTTGTCATCCTCAGGATCTACAGGAAGAAGCAATATCTTTATCTCCTCCTCCATCCCGGGAAGCCTGTCAGAGAGTTCATCGAGTTCAGCCTTGGCCATCTCCCTCATCTCCTCATCCTTCTCAGTGTTAAGTATCTTTTTTGCCCCTTCGATATTACTTATCAGGTTATGGTACTCGTTGTAAGCCTCCACTATCGGTACAAGATCCTTATACTCCTTATTGAGCCTGACATATCTTTTCATATCGGAGATTATGCCGGGTTCCGTTATAAGCCTGCCTACCTCCTCAAATCGTTCCTTTACCCCCCTGAGTCTTTCAAGGATCATATTATCTGTCATCTCAGTAAAAATTATTTTCCCTTTTAATATTCAAAGAGACCATTCTCCCCTGTTATAGTAAGTTTGCGTCCCTTGTACCATCTGCAGTGTCCTATTACCTTTGCTTCAAGGTTAAACTCAGATGCAATCTCCACTATACGTTCTGCCTTTGAAGGCTCAACATATATTTCAAATCGGTGGCCCATATTGAAAACCCTGTACATCTCCTGCCACCCGGTTCCCGACTCCTGTTGGATAAGCCTGAAAAGCGGCGGTACAGGAAACATGTTATCCTTTACTATGTGAAGGTTATTTACAAAACCAAGAACTTTTGTCTGAGCCCCGCCGGAGCAGTGTATCATACCGTGTATATCCCCTCTCATCTCATCCAGCACTCTCTTCACCACCGGGGCATATGTACGGGTTGGTGACAGTACCAGCTTACCGGCGTTAATACCGAGTCCCTCTATCATTTCTGTCAGGGAGAGTGATCCGCTGTATCTCAGATCTTCTGGGATCATCGGGTCATAACTCTCAGGGTACTTTTCAGCCAGGTAATTATCAAAAAGATCATGGCGGGCCGATGTTAACCCGTTACTTCCCATCCCTCCGTTATACTCCTCTTCCCAGATGGTTTGACCGGTAGAAGAGAGACCCACTATTAAGTCGCCATCGGCAATCCTGTTGCACGTTATAACATCACGGCGCGGCATCCTTGCCGTAACGGTTGAATCAACAATCACCGTTCTCACCAGATCTCCAACATCAGCTGTTTCACCACCTGTAAGCCATATTCCTGTACCCAGCCTCCTCAGGTTCTGTAAAACCTCTTCTGTACCCTCAATTATTGCGGCAATCACCTCACCCGGAATAAGATTTTTGTTACGGCCTATGGTAGAGGAAAGCAGGATGTTGTCAGTTACCCCCACACACAGGAGATCGTCGAGATTCATTACCACAGCATCCTGGGCAATACCCTTCCATACGCTCAAATCCCCGGTCTCACGCCAGTAGAGGTAGGCGAGTGAAGATTTGGTTCCGGCACCGTCTGCGTGCATAATATTGCACCACTCGTCATCGCCACCCAGGATATCAGGAATAACCTTGCAGAAAGCGCCCGGGAAGAGCCCTTTGTCAAGCTCCCTGATAGCATTGTGCACATCCTCCTTGGAGGCTGACACCCCTCTTTTATCATACCTGGATCCTGTTCCCATCACTCACGTTTTTACGGGTGCAAATGTAGGAAAATAATGGCACATTAATAAATGTTAAATTATCTAAAAAAAAGCATATTACGGTTTCCACGGGATGAAAGTTGGCTACCTTTAGGCCTGTTACTGAGGGATAATTTCTCTCTATAATAAAGCAACTAAAACCTAAAAATCAGAAAATGATAAAAAGAATCCTTGCCTCCCTGTGGCTGTTGTCAGCAACAGTCAGTATGATAAGTGCCCAGAACAGTAATCCCATGTCACTGCTTCCCGATCGGATCATGGATGAGATAATAGGCGAAATCTCCGGTGAGACAGCCATGAATCACATCATTGAGATGGGAGCCTACAATCACAACAGGCCCGCATCAGAATATTCAGGCAATTTCTTTGAAACCGATTATGTTACCGGAAAGCTTAGGGAGTACAATCTTGACGGGGTAACAGTATACCGCTACCCGGGAGGCACATACTGGGATGGCATAAGGGGAGAGCTGTGGGAGACCTCACCGGGAAGATCCAAGCTGGCTGATTATGATGATCTCACGGCAATGCTTGCACAGGGAAGTACCAGTTGCAACATTATTGCACCCCTAATCTGGGTTGGCGGCGGAAGTGCCAGGGATTTGGAGGGTATAGATGTCAGCGGAAAGATTGTTGTTACCAGCGGCTCCCCCGGATCGGTTCATGGCCTGGCTGTAGAAAAGGGTGCACTGGGTGTAGTATCCTACTACTCTCCCAAACCATTGAAATCAAGTATTGCCATTCCAGTTACAGGGATATCGGGACGGGGAAGTTCCGGCAAACAGACCTTTGCATTTTTCCTTCCTCCCAGGGAGGGAGAATTGCTTCGCGACAGGCTGCTTAGAGGAGAAAAGATAGAGGTACATGCCGTTGTGGAGTCACAGATGCTTGATTATGAGATTGAGGTACCGTCATGTATTATACCGGGAACCGACACTGATGCTGATGAGATAATTCTTACTGCCCACCTTTTTGAAGGTTATGTTAAGCAGGGAGCCAACGACAACATATCAGGATCGGCTGCACTGATGGAGGTTGCCCGTGCCCTCAGGAC
>JAIVHO010000040.1:0-44484 GCA_020201035.1 Bacteroidales bacterium
TCATTGAAAACTAAATTATATTGTGATGAATCCAGAAAAAAAAACCGGACGGGCAGGTTTCTCAATTATTCTGCTACTGCTTGCTCTGCAGGGGCCAGATCTTATGTCACAGGATATCAGGCTTAGCCTCTGGACTGATCCATTGCTGTCATGGTTCTCTTCAGATACCCGGGAATCCGCTAACAGCGGTATCAGGCCCGGGCTCAATACCGGAATAGGAATAGACCGCTATTTCAGGCCCAACTATGCATTCTCAACAGGTGTTTTTCTTACAAGCTGCGGAGGTAATATTGTATACAGTGACACCATCCAGCTGAGTTTAAAAAACAGCAGCGCTGAACTTCTTCCTGGAGATAAGGCAGTATATCGGATTAAGTACCTGACCATTCCCATTGGAATAAAGTTACGTACTCACCAGATAGGCTATATCAGATTCTACTCCAATGTTGGACTTGATACCAGGTTCGCCATCTCCAGAAGGGTGAATATTCCGGCCATGGATATCGAAGGAGAGAGCATCACCGGTGAACTTGCCATGCTGAATTTAGGTTACCATCTTCATGCAGGAATTGAATACTCACTCGGCGGATCTGCTGCATTTGCCATTGGGCTTGGATACGAGAATACTTTCTTTGATATTACCAAAGATAACAGCGGACAGCCTGATGACAGAATTAACCAGAACCTGCTACTTGTCAAGCTTGGAGTTATCTTCTGACAACTGTGAAATAAATCTCCGATTATGAAGATTACCATTGCACAATTAAATTATCATGTCGGTAATTTCAATGCAAATACAGAGAAGAGTATAAGGATTATCAGGGATGCAGCCGCTGAAGGCTCTGATCTGGTCGTTTTCCCCGAACTATCAGTAACAGGATATCCCCCATCCGATCTCCTGGAAAGAAGAGATTTCATTGAAGAGTGTGAAAATGCAGTAGACCGGATAAAGGAAGAATGCAGGGAAATTGCTGCAATTATAGGAGTTCCTACTATAAACAGGACCAGCAGTGGTAAAAGACTCTTTAACTCAGCCTGCTTTATTGAAAACGGGGAAGTGAAGCAGGTTATCAATAAAACCCTTCTCCCTACATATGATGTTTTTGATGAATACCGCTATTTTGAACCTTCAAACGATTTCGCACTGGTAAGTTACCGCGGTAAAAAGCTGGCAGTTACTATCTGTGAGGATTTATGGGATGAGCAGGGCTTTGACAATAGTTTTGCACCGAGGAGATTATATACCCACTCTCCGATGGAAGAGCTGGCAAGAATGAATCCCGACATAATAATCAATATATCGGCATCACCTTTCTCGGCTCGACGAACAGAGATGAAAAAGAGGGTATTCACCGGTAAAGCTCAACGTTATAACCTTCCCCTCTTTATGGCAAACCAGACCGGAGCCAATACTGAACTGATTTTTGACGGCGGCTCAATGGTTATCTCTCCTGACGGCAGGATATATGACCACCTTGGTTTCTTCACGGAAAATGTAAGAAGCTATGACACGGATAAGATTATCATGGGTCATACCCCCGAGCCAGCCTATGGGGAGGGATATATCGAGATGATATATAAGGCGCTGCTGACAGGAGTGAGGGACTATTTCGGCAAGTCAGGTCTCACAACTGCAATTACCGGCCTTTCGGGGGGAATTGACTCAGCAGTTGTCACCGCCCTTGCAGCGGAAGCGCTTGGCACCAAGAGTGTCAGGGCCCTGTTGCTCCCCTCAATGTGGTCATCTGAACATTCGCTCACCGATGCCATTGAACTTGCCGGCAACCTCGGCATCAGATATGATGTGGTGCATATTGCAGATAGTTACAACGCTGTAACAGAATCATTAAAGCCCCTTTTTGATGATCTCCCTGAAGATGTTACCGAAGAAAATATACAGGCAAGAGTGAGGGCTGTTATGCTGATGGCTCTCTCCAACAAATTCGGAAATATACTCCTAAACACCTCAAACAAGAGCGAGTCTGCTGTGGGTTACGGTACCCTTTACGGAGATATGGCGGGCGGACTCTCGGTGATTGGTGATCTGTACAAAACTGATGTTTATGCCCTGGCGAGATATATAAACCGCAATGGCATCATTATTCCGGAAAGAACCATTCAGAAGCCCCCTTCGGCAGAACTAAGGCCGGGGCAACTCGACACCGATTCCCTGCCACAATACGATATTCTGGATTCAATTATCTACCAGTATATTGAGTTGCAGACACCTGCAGAAAATATTGAAGGCAATGGCATTAGCCCATCAATTGTCAATAAGGTTATACGGATGATCAACGCAAGCGAGCATAAACGGTTTCAATCTCCTCCTGTACTGAGAATCAGTTCAAAATCATTTGGGCCCGGAAGAAGAATACCCCTGGTGGCAAAACAGTAAATATTATTTAGACCAATTCCGGATAACGACTATTTTAACAATATTTGACAAACAGGCATAAGGTGTTCTATAATTATGTTATATAACATTTAGTTTAAAAATCTGTAATAGTGCTTATTACAACCTCCTGTCTATTAATCTGTTAAAATTTGTTAATTTTTAATTAATCCACATCTTTTCCTATTTTTGCATATGTTATGAAACATTTATTGTTTCAAGGCATAAAAACCGAAAACAGTGAGCATGCTTACTGAGACAGTGAGGCACACAGATAATCAATCAAACTTTTTCCGACCAGGTTTTGAAATTCACTTAATAATCCGATATGACTTACAGGAATCATCACATTGAGAATTGTATAGAAGGACCGGGATCTATTTTCAAGGATCTCTCAAGGCAGGAGTTGGAGGTGATAGTAAAAAACCACTCATATGCCCATTACAGGAAAGGTGAAATAGTTTTCAAGGAAAGTGAGAAGCCTGCAGGTCTTATCAGCCTTTCAACCGGAAAAGTAAAGGTTTTCAAGGAGGGCGTCGGCGGCAGGGAGCAGATTATCAGGATGGTCAGGCCGGCCGGACTGCTTGGATACCGCTCTCTCTTTGCAGGGATGAACTACTCCGCCTCAGCAATTGCACTGGAAGATTCCACAATATGTATTATTGAGAAGGATGCCTTCCTGTCGCTGGTACGTGATTCTCCTGAACTTTCTCTCCGTATTATAAGGATGATATCGGTTGAACTTGGATTTTCACATGAACGAACTGTATCCCTTACCCAGAAACATATAAGAGGTCGTTTGGCCGAATCATTACTGGTACTGCGTGACACCTACGGCTTTGAGACGGACGGACTTACAATAAGAGCTTACCTTTCCAGGGAAGATATTGCGAACCTCTCCAATATGACCACCTCAAATGCTATACGTACGCTCTCAACATTTGCAACTGAATCAGTAATCTCAATTGAAGGCAGGAAGATCAAGATCCTCGATTGTGGCAGGCTTGAAAGAATAAGTACTCTGGGTTAATAATAAACTCCGGTTTAATAGTAAAACACCCGCTTTACCCTGGGCGGTATTCCTGTAAGAATTTCATGCGGAATTGTATCACAATTGGCAGCCATCTCCTTCAGGGAAATTGTATTCCCGAATATCTCCACCTCATCACCGGGAGCCACCTCCATTCCGGTCACATCTATCATACACATATCCATACAGATCCTTCCTGTTAACGGCACACGAACACCTGCAACAGCAACCATTCCCATGCCCTCACCCAGCATCCTTGGCAATCCGTCGGCATAACCTACCGGAACCACTGCTATTGTACGGTCATGCTGTGCAGCATCAGTAAAGCCATAACCTATACCTTCTGTGGCCGACACTCTTTTCACCTGTGTAACCTCCGATCTAAATCTCACTACCGGTTCGGTCACCGGGTCACCCCCATCACGGTCCGTATACAATCCAATCCCTATCCTGACCATATCATACTGAAACTGTGGAAAACGCTCAATACCTGCACTGTTAAGAAGATGACTGAGAAACCCGTAACCTACCTTCTCCTGCAACAGTTGCGTCATCCTCTGAAAAGAGGCAGCCTGCATCAAAGTAAGATGATCATGATCGGGTCGGTCAGCTGATCCAAGATGTGAGAAAACAGATGCCAATTTTACATTACGGTTATTTACCAGCAGTTCCGCAACCATCTGCAGTTCCTTCTCCTCCACTCCCAGTCTGTGCATGCCGGTATCCAGCTTAAGGTGAACAGGGTAATCTGCCAGTGCATTTCTGGCAGCCTCATCAAGAAAGAGTTGAATCATCTGCAAGCTGTAGAGTTCAGGTTCAAGGCTGAATTCCGGCAACACCCTGAAGGAACCCGGATCAGGGCTCATTACCACTATCCTGCCATTTACTCCTGCCCTTCTGAGATCCACACCCTCATCAGTGTAGGCAACAGTAAGAAAATCGATACCGTTATGGTTGAGCCAGTCGGCCATATCACCCGGACCGGCACCATAGGCAAATGCTTTTATCATTGCCATCACTCTGGTTCCGGGTTTCAGCAATGATCTGTAATAATTCAGGTTCTCCAGTACCCTTGCCAGGTTTATCTCGAGCCTTGTGGTATGCACCTGCTGCTCCAGCAGCCTGCTCACCTCCTCAAAACCAAAAATCCTGGCACCCTTGATCAGTATCGCCTCATCCCTGAAATAGTGAGGTCTGAACCAGGAAACAAGGCTCCTGCTGTCAGTAAAGAACATAGTGCCTGCAGGAAAGTGGTCCCTTGCGCTGCCCAATGCTTCACCAACACAAATTATACGGCTAACGCCCGCCCTTTCACATTGTCTTACAATCTCTTTTGCCAGCTCACCGGGCTCTCTTCCGCTCTGGAGAAGATCAGATACAATCAGGCTCTTTTTATCATAAGGCTGTATTCTTAGATGATCAAGAGCTATCGTAAGGGAACCCGGGTCAGAGTTGTAATAATCACCTATCACCACGCAATTATTGATCCCTTTCCTTTTTTCCATTCGCATGGCAACAGGGGATAATCCTTTAACAATACCGGCAACCCTTTCCGGATCAAATCCCAGCGCTGCCGAAGCAGCAACAACAGCCATTGCATTCTCAACAGATGCTCTGTCACGGAATGGTATATTCAGTTCATAGCTCCTCCTCTTCCACAAAACGGAGCACCATATGCCGTTATCATCCTCTCTTTCAGGGATTATGTATATATCACCCTTTATTTCCCGGGAGATACTCCATCTGAAGATATTTTTACCCTCCATCAACTTATCACTCAGCAGAACCCTGTTAACCAGTTCATGTCCGGCACAGACAACTATTAACCTGCAGCTTCTGAAAAGAAGAGATTTCTCCCGGCACTTCTCCTCCATAGAGCTGAAATTCTCCTGATGGGCATCTCCAATATTGGTGAAGATTCCTGTTTCAGGTCTTATAATCCGTGCCAGTCGGGCCATCTCTCCCGGTCGGGAAATACCGGCCTCAATTACTGCATACCGCGATCCCTTATCAATCCGGGTCAGTGAAAGGGGAACTCCCGTCTGTGAATTGTAGCTTCTGGGACTCCTGTCAACAGAAGAAAAGTGCGATATTACCTCTGCAAGCCACTCCTTAACAATTGTTTTACCTGCGCTCCCGGTTACTGCAATCATCCCGCCGGGATAATTATCACGGCTAAAGAGAGCAATATCCTGCAACGCCTTTACGCTGTCATCGGTAACAATAAAAGCAGATTCACCGTAATCGCCACTATCCGGTTCCGCAGGAGCTTCCGTTACAAGAAAAGAGCGGACTCCCCTTTGGATCAGACCGGAAATATACTCATGACCATCATTACGGTCGCCACGTATAGCTATAAACAGTGTATCCGGACCTGTAAGGGAAATATTCCGGCTATCGGTAATAAGGTGAGAGATCATAATATCACCCCTCCCAAACAGTTTGCCGCCTGTTATTGATGCTATGTCAGCTGTTGTTATCCGCACCCTGATTGTCCTTATTATCTGATGATATTCTTACATAACAATTTCTGCACAGGGGCCGGTAGAGCTCCTTCTCTCCAAGCATTACAAGCCGGTCATCGTCAGCAAGCCTGAATGAGTAATTTGCAAGATTACCGCATTCAACGCATATTGCATGCACCTTGGTAACATATTCGGCCGTTGCCATTATTTCAGGCATGGGGCCAAAAGGTTTACCTGCAAAATCCATATCCAGTCCGGCCACAACAACCCTGATGCCCCTGTCGGCAAGTACCCTGCACACCTCCACTATAGCGTTGTCAAAAAACTGAGCCTCATCCACGCCCACCACATCAACATCTCCGCTAAGAAGCAGAATCATGGAGGCTGTCTCAACCGGTGTTGATGGTATTGAACGCTCATCGTGGGATACCACGCAGTCATCAGAATAGCGTTTATCAAGCGCAGGCTTAAAAATCTCAACCTTTAAACCTGCGATCATTGCTCGCTTAAGTCTTCGAATCAATTCCTCCGTCTTACCGGAGAACATTGATCCGGCAATAACCTCCACCGATCCACGTTTATTTCTAAGATCTACCGAGTTTTCGAGAAAATGCATCAAGTTATTCCTCTTTGAGGTTGTCACTCTTCGAATGACAAAGATTTATTAATACTTTTACATGGTAAAGATAATTTGTTTACCAGAAAAATCACCTTTCATGGAACTAAAGTCAACTATTAATATTATCCTGAAAGACCTGGAAGACGCCCGTGATCTTATTGACGACCTGCGTAACTACCCCGGAGTTCCGCTTATTCAGATTGAGCTTGCCAGGTCCAAATGCAGAAGTGCGGAAGATGTAATTAAACTGCTCTCCTCCCTGCTGGAGGAGAAGATAGCTGCACCGGCTCAAAACAGTGCCCCGGGGGGCGTTTCAAACCTGACCCAGAAAGAACAACCTGACAGTAACAGAGCCTTTGTTGCGTCACACCCGGTAGTTGATGACGCTATTGAACCGATGGAAAAGGAGAGTAATACTGATGTGTCTCATTCAGTAAGTGTTAGAGAAGCAGAAACCCCTCGTCCGGCTGAAACAATAAGGGAAGAATTATCCGGCTCTAAGAAAACAAATCAGGTAAAAGGATATGATTCTGAAAAGATAGCTGAAGCAGAAAAGCATCATTCCGCTGAAGCATCGGAAGCAGAAAAGGACCATTCCATTGAAGCATCGGAAGCAGAAAAGGACCATTCCATTGAAGCATCGGAAGCAGAAGAGCAGCATCCAGCTGAAGCAGCGGAAGCGGAAGAGCACCATCCAGTTGAAGCATCGGAAGCAGAAGAGCATCATTCCGCTGAATCAACTGAATCAAAGGTGCCTCATTCAGGTAAAGAAGCTCACAGGATAGTTGCCGACAGATTCACCCATCTTTCAGAGCGGATTAATGAGCAGATAGGTGATTCAGAAAACGGTAGTAAGGATTCGGCACGTGTCAAAAAAAACATAACAGACATTACAAAGGAGATTGGCATTAACGACAGGTTTTTCCTTATCAGGGAGCTTTTCGGGGGTAGCCAGGAAAAATATGTGACGGCACTGACTGAGTTAAACCGTGTTACCTCGGATGAAGAAGCGAAACAGGTAATTGAGAAATACAGCAGCAGGAGCGGAGACAGAGAAGCCGGGAAGATGCTTTCTGAACTGGTAAAAAGAAAACTATCATCCCCTCATGACTAAACTGATAATTGTTCCCACACCTATCGGCAACCTCGGAGACATTACACAAAGGGCAGCCGAGGAGCTGGGGCGTGCCGACCTTATCCTTGCAGAAGACACGAGGAAATCAGCAATTCTGCTGCGCCATCTTGGTTTAAGGGTTCCATTACGGTCACACCATAAGTTTAATGAGCACAGGGAGATTGACCGGCTGTTATCAGAACTTGAGGAGGGTAAAAGGGTATGTCTGATTTCAGATGCTGGAACACCTTCGGTCTCAGATCCGGGATTTCTGCTGGTAAGAAGCTGTATTGAAAAAGGAATCAGTATTGAGACCCTTCCGGGAGCTACCGCCCTTATTCCCGCGCTTGTTAACTCCGGATTACCATCTGACCGTTTTACCTTTGAAGGGTTCCTTCCCCAGAAAAAGGGAAGAAACAAAAGAATTGAAGCACTCCGTGATGAAGAGCGTACTATGATATTTTATGAATCTCCGTTCAGATTGTTAAAGACCATTAACCAGCTTGCTGAGGTTTTCGGTAGCGAAAGAAGGGCTTCAGTTTCAAGGGAGCTGACAAAGATACATGAGGAAACGGTCAGGGGAACACTGGCAGTACTGGCAGAACATTTCACGGAGACAGCACCCAGGGGTGAAATTGTGCTTGTAGTGGCAGGAAAGGATTAAACAGCAAAAAAACATTAACACCAGTTGTATCAAACAGACGGATTATCCGTCTAACCGGAAAGAGAAACAGTTATGTCAAAGGTAAAGATATTGCCGTCGCTAATGCTCCTTGTTGCAGTTGTGGTTTTCACACCTGCTGCCGGTCAAACAGTTACAGGAAGAATCACAAACAGTGATGGCAATCCGGTCCCATTTGCAACTCTTTTTGTGAGTGAACTTAAACACGGAACAACAGCCAATATAAAGGGTGAGTACCAGATAAATCTCAAACCGGGAAACTATACCCTGTATTTTCAAAGCCTTGGCTACGCACCCGAGGTCAGGAACGTCGATTTTAAAGGAGATCCCGTCACAATTGATGTAGTGCTTTCAATCCAATACTATGAAATCCCTGAGGTAAGGGTATCCTCTACCGGGGAGGATCCGGCCTACTATATAATGAGAAGGGCAATCGGACTTGCACCCTACTACCTGAATCAGGTAAAACACTATACAGCAGATGTATATATAAAGGGTTCAATGGTAATAGATAAGATACCCCGTCTGATAAAGAGAAATCTGGATATTGAAAACGAGACAATAAAAGAGGGAGAGGTCTATCTTATAGAGTCAGTAAACGAGATTGAGTTCATTGCCCCCGACAGGTACAGCCAGAAGGTGATTGCACAGAAGAGCACTTTCCCTGAACAGGGAGGAGGGAGCGACATCTCACCGCTTGATTTCGTTCAGGCAAGCTTCTACCAGCCCCTGCTGGTGGATATCGCAATCAGTCCACTGGCTCCCAATGCCATGTCTCATTACAATTTCAGATATGAAGGCTCCTCTCCTCAGGGTAATTATATTATTAATAAGATTGCTGTAATTCCCAAACGAAAAAGCCAGCAGGTTTTTGAAGGAACAATATATATAATAGAAGACTACTGGTGCCTCCATTCACTGGAACTTTCAAACAATAATCTGGCAGGATCAATTAAAATCAAACAGCTTTATGCTCCTGTTGAAGAAGAGATATGGATGCCTGTAACCCACAGTTTTGATGTCTCACTATCCATTGTGGGTGTACGGGGTGGCGGTGAATACAGTAGTGCTGTTACCTACCGTTCAGTTGAACCAAACGATGAGCTGGAACGTCCCGGGGAACTGCCCGCTCTTTATGCCACAAAAGATGAGACAATAAAAGAGGCGGAGGCCGAAAGCAAACCGGTTACCAGGGAACAGGCAAAGATAGAGGAGATTCTGAACAGGGAAGATTTAACCAACAGGGATATGGTGCGTCTTTCAAGGCTTATGCAGAAGGAGGCAACAAGGACAGACACAACATCAAACCAGCTTGAGATAAAGCAGACGACAACATACTCTGTTGATGAAAATGCCGGAAAAAGGGATTCTGCATACTGGAATTCAATACGGCCAATCCCGCTCTCTGAAGAGGAACTCAGAAGTATCAGAAGCAATGACTCCAGAGCCTCACTGCGACCTTCGGGCAGGAAGAGGCCGGGGAGCGAGACAGACACACTCGATACAAAACGGGGAACCTCTTTTGGCAGATTCCTTTCTGCTGCGGCGTTCGGTAAAACCTTCAGAACTGAGGAGAGAAAGAGCGATTTCAGATTTGACGGTTTTGTGAACCCTGAATATCTTTCCTTTAACAGCGTTGATGGTCTCACGTACGGTACAGGTATCAGGTTTACAGCAAGAGGAGAAAAAGGGAGAACCTTTATTTTAACTCCGGCAGCAGAATATGCATTTGCCCGGGAGAGGCTTTTATGGAGTGCAACATCAACTTTCAGATATAACAGGACTAAGCAATCACTTCTTACTCTCTCGGCAGGGAGAAGAAGCGATGATTTTAACAGCTCGGCAGGCATTGGTCAGGGGATGAATATGATTCTCTCTCTCTTCTGGAAAGAGAACCACATGAGGCTTTATGAATCAAACTACCTTCTGGTACGCCACCGTAATGAGATTGTGAACGGGCTCTATGCAACCCTCTATTACAGCTATGAGGACAGAAAAATGCTTACAAACCATTCTGACTTCTCTATCTTCAGGCGAGATGTTGATTATATGCCCAACAGACCAGATAATTACTACCTTCCTGAAGGGGATGATCCGCAGGCTCCCTACCAGTTTTCAAACCATCTTCATCATGAGGCGTCAATTGAACTCACCTATACTCCTAAACAGAAATTTTACCTCAGAAACGGTGTGAAATCTCCCGCAGGATCAAACTATCCAACATTTTCTGTTAAATGGGAACATGGGCTAAACACCATGCCCGAAGGAGGGTACAAACCCTACAACCTTATTACCGGAAATATCAGCGATAATCATTCAATAGGGGCACTAAGTGAATATGCATGGAAGGCTGGCGCAGGTGGCTTCCTGAGTAACGAAGGTGCTACCTTCCCTGATTTCTTCCATTTTAATTCACAGCCGGTTCCGGTTATGTTAACGAATTACCGGAATCTGTTTATGATACCCGGATATTACACACTTGCAACACCTGAATGGTTTGCAGAGGCTCATTTCAGATTTACAACCCCATACCTTGCTGTTAAGATGCTGCCATTTCTGAGCAACTCCCTTATGAGGGAAAACCTCACTCTTGCCTGGCTCTATACTCCCCACGGATCAAGCTATACAGAGATTGGATATGCCCTCAGTGAAATCTTCCTCGTGGGAAAAGCAGGTATCTATACAGGATTCAGGAACCTCAGGTGGGAAGGTACCGTAATAAGGATATCACTTATTATAAACTGATTTCCCAACAATACTATTATCAATATTCATGCTGGCAGACCTTAGCCGATACCTGTTACAGCGTAAGTGATTTTTGCATTCAGCTTTACTGACCAGATGATTTTACCACTTTACCAGGGTCAGCTGCAACGCAGTAATCCAGACAGACTGATTTCGGCAGACTGATTTCGGCAGCCTGATTTTGGCAGCCTGATTTTGGCAGCCTGATTTCACAGCCTGATTTCGGCTATATGGTTATCTCAGCTAAAGGGATCATCATCCCGGGAAGTACTGCCAGCAAAAGAGGTACCAGGCCCTGTAAGGTCATCATTATTCATTCTGGATCCCACGGTGTAGCTTCCATCTCCTGCAAGTGCGCCTGCAAACTCCTCAATATCCACGAATTGCGCCCTTTCTTCCCTGAATCGCAGCAGCACATCGTCTACCGGACCGTTACGGTTCTTTGCAAGTATGATCTCCGCCAATCCCTTGGTTGGGGTCTGACCATCCTCAAGCATCAAAAGACCATATTTTTCAGGACGGTGAATAAAGACAACCATATCAGCATCCTGTTCAATTGCTCCTGATTCACGAAGGTCTGAAAGCTGGGGTCTCTTGTTTCCTCCCCTTACCTCTACCGACCTGTTCAGCTGACTAAGTGCAATTATTGGTATCTCCAGTTCCTTGGCAATACCCTTGAGAGCCCTGGAGATACTGGAGACCTCCTGTTCCCTGCTTCCTGAGTCGGCCGGACCGGTCATCAGCTGCAGATAATCCACCATTGCAATATCCAGACGGTGCTGCGCCTTCAGTCTTCTGCATTTTGCCCGCAATTCAAAAACAGATATTCCGGGAGTGTCATCAATATAAATATTGGCTTTCTCAAGAGTCTTTATCCTCTCCTCCAGCTGTTTCCATTCCTCCTCATTGAGTCTTCCGTTACGTATCCTGTTACTCGGCAGCTCTGTCTCAGCAACAATAAGCCTGTTTACCAGCTGAATTGATGACATCTCAAGGGAGAAGAAGCCAATGGACTTTTTATGATCAACAGCCATATTTCTGGCCATAGAGAGAGCAAAGGCAGTCTTACCCATTGAAGGACGTGCGGCAATAATTATCAGATCAGATCGCTGCCACCCTGATGTAAGCCTGTCGAGACGCGTAAATCCGGACGGAACACCCACCAGCGAATCCTCTCTTCTGCTGGCCTCCTCAATCTCATGGATAGCCTCCTTCAACACAACATTTATGGGAGCCACCTCCTTCTTAATATTTCCCTCTGCTATCTGGAACAGCTCATTCTCCGAATAATCGAGCAATTCATTCACATCATAGGTATCGTCAAATGCCCGCATCTGGATATCCGATGTTACCCGTATAAGCTCTCTTTGAATAAACTTCTGGGCAACTATCCTTGCATGGAATTCTACATGAGCAGCAGAAACAACCCTTGAGGTAAGCTGGGTAAGATACACCGGGCCTCCGATATTATCCAGCTCTCCGGTTGCCTTCAGCTCTTCAGTAACAGTATAGAGATCAACCGGATGTTCTTTCCTGGAAAGCTCAGTGACCGCCTGATATATCTTCTGGTGACTCTCCTTGTAGAAACTCTCAGGCTTCAGTATATCGAGTATGGTAATTACAGCCTCCTTCTCCAGCATTATTGCCCCAAGTACTGCCTCCTCCATATCCACAGATTGCGGAGGAACCCTTCCAAAGTCGGGTAAAACTGACACGGGATGTTTTGATTGAATCCTTTTAGTCGCCATTAACAATTGATTATTAACACTATAAACAATATCGCCCCTGCACGGGGCAACAGTCTCAAAGGTAAAAAAAATGGCTCCCCTGAAGCTGAAACCGGCGTTAATTATTACAAACATTAAGTGTTTATATCTTGTTGAAAACCATCCCCGGAGTCATAGACAGGAAAAAAGGAGAGGATAATGTATATTTACATTATAAAAGATATCATTATGACCTTTTTTCCCAATGTTAAAATTAACCTTGGGCTCAGGATAATCTCCGGGCGTGACGACGGGTATCACAATATTGAATCTATCTTCTACCCTGTTGCACTGACAGACGCGCTTGAGTTTGTTACGGATGAGAGTGGCAGCGACAGTGACTCCTTTACCCAGACCGGTCACCAGACCGGGTGTCCTATGAGTGATAATCTGGCTGTAAGAGCATTGAACCTTCTACGCCGCAGGTACAATATTCCCCCTTTAATAATACATCTGCATAAAAAGATACCTGTTGGTGCCGGACTGGGTGGAGGTTCATCCGATGCCGCCTTTATGCTGAGGTATCTGAACCGTTACTTCAGGCTGGGCCTTTGCAACAACGATCTTACATCTCTTGCCCTGGAGCTTGGCAGTGACTGTACATTTTTTATAATGAACAGGCCTGCGCTGGCAACCGGCAGGGGTGAAATACTGGAGCCTCTGGATCCCCTGCAGGAGAAACTCCATATCCTGATAGTTAACCCTGGCATTAATATTAACACCGGGCAGGCATATTCCAGATCAACACCTGCTGTTCCGGTAGAATCACTCCAGGATCTCTACGCCTTACCTGTGGAACAATGGAGAGGCAGGATTGTGAACGATTTTGAATCCATAGTGACCGGGATGCATCCTGAAATTGGCGTTATCAGGGATAATCTTTATTCACTCGGAGCCCTGTACGCCTCCATGAGCGGAAGCGGTTCCTCCTTTTACGGCATCTTCAGGGATTTCCCGCCACCCTATAAATTTAACCCCTCCTGGTTTTCATGGAGGGGTATAATGGGGATTGAGAGGAGAGGGTAACAGGGAGTGATCTGTAGAAGGAGAGTATCAATCCTCCTGCGTATCTATTTCAACAATCAGGTGTCCTTTCGGGATCACCTGTCCGGTCTCAACATTAACTGACCTTACAACTCCCCTGACAGTGGAGAGAATCCGGTTCTTCATCTTCATGGCCTCAAGCACCAGCAGTTCGCTTCCCGGCTCAACAGAGTCACCTGCGACTGCAATGATCTCAACAATAGTACCGGGAATAAAACTGAATACCCTGCTTTTATCTTCAGGAGCATATCGCTTGCGATTAATAAATTTATCACTAAGCCTGGTTTTATAAACGGAATGGTTTATATTGATTTCATCCATTATCATTTCTTTTATCAGAATAAAATTTATTTTCCGGCATTGATCGGGAGAGGTTTTGCAGCCACTCATCCTGCATCGCATGCTGGCATTAACTCCTTAAAACGGTGGAATTCCATGTTTTTTTGAGGGCATGGAAACACTTTTATTCCCTGAAACGCTGATAGCATGAACCAGTATCTTCCGTGTTTCATAAGGCTCAATAACAGAATCAACATATCCCTTCTGAGCTGCTACATAAGGGTTTGCGAACTTGGTTTTATACTCTTCAACCTTCTGTCTGCGCATTGCCTCAGGATCTTCAGCCTCTGCAATCTCCCTTCTGAAAATTATATTTGCAGCTCCTTCAGGTCCCATTACTGCAATCTCGGCTCCAGGCCATGCAAAGACGAAATCTGCCCTCAGATGCCTTGAACCCATGGCAATATATCCTCCCCCGTAAGCTTTACGCAGTATCACTGTAATCTTGGGTACCGTAGCCTCACTGTATGAATAAAGTATCTTGGCACCATGCCTGATGACTCCGGCATGCTCCTGGTCAACTCCCGGAAGATAACCCGGCAGATCCACAAATGTTATGATAGGTATATTGAAGGCATCACAATACCTTATAAACCGGGCTGCCTTATCTGATGAATCAACATCGAGTACACCTGCCATCTCCATTGGCTGGTTGGCGACAAACCCTACTGTATCGCCGTTTATACGACCGAATCCTATTACCATATTACGGGCCCAGAACTCCTGAACCTCAAAAAACTCAGAGCTGTCAGTAACTGCCTTGATAACATCCTTTACATCATAGGGCAGTGTTGGATCATCAGGAACAATTTCATCTATATTATACTCTGCAAGCGGTTCTGCCGGGTCAAAGCGCCTCGCCTTATTCTGATTATTCCAGGGAATAAAAGTAACCAGCTGCTTTATCTGATCAAAACACTCATCCTCACTTCTGGCATAAAAATGGGCATTACCTGTGATTGCACTATGAACCATTGCCCCGCCAAGATCTTCCATGGATATCTCTTCACCCAGTACGGTCCTGATAACCTCCGGACCTGTAATAAACATCTTTGAGATATTTTCAACCACAAAAACAAAATCGGTTAGAGCAGGTGAGTATACTGCTCCACCCGCACACGGACCAAGAATTATTGAGAGCTGAGGTATTACACCACTTGAGAGAGTATTACGGAAAAATATCTCGCCATATCCGGCAAGAGAGTTTACCCCCTCCTGTATCCTTGCTCCACCCGAATCATTTATCCCTATAAGAGGGATTCTCATTTTAAGGGCATGATCCATAATCTTTGTAATCTTCCGGGAATGCATCAATCCGAGCGAACCTCCCGCAACGGTAAAGTCCTGAGCAAAAATTGCTACCGGAGCATTGCTGATGGTACCTGTTCCTATTATCACTCCATCACTTGGCAGGCTCTTCCCCTGCATATCAAAATCCCTCGCCTCATGTTCGGCGAACATATCATACTCACTGAATGAATCGTGATCCAGCAAAGATAAAATTCTCTCTCTGGCAGTCCTCTTACCAAGGGCCTTCTGCTTTTCAATGGCCTTATCCCCTCCCCCTTTCAGTACCCTTTCACGCTTCTCATGAAGTTCCCTTATCTTCTTGTTAATTGGCATAACACTGAATTGTTAATTAATTATTTAACCATAATCCTACTAAGAATTTGGAAGTACAACGTTAATAATTTCAGGCGAATTAAAGAAAAAGAAATATCAGTTTTTGTCGAACAGTCATTACAATAGTGTCGGCACACACCTATATCATTCTATTATTCTGCGCCTTACAAAACTGCTGTTTTCGAACCGCACAATCATTGTGATTATAATTATTTTGGTGCCCTGAGATAGAGAACAACCGCAATCAGCATATATAAAATATTGGGAAGCCACATTGCAAGCATAGGCTCAAGATTTCCCTTCAGTGAAAACTGTGTCGCAAACTGCATAAGGAAGATATATGTAAAACTAAGCGCCAGGCCCATACCTATCTGCATTCCAATGCCGCCCCTAACTTTTCTTGATGATACAGAAACACCTATCAGGGTAAGTATGAACACTGAGAAGGGATTGGAGAACCTCCGGTGACGCTCATTAAGCAACAACTTGATTTCATCTGTTCCCTGTAGCTTCATCAGCTCTATCTGCCGGTTCAGCTCACCATAATTCATTGTTTCAACGAAAGTGGGTTTTCTTGAGAAATCCTGTGGAGTGATAGTAAGGGTTGTATCTATCCTCCTGCCAACCCTTATCTCTTCCCGCCCGTCGATGATATCCCGTATATAGTATTGGTTTGCAGCCCATTTATTTATTGCAGTATCCCATTTCACATAGTATGCCACCAGCCGGGATTCCAGCTGGCCATCCTGACTGAACCTTTCTATACTGAAATTACGGCCCACCATTGAACTGCTGTTATATGACTCCATATAGGCATAAACATTTGGATAAACCTGCCTGTGGATATCTCTTTCCGAGTAGTTTGCCCTGGGTTTATAGTATTTATCCTCAAACTCCATTCTTTTCACGTTTGAGTGAGGAATAATAAAGTTGGTAAGGGTAAATGTAAAGAGGGCAATAATTAATGAAGAGAGGAAATAGGGTACCATCATCCTCCTGAAACTTACCCCGCTGCTCAGAATGGCAATCAGCTCTGTGTTATATGCCATCTTTGAGGTAAAGAAGATAACGGTGATAAATGTAAACAGCGGCGAAAACAGAGTGGCGAAGTAGGGTATGAAATTGAGATAATAATCGAAGATTATAGCATTCCTGGGTGCTTCTCTCTCCATAAAGTCATCTATCTTCTCGGCAAAATCGAAGATAACGGCTATACCCAGGATCAGGATCAGGGCAAAGATGAATGTGCCCAGGAACTTTTTTGTAATATAGAGGTCCAGAATATTTATCCTGATCCGTTTCATAGGTACATGTTTCTTTTTAATGACCTGCCCGGGCATTCCTGATGGCTGTCCGTTTTTCTATTGACACGCATAATAATCTTCTATATTCTAATTGTCAACATCTTACAATATCCAACATTTCTCTGTTCCGGACGGTCCTGTTCTATTTGCCGAAACTCATCAGGTTCAAACTTCATGCCGGGATAGTTATAAGTTTACAACCTGGTTCCCAGTTTCTTCACCATTTTTTCCTTCCATTCCCTGAAATCACCCAGCAGGATATGCTCCCGTGCCCTCCTGACCAGCCACAGGTAAAATGAGAGGTTATGTATTGAAGCGATCTGCAGTCCGGTCAATTCACCTGCGGCAAACAAATGTCTGAGATATGCTTTGGTATAGTAGCTGCTAACCGCTGACACACCACCGGGATCAAGAGTCGAAAAATCTTTTTCCCATTTCTTGTTCTTAATATTGATAATACCTTCAGAAGTAAACAGCATTCCATTACGACCATTACGGGTAGGCATCACACAGTCAAAAAGATCAATTCCCCTGTCAATGCTCTCCAGTATATTGACAGGTGTCCCAACACCCATCAGATAACGGGGTTTTGAAACGGGAAGTATCCCGTTAACAACTTCGATCATTGCATACATCTCCTCTGCAGGTTCTCCCACTGACAATCCCCCTATTGCATTCCCCTCCATTCCGGCTTCCGCCACCTTTTCAGCTGAAATCTTCCTGAGTTCCCTGAAGGTACTGCCCTGAACTATAGGGAAAAGGTACTGATCATGTCCGTACATCTGTTCGGTATCGCCATAACGTTTCAACCCCCTGTCAAGCCACCTGTGAGTCAGCTCCATAGATCTCCGGGCATAATTATAGTCGCATGGCCAGGGCGTACACTCATCAAAGGCCATAATAATATCGGCCCCTATTATACGCTGAATTTCCACTACATTCTCAGGGGTGAACAGGTGGGATGAACCATCAATATGTGATTTAAAATAGGCACCTTCCTCCTTCAGCTTGCGGTTGGAGGATAAGGAAAAGACCTGATAGCCTCCGCTGTCAGTAAGTATTGCCCTGTCCCAGTTAATAAACCGGTGGAGTCCGCCCGCCTCCCTGATAATATCCGTACCGGGCCTCAGGTAGAGATGATATGTATTCCCCAGGATTACCGGGGCGTCAACCTTCTCTTTCAGATCACCCTGCAGAACACCCTTTACGGTCCCTGCAGTCCCAACCGGCATAAAAAGAGGTGTTCTGAGTTCACCATGGCCGGTTGTCAGTATTCCGGCGCGAGCCCCCGAAAGCTTATCTTCTGCTTCAATCGTAAACATTTATTCTTCCAAAATTGTTGGACAAAGGTAAATTTTTGCCGGTCGGAGAAAAAATTAATTACCGGTGAAGATACAATTTTATTATTTCCACATTTCATCTGAATTGTTGTCTGCAAGCCGGAAACTTATTAATATTGCCTGCTGAAAGTGCTACAGATTTATGTTTGATCAGGAATTATCAACAGAAATAATCATCCTGTTGCTTCTCTTCGGAGTTGCAGCCCTGGCACAGCTTTTTTTTAACCTTTGGTTTTACCGGCGCCTGACGAATAAACGGTATTACAGCAGTGCTGATAAAAGCAGTGCTGATAAAAGCAGTGCTGATAAAAGCAGTGCTGATAAAAAGAGAGATCCGGTATCAGTAATTATTTGTGCAAGGAATGAGGCTGACAATCTGAAAGAAAACCTTCCTTTTATCCTTGACCAGAATTATCCCGATTTTGAAGTCATTGTGGTTAATGACTGCTCTGAGGATGAAACCGAGGAGGTCCTTACTGAACTGGCAGGAAAATACTCTAATCTGCGTATCTCAACCATTCACAAGGAGGCCAGCCTTGTACACAGCAAAAAGCTGGCACTCTTTATTGGAATCAAGGCTGCCCGGAATGATATCCTTTTGCTTACGGATGCCGACTGCAGGCCTGTTTCTCCCGAATGGATAAGCCTGATGGCTGAGAATTTCAGCGACGAAACCAGTTTCGTCCTCGGGTATGGCGGTTTCCTGGGCGGTAAAGGAATTCTGAACAGGTATATCAGATATGACGCAATGGTAACCGCCCTCAGATATATTACAATGGCCATGGCCGGCAGACCCTATATGGGCGTGGGCAGAAATCTTGCCTACAGGAGATCCCTATTTTTCAGGAACAGGGGCTTCGGACCAAATCTTTACCTCCAGGCGGGTGATGATGATCTCTTTGTCAACAGGCTGGCAAACAGTAAAAATTGCCGCATCCAGAGTTCACCAGACTCATTTACCCGCTCTGCTGCAGTGAGGAACCGGTCCTCCTTCTGGAAGCAGAAAACACGCCATATTGCCACAACAAAGCTTTACAGACCAGGCCTGAAAATAGTGCTTGCCTCTGATCCTGCCACAAGAATTCTGCTATGGATATTGTTCCCCTTTATTATCGCAGGAGGGTGGCTGTTACCAATCACGATACCACTGTTTGGAATAGTATGGCTTACCCGTATAATTATTCTCCGGCGGGCACAAAAGGTTTTGAATGAAACCGATTTATTGCTACATTCGCTACTGTTCGATATAGTATCACCAATCATAAGTGCTATTTTTCTTACAGGAAGCCGTATGAACAGGCACCAAAGCTGGGAATGGAAATGAACCCTGAATTATCTCCAAAGGCACAATATGACCTTCGCCTGGTTGAGGAGGCCAGAAAGGGCGATCAGAAGGCTTTTGCCGAACTGATGGATCGTTACAGGGACTCTGTATACTATATGCTTATCAAGATGGTAGGCAACAGTTCAGATGCAGAGGATCTTACCATTGAAGCATTTGGCAAAGCTTTCAGGAACATAAACAACTACACACCCACATTTGCATTCAGCACCTGGCTCTTCAGAATTGCCACCAACAACTGTATTGACTTTATAAGAAAGAAAAAATCAACAATCTCATCCATCGATCATCATAATGAAAATCAGGAGAGTGTTACTGCTACTCTGCAATCTGACACACCTGATCCGGAGGAGGAGATGATAATGAGTCAGAAATCGGATCAGCTTAAGCAGGTAATCAAACTTCTTAAACCACAATACCGCACACTTATCGAGCTTCGTTTTTTCAGGGAATATTCATACGAAGAGATAGCAAATGAACTTGGGATACCTCTTGGTACTGTCAAGGCTCAGATATTCAGGGCCAAGGAACTCCTTTTTAATATTCTTCGAAAAAGCAGTAACAGCTGATGAGCGGTTACCTGCAAAAATATTTCCCTGAGCTGTCACCCGGCCATATTGAACTTTTTGGGAAAATGGAGGAGCTGTACAGTGAGTGGAACGCCAGAATAAATGTTATCTCACGGCGCGACATGGAGAACTTTGAGCTTCATCACCTTATTCACTCACTCTCCATTGCCCGAATTGCCTCATTCAGCGCGGGAACAAGGATTCTGGATGCAGGTACAGGAGGTGGATTCCCCGGAATGCCCCTTGCAATGCTTTTCCCGGAAGTATCCTTTACCCTTGCCGACTCTATCAGGAAAAAAATAGGGGTAGTGGAAGATATTGCGTGCCGACTCGGACTGAATAATGTAACACCTGTGTGGACCAGGGTTGAGGATATAAGTGAAAGTTTTGATTTCGTTATCAGCAGAGCCGTGACATCATTCCCTGCATTTACCGGATGGACACTTCCTCTTGTCAAACCCGGAAAACGATGCAACCTATCAAACGGAATATTATATCTTAAGGGAGGTGATCTTACCACCGAACTGGGCAAATGGAATAAAAGGGTTAAAATATTTGAGCTGTCATCCCTTTTTGAAGAGGAGTTTTTTAACGGTAAAAAGCTCCTTCACCTCCCGGTATAACCGGTTTTCAGTTACCCTTATCCCTTAACCATCAATCATTAACCGTGTTCTGAGTTACATCACTGCCATCTCTCCTTTTAACCGGTTTTCTTTATGGCTTTTTCCTTTATAGTTTTCGTGTTCTGCGTTACATCACTGCCCTCTCTCCTTTTTACCGGTTTTCTTTCTGGTTTTTTCCTTTATAGTTTTCGTGTTCTGCGTTACATCACTGCCCTCTCTCCTTGTAACCGGTTTTCTTTCTGGTTTTTTCCTTTATGGCATTCAGGCTTACCAATCCCATGAAAATTGTACCTTTGCCCTCTTAGGGCAAATTGTCATGATATTCAAAGCTTTCAGCAAGATATAAAGATATCAGCAGAGAGGATAATTTTATTTTCGCAGCCCTTTTGTTATTTTTTAAAAAAATGCTAATTTTGCATCCTCAAAAGAGTAGAAAGAGTAAACACCTGCAGCAGGGCCGGTTCAGTTTCAAAACCTCGTCACAAAACGGGAAAACAGATCAGGCTCAGCTCATAAAAAGATATTCAAATGAAACGTACATTTCAGCCCTCAAGAAGAAAGAGAACCAACAAGCATGGTTTTATGGAAAGAATGTCAACAGTCAACGGTCAGAAGATACTGGCAGCGCGTCGTGCCAAGGGCAGAAAGAAACTTTCTGTTTCGGACGAACCGAAACACAAGAAATAGGATTCTGACAGAGATAGCCTTTAAAAGGTATACTGACAGAGCCGGTCTGCAAGGTGCTTCATAGTAAGCGCCTTTTTTATTTTGCAAACAACCATTATTATTAAATTTGCATAAAAACTACGCTATGATACCTGAAGAACTACCTGAAATTATCCCTGAAGAGATGAGAGGAGTGGCTGCAAAAATTTCAGCCGGGGAACGCGTTACAAATGAGGAGGGAGAAGCACTGTTCAGGTCAAAGGATATTGCTCTGCTGGGAATACTGGCAGGTGTTGTACGAAGAAGGTTTAACGGCGACAGGGTATATTTTAACCGCAATTTTCATATTGAGCCCACAAATATATGTATTCACAACTGCAGGTTCTGCTCATACCGTAAGCCGGCAGGATCACCCGGCAGCTGGGACTACACCCCTGATCAGATAATGGATATCGTAAAAAGCTTTGACAATAAGCCTGTTACAGAAGTGCATATTGTTGGCGGTGTTCATCCGGCTCACGACCTGCACTATTACGGTAAAATCCTCTCTATGATAAAGGCACACCGGCCCGGGATACACATAAAGGCATTTACAGCAGTTGAGCTTGATTATATGATTAAAAAGGGCGGTCTCACACTTGAAGAGGGTCTTGCAGAGCTGAAAAAGTACGGACTGGATTCAATTCCGGGTGGCGGAGCTGAAATTTTTGATGAGGTGATCCGAAGGGAGATATGTGATGACAAGTCGTCATCCGAAAAATGGCTTAAGATACACGAGGTGGCACACCGGACGGGATTACCATCCAATGCCACTATCCTGTATGGTCATATAGAAAATTACGGCCACAGGATTGATCACCTCGACAGGCTCAGGAGACTGCAGGATAAAACGGGAGGGTTCAATGCCTTTATTCCATTAAAATTCAGAAAGTCAAACAATCCTATGGAGAAGCAGGGTGAGGTCTCTCTTATTGAGGACATGAAGAACTATGCGGTCTCAAGAATCTTCCTTGACAACTTCCCGCACATAAAGGCATACTGGCCCGCCCTTGGTCGCTCCTCAACACAGTTATCACTCTCGTTCGGGGTGGATGATGTTGACGGCACCATTGATGATACAACAAAAATCTATTCAATGGCAGGTGCTGAGGATCAGAGGCCTGCAATGGATACCTCAGAAATCTCCGCCCTGATAAGGGGTGCAGGTTACACTCCTGTTGAGAGAGATACTCTTTATAATGTTGTAAGGGAGTGGTAAAACCTCCTATTTGAGATATAATTTTATCTTTGCCTTACCGTTTGTTTATAATAAGATTACACATATATGAGTCTTAAAAAATTCCTTGTAAGCAGGGTTTTCTTAAAGAACCTTGGCCTGGCACTGGCAATTGCTGCAGCATTTCTGCTTATTACACTCCTTTTGATGAGTATCTTTACCAGGCACGGGCAGGCCAGACCGGTACCTGATTTCTACGGGCTCTCGATTGAGGAAGCAGACTCCCTGGCATCCAGGAAGAAAGTAAGGGTAACAGTTATTGATTCCCTGTTTACCAATGATGTTCCGCGGGGTTGCGTATACGAACAGAATCCGGCAGCCGGACACCGGGTAAAAAAGAACCGCAGGGTGATGCTTACAATAAATGCATTCAATCCTGAGATGGTTGCTGTTCCTGATCTGGTTGGACTCTCGGCACGACAGGCGTATGCACTGATCAAGAGTGCAGGACTGGAAGCAGGAAACCCTGTCTACAGGCCCGATCTTACCATTGACTTCGTTCTTGATCAGCTCCATCATGGCGAACCGGTAGCCGCCGGAGACTCTCTGCAGAAAAAATCCGAGATAGTCCTTGTTCTTGGCAAAGGACTGAGTAACCAGCGTATTCGGGTGCCGGACCTTACCGGTAAAATCCTTGAAGATGCCAAAGCCCATATTCTTGGGTCATCCCTGCTGCTTGGAACATACACTTTTGATGAATCTGTTGAAACAGAGGATGATTCACTGTCAGCATTTGTATATAAGCAAAATCCTGAGTTTTCAGAAGACGCTACCCTGCAGCTTGGATCCGCGGTATATATATGGCTTACCATTGATTCGGCACGACTCCCAATTGACTCTACCATGATTCAATTCCAGCATCAGGAAGAGACTTACCTTAACGATAATAACCATCCGTTCTGATATGTGTAAAAGGGGACAACTGCCTATAGTATTTCTTTTGCTGGCGCTCTTCCCGGTTGTTTCTGCGCAGGAGGTAGTAACAGGCCTTCAGGTAAACAGGATGGTCAGGGATTACGTAACTAATCTCCTTAAATCAAAAGGAGCAGCAGATACCCTGGAGCTACCCTTCTTCGATGATTTTTCCTCCTCCTCTCCCGTTCCCGACAGTGAAAAGTGGGAAGACAGTTATGCATTTATCAATAACAGTTACCCTGTTAACCAGCCTACGCTGGGAGTAGCAACTCTTGATGCGCTTGACAGCAACGGGGCAATATATGAGCACGCATCAAAATACCAGTTTGAAGCTGACAGGCTTACCTCCAGGCCCCTTAACCTTGAAGGAACGGCCGTAGACAATTTCTATCTCAGCTTTTTTTACCAGCCACAGGGCATTGCAGACAATCCAGAGGCAGCGGACAGCCTTGCTCTGCATTTCTACTCACCCATAAATCTGGAGTGGTACAGTGTATGGAGTGTTACCGGGTCAGAATTACATAATTTCAAACCTGTAATAATCCATATTAACGATCCACGATACCTGGCAAAAGGATTCAGACTTAGATTTATCAACTATGCCAGTCTGAGCAGCTCGGTAAATGATCCTGCCATGACCGGAAATGCAGATCACTGGCATATTGATTATGTCAGGGTTGACCGTAACAGGAATGAAGCAGATACCATAATGCATGACGTGGCCTTCACACTCCCCCTCAGGAGTGCACTCAACAACTATGAATCGATGCCATGGGACCAGTTCAGGGATTGGTTTCTTACAGAACAGGGGAGCAGTATTACATTGAACTACAGGAATAATGACAATATTGTAAGAAATGTAACCAGGTCTTTTAAGATCGATGATCTCTACAGCGGAGCAACTGTCTATTCATCCATCCAGAGTGCAACCAACATGGATCCGTTTCAGGATATCTCTGCCGATATACCCCAGATATACACCTTTAATAACAGTAATCCTGACTCGGCCCTTTTTATGATTACAGGCATCCTCAGGAGTGATGATTTTGATCCCAGGGTAAATGATACAATAAAATACCTGCAGCGTTTCAGTAACTATTTTGCCTATGATGACGGAACATCAGAGAGCGGTTACGGTATAATCGGAGAGGGCAGCAGAAACGCAATGGCTGTATGCAGGTTCAGATCATATAACCAGGATACCATTGGAGCGGTGATGATCAGTTTCAATGAAAGCCTTCTGGGCGCAAACAACAGAGCCTTTGATATAGTAATACTGGCTGACAACAACGGGATACCCGGCGACATCATATACAGTGAGGATGAGGTTATGGTTGAAACAGGGAACAGTCTGAACGGTTTCGCAACCTACCGCCTGAGCAACCCGGTTCCTGTTCATGGCTATTTTTATGCCGGATGGAGACAAAGGTCAGAGACCTTTCTCAATGCCGGACTTGATCTTAATACACCCAACAACGGGCGGATGTTCTATTTTCTGAATGATAACTGGAACACATCATCTGTTTCGGGAATCCTTATGATACGAGCTGTGATGGGTATCAGCCAGTCCTCATCTGTAACCGATAACCTGCACCATTACCCTGAACCACTTAAGATATGGCCTGTCCCTGTTTCACAAATTCTCAATTTAGAGAGCGGCGCACTGCCGGCAGCGGGCGATGAGATAATAATTACTGACAGCAGCGGAAGGGTTGTTTTCAGGGATAAATGGAATAACAGGATTGATGTAAGCAGATTACTTCCAGGGATCTATATGATTGAAGTAAGATCCGGCAACAGACCTGCAGCGCGCGCTAAATTCCTGAAAACAGGATAGATGATGAATGAAGATATAAATGACCAGCAGGAGTTTCAGGAATTATTTGAACATTTCAGATTTGAGGCCGACCCGGGCCAGTCACCACTTCGAATCGACAAATTCCTTTTCAACAGACTGGAAGGCACCTCCCGTACAAGGATACAGGGAGCAGCAGGGGCCGGAAACATTGAGGTTAACGGAACCACAGTAAAATCCAACTATAAGGTTAAACCGGGAGATATTATCAGGATACTTCTGCCCCAGCCACCGCGGGATACGGAGATCCTGCCTGAAGAGATACCCCTTGATATCGTCTGGGAGGATGATCATCTCCTTGTAGTCAATAAAAAGGCAGGAATGGTAGTACATCCTGGATACGGAAACTACGATGGAACACTTATAAATGCCCTGATGTGGCATCTTCGTGAACTGCCACTGTTCAGTAAGGGAGAAGTAAGGCCGGGCCTTGTACACAGGATAGACAAGAACACATCAGGACTCCTGGTAATTGCAAAGAGCGAGCATGCTCTTGCCCATCTTGCAAGACAGTTTTATGATCACTCCGCCGGAAGAAGGTATACGGCACTTATATGGGGATCTCCTGAGGAGGATGAAGGTACGGTGACAGGACATATTGGAAGGAGTCCGCGAAACCGTACGGTTATGCATGTCTTCCCCGACGGAAGTGAGGGAAAGCCTGCAGTGACTCACTACAGGGTATTGGAGCGACTGGGCTATGTAACGCTTATTGAGTGCAGGCTTGAGACCGGACGCACCCACCAGATAAGGGTACATATGAGCTGGATCGGACATCCTCTCTTCAACGATGCAGAGTACGGTGGAAACCATATCCTGAAGGGCACCACCTTTACAAAATATCAGCAATTTGTACGAAACTGTTTCAATACCATTCCCAGGCAGGCACTTCATGCCAGATATCTCTCCTTCAAACACCCTGTTACCGGGGAACATCTTGAATTCGAGAGTCCGCTGCCGGCCGATATGGAAGAGGTAACAGGCAGGTGGCGCAGGTATATAGCAGGCCGGGATAGTGCCGGTTAGTCTTTTGCTTTTTATTATCTTTGATTGCTGTTAAAAAAGTTTTTGATCTACAGGTATGAGAATAATTGCAGTGCTGGGAGGCGGAAACTCCTCTGAATTTGATATTTCGGTAAAGAGTGCTACTGAGGTTGCAAAAGCTCTTACGGGCCGCTACACAACATATCTTGTTATGATAAAAGGCAATGACTGGTACTGGGAAGACCCTCAGGGAAGGGCTGTTGCTATAGATAAGAACAGCTTTACGCTGACACTGCACAACAGGGTGGTACGGTTTGATGCCGTCTTTATTGTGATACACGGAACTCCCGGCGAGAACGGTCTTCTGCAGGGCTACTTTGATATGCTTGCAATCCCGTATGCAGGATGTGACGCATTCTGCTCGGCTCTCACCTTTAACAAGCAGGCCACCAAGGCCTGGCTAAGGGAGTATGATATCCCCATGGCACGGTCGGTACTCTTCAGAAAGGGTGAAACAAGAGACAGCGCAAAGTTACTTTCTGTAACAGGATTGCCATGCTTTGTAAAACCCAACAACAGTGGATCAAGTTTTGGTGTCTCAATAGTCAGTGCACCGGAAGAACTTAACGGGGCTATAGACAATGCCCTGAAGGAGAGTGATGAGGTGCTTATAGAATGGCTGATGAAAGGTACAGAGGTGGCCTGCGGTGTAGTAAAGACACAATCTGTACAACGGGCGCTTCCTGTTACCGAGATCAGGAGCAAGAATGCATTTTTTGATTTTGAGGCCAAGTATGATCCCACAAAAGCAGACGAGATTACACCGGCCGAGATTGAGCCGGAGGTCTACTCTAAAGTGCAGTCGTTAAGTTCAGATATATATGATCTGCTGGGTTGCAGGGGGCTGGTGCGGGTCGATTTTATTATTGTGGATAAAACCCCCATGTTCCTTGAGATAAATACCATTCCCGGACTTACAGCCGAGAGCATACTCCCCAAACAGATAGCAGCCTCCGGGATGGAGGCTGCTGATCTCTATTCTCTGATTATTGAGGATCTGTTCAATCAGACCTCAAGAGGCTGAAAGCTCCCGGTTTCTTCACGGTACGAATCAATAGGATCACATGTACAGATCAGGTTACGGTCGCCGTACCCATTATCCACCCTTCCTATTGATGGCCAGAATTTGTTTTCCACAGACCATTTCCTCGGATAGGCAGCCTTCTCCCTGCCATATGAATGATTCCAGCTGTCTGAGACAACCACCGCAGCTGTATGGGGTGCGTTATGAAGCACGTTATCTTCACGGTCAGCCTTTCCCTCCTTTATCTCCTCTATCTCATTCCAGATAGAGAGCATGGAATCCACAAACCTGTCAAGCTCAGCCAGAGGTTCGCTCTCTGTTGGTTCAACCATCAGTGTGCCATGAACAGGGAATGATAGTGTTGGTGCATGGAAGCCATAATCCATCAGACGCTTGGCTATATCCTCCTCGGTTATGCCTGCTGCTGACTTGAACCTGCGGCAGTCGAGGATCATCTCATGGGCCACCCTGCCATTTTCTCCTTTATATAGAATATCATACTTATCCCTGAGTGCTGCAGCAAGGTAGTTGGCATTAAGAATGGCATATTTTGTAGCAAGTGTTAGTCCGGTCGAACCCAGCATCTTTATATAGGCATGCGAGATGGTAAGTATGGATGCACTTCCGAACGGAGCACCTGCCACTGCGGTTGTTCCTTCGGCACCGCCTGTTTTTACCACAGGATGGGTTGGCAGAAACTTCTCCAGGTGCTTTGCCACAAGGATCGGACCCATTCCGGGTCCACCACCACCATGAGGTATTGCAAAGGTCTTGTGCAGGTTCAGGTGGCACACATCAGCTCCGATCCTGCCAGGGTTGGTAAGTCCAACCTGAGCATTCATATTGGCACCATCCATATAAACCTGTCCGCCCCTCTCGTGTATAATATCTGTCATCCTGATAACAGCCTCCTCAAACACACCATGTGTTGACGGGTATGTTATCATAAAGGCAGAAAGATTATCCCTGTGCTGGTCTGCCTTTTTACTCAGATCATCCACATCCACGTTACCGTTCTCATCACAATCGACAACCACCACCTTCATGCCGGCCATAACACCGCTTGCAGGGTTGGTACCATGAGCCGAAGAGGGTATTAGAACAACATCCCTGTGGGTATCACCGCGTGAGAGATGGTACTGTCTTATTACCATAAGTCCGGCATATTCTCCGGCAGCCCCTGAATTGGGCTGAAAGGAGACTGCAGCAAAACCGGTAATCTCGCAAAGGTCTTCCCCCAGTTCCTCCATCAGGCGGTAATAACCTGCCGCCTGGTCAGCAGGCACAAAGGGGTGAATATTACCAAATTCAGGCCAGCTGAGAGCAAACATTGAGGTAGCCGGATTGAGCTTCATAGTGCATGAACCCAGCGGTATCATGCTCTGGGCAAGAGATATATCCTTGCGTTCAAGCATCTTAATATAGCGCATCATGGCTGTCTCGCTGTGATAGTTATTGAAGGCTTCCTGCTCCAGAAAGCTGCTCTTTCTAAGTAACTTTTTATCAATGCAGATACAGTCACATATCTCCTTAATTTCTTTGCTCTTCTTCCCTGCCACGCCTGCAAAGAGTGATACCAGCTGGTTGATCTCCGAAACAAGTGTTATCTCATCAAGAGAAATGCGTACGGTACCATCACCGGGGTAGCAAAGGTTAATCCTTCCGGCCAGCGCCTCTGCAGCCAGCTTTTCAACAGTTACAGAGGAGGGAAGTTTAACTGTAAGTGTATCAAAGAATGACTCATTGGTCACAGTGTACCCAAGCTCTTCCAGGGCGCTCTTCAGAGTACATGTGCTCTGGAAAATATGGGTTGCAATACGTTTTAGTCCGGCCGGACCATGATACTGTCCGTAGAAGGCAGACATGGTAGCCAGCAGTGCCTGAGCGGTACATATATTTGAGGTAGCCCTCTCCCTCTTGATATGCTGTTCGCGTGTCTGCAGAGCCATACGGAGTGCCAGATTTCCCTGAGCATCCACAGAGACACCTATCAGCCTGCCCGGCATATTTCTTTTCAGCTCTTCCCTGGTGGCAAAAAATCCAGCATGTGGTCCGCCAAATCCCATCGGAAGACCAAATCGCTGATTAACACCAAACACTATATCAGCGCCCCACTCTCCCGGAGGAACCAGCAGTACCAGACTCATCAGATCCGATCCCACGGAAACAAGCATTTCATTCTTATGGCAGTTCTCAGTAAAACCGGTAAAATCCTGCATAGATCCGTCGGCAGCAGGGTACTGCACCACGGCACCAAAAAAGGTGTTATCAGGAACCAGCTCTTTGAAATCCCCCTCTACAACTTCTATCCCCAGAGGCTCAGCTCTGGTAAGAATAACGTCACGTGTCTGGGGGAATATATTCTTATCAAGGAACAATTTGCTGACACCTCTCTTGACCGCATCACGGGAACGGGCATTATACATCATTATCATCGCCTCTGATCCTGCTGTTGACTCATCCAGGAGAGATGCATTGGCCATATCCATACCAGTAAGCTCACTCACCATTGTCTGGAAATTGAGCAGGGCCTCAAGCCTACCCTGTGATATTTCAGCCTGGTAAGGAGTATAGGAAGTGTACCATGCAGGGTTCTCAAGTACATTGCGTACTACTACTGACAGTACTCCCGTTCCGTAGTAACCCATCCCGATAAAGGAGCGGTACAATTTATTCATACTGCCAATCCTGCGTATATGATCAAGGTACTCATATTCGCTCATTGCTTCAGGAAGATCAAGCGGTTTATCAAGCATAATACCTGATGGAACTGTCTCGCTGATCAGCTGATCCATCGATTTGACCCCAATGGTCTCAAACATTCCGGCCAGTTCACTCTCACGCGGTCCGTTGTGTCGGTTTACAAATTTGTCTAATGCCATATCTTTACAGGTTAATTATTTTCATACGTTTAAAATCTTGTAATTATCTGACAAGAAGTTAATTAAAAATTTGAGGACGAATGTAACCGCTTCGCTCTCGCATAATATTTTTTAAACATATTCTTTTGTGATATTTATGTTAAAAAAATATCATGTTTGTTTCATTCCGGGAAAGATCAAATTTAATCAATCCCTGTTATTTTCAAAGCGATAACCGTTAAATCAAAAAACTGTTGGTTCTCCTCTCCTCTCCTATAGTTGTAGCTGGGCCATGTCCCGGATATACCACTATATCATCAGGCAAGGTAAGCAACCGTTCCCTGATACTCTCCATCAGGGTATTGAAGTCTCCACCGGGCAGATCAGTACGACCGATACTTCCGGCAAAGAGGGCATCTCCTGTAAATATACAATCCTCCTGTGGAAAATAAAATGCCATACTTCCTGTTGTATGTCCGGGAACAAAAACAGTTTCGAAGGATAGAGCGCCCAGTGTCAATCTTTGTCGGTCAGATAGTTCTGTTCCTATAACAGGCGGCTCTTCCATCTCCAGACCAAACATTATTGCATGTCTGACTGCCGAAGCCCGGTTATATTCATCATGTGGTGAAGCATGTGTCAAAAGCCCATAACGCTGCTTCAGAAAACCATTTCCGAACAGATGGTCCAGATGAAGGTGAGTGTTGAGCAGCATCACAGGATTAAGATCATTTTTTTCGAGGAAGGAGACCAGCTTCTCCCTCTCTTCAGATGAATAGCAACCGCAATCTATTATAGCACAATCTCCTGAACCTTCAGAGATTATATAGGTATTTACCTCTATTGGTGAAAAAACAAGTTTATCAATTTTCATATGGCCCCCATTATTTTCCGTTAACAGTCCCCTTCAGCATTGGCACAAAAGCGAAATAACCGTGCCGTGTGGTTTCATAATTATCTTCTGATTTTCTCACTACCCTCAGCATTTCCTGTGAATCATGTTTTCCAACCGGCACCACCAGCCGGCCCCCTGTCTTCAGCTGTTCAAGCAGTGCAGAAGGAATCTCGGGAGCGGCAGCAGTTACCAGTATAGCATCATAAGGCCCGTAATGAGGCTTCCCCTCATAACCGTCACCAAAAAAGAAATGAATATTATACCCCATACTGCCAAGCAGAGACTGGGCTTTTAAAAAAAGTTCACGCTGACGCTCAATGGTATAGACTCTGGCTCCCATTTCAGCCAGTATGGCTGCCTGATAGCCTGATCCTGTTCCTATTTCCAGAACCTTACTGCGTCGGGTTACCTCCAGCAGCATCGTCTGAAAAGCAACTGTATATGGCTGGGAGATGGTCTGCCCCGCACCTATCGGAAAAGCTTTATCCTGATAAGCGTGATGCAGAAAGGCGTTATCCATGAAAGAGTGTCTGGGCACACGGTTCATCGCCTCAAGTACCTCATCTCTGTCAATCCCTTTCTCCCTGAGGGTCTTTATAAGTATCTGTCTTTTCCCCTTTGCCTCAAATGAATCGAATGGTGATATCATCCTCTTTCTTACTTTTACCCTCACCTGAATTGGTTACGGTCCTCTCCTGTTAATGGTTCAGCAGGTTTCCCTCCGACAAAAATAACAAAAGAGCTGTAACTGATCTAATTCAACGTGTGCTTTTAAAACAGTTTAACTGTCAAAAAGTACCCTCAAGCTGCTTTCCTTTTAGCATAATTGATGATATTTGCTGCTGAAAGGAACCAAACCATCTGGTTGTCAGATAATGAAAGAGAACAGGTTAAGAATTGCCTATATTTCAGCGGATATTATCTTTTCTGCCACAGCATGGCTGCTGTTTTACTTTTACAGAAAGGTTTTTATTGAAAAAGAGATATTTGGAAGTTACCTTGAAATATCTGCGGATAAAAATCTTTATGCGGGAATGGTTATTGTACCGCTGTTCTGGTTTCTTCTCTTCTTTATCTACGGGCTTTATAACTCTCCATCAAGGAGATCAAGACTGAAAGAGCTTGGTGACTCCATCCTGCTTACCCTGACAGGGAGTATTATTCTCTTTTTCACTCTCCTGCTTGACGATACTATTGCCAGGTACTCAAACTACTACCGATCTTTTATGGTTCTCTTCCTCCTCCAGTTTATCCTGACCTGGTTTCCGAGGTTTTTAATCACAACCCGCACACAGATTCTTATACGAACAGGGAAACGGGGATTTAACACCATAATAATTGGATCAAACGGGAAAGCAGTTGAGGTTTACAGGAGAATCACCGGTCAGAAACGCCTTACGGGAAATATTATTACAGGATTTATTGAGGTGGGGGATAATAGTGTCATTGACAGCTGCAACGGAGTCGGAACAGGGAACGACGAAGGTATTGGTAACGGTAATAAAACCCGGAACCATGACATTAGCGGTCAAAGGAAAGAGAGTGGGACTACTGATACCGGGTCCTCCCCTCTCAGTATTTACCTTCCGTATCTGGGGAACCTGTCGGATCTTGATACTATTATGAAAAAAATCAATCCGGATGAAATTATTATTGCAACGGAAGACTCAGAAAGCTACTCAACCGGCTCCATACTTAATAGGCTGTGGCGCTATGATGCCGTAATAAAATCGATCCCGGGAATGTATGATGTACTATTGGGAAAGGTCAGGCTGAGTTCAATTTTCGGTACTCCTCTCCTTCTGCTGAGCTATAACCCAATGCCATTCTGGCAGCAGAATATCAAGAGATTACTTGATATACTACTCTCCGTGACAGCCCTGGCAGTCACACTGCCGTTAACCTTAATACTGGCGGCGGCCATCAGGGCAGGGAGCAGCGGACCGGTTATCTACAGTCAGGAGCGTATTGGCAGAAGAGGAAAGCCATTTATGATCTTTAAGCTCAGGTCAATGATCAACGATGCCGAAAAGAACGGCCCTCTGCTCTCATCGGCTGATGATCCCAGGATTACTGCTACCGGAAGGTTTATGAGAAGGCATCGGTTTGATGAAATCCCGAATTTCATTAATGTGTTAAGGGGAGAGATGTCGCTGGTTGGTCCCCGGCCGGAGAGAAAATACTTTATTGACCTTATAACAAAAGACAGACCGGAATACCTGCAGCTACTGAAGGTGCGGCCAGGCATTACCTCCTGGGGGCAGGTTCTGTATGGTTATGCATCTACTGTAGGTGAGATGAAAGAGAGGATGTCCTATGATCTTCTTTACCTTAAGAACCTCTCTCTGTATGTGGATTTCAAGATAATAATCTATACGGTCATAACTGTCCTGAGGGGCCGTGGCATATGATCTCCTCTTTGATCTCTTCTACCGGTTAAGCACAACCTCCTTTATCACTTTGTAAACCGGGCCCGACTGGGTCAGGATGCTTTCATACAGAAAAATGGTGTTAACCTGCTGTTTCTGAATAAAGGTATCCGAATATGCGGCTACACTTTTCCGTATCAGCTCCCTGTCAGTTACCTTCTTTATCCTGCCAACTGATGAATGAGGCTTAAAGGCTTTGGAATCTGAAAAAAGATCTGCGCTGTTGAGCAATTTTACCAGACGGCTTCTCAGATTTTCCAGTTCAGGGCAGCCTGCTGTCTTAAAATAAATAACCCGTGGATCACCTCTTTTGCTGAAGAGCGAAACGCCGGTAAGCTCAACCTCAAAAGGTTTTACCTGGGCTGTTGCCTCATTTATGATCTGCTCAATAAGTGACACCTTATCATTACGTGTATTTCCCAGGAAAGCCAGTGTAATATGCATATCTGCACTATTTACCCATGAAATACGTTCCCCTTCCAGCTTACTGCGTAAACCGGTTACCATAGATACTATTTTTTCGCTCTCGTCTATTTTTACTGCAATAAAAAGCCTTTTCATACGCTTAAATTTTTTATTTCACAGAATCACCTCTTAATCTCCCTCAGCACCGACTCCAGCCTGGAGCACAGAATCCCGGCGTCCTCACTATCAAATGGCATGGGAGGCCTTATCTTCAGCACATTACCATACAACCCGTCACTTCCTGTCAGTATACGTTTCTCACGAAGACGGTTAACTATATAGTTACACTCTCCGGCAGCCGGTTCAAGTGTTTCATTTGATCTGACAAGTTCAACGCCTATAAAGAGACCTGAGCCCCTTACGTCTCCAATCAGGGGAAACTGCTCCTTAAGCTGATGAAGCATTCCAAGCAGGGAATTACCTGTTTCAAGAGCATGCTGCATGAGATTATCCCGGAGCGTAATCTCCAGTACTTTTCTGCCGGTAACAGATGCTACCGTATTTCCTCCGAAGGTAGAGAAAAACTCCATGCCGTTATCAAATGCTTCAGCAATCTTTTCTGTTGTCACAACCACACCTATGGGATACCCGTTTCCCACAGGTTTTCCAAGCACAACTATATCGGGTATTACTCCCTGCTGTTCAAATGCATAAAAAGAGTTACCTGTTCTGCCGTATCCTGTCTGTACCTCATCGGCAATAACAACACCCCCCGCTCCACGGATATGCCGGTAGACCTCCTTCAGGTATCCGGCGGGCAGCATTATCTGACCGCCCACACTGGGAGCGCTCTCTGCGATAAATGCGGCCACCTCCCGGCCCTGTTCAGTTAGTTCCGACATAAGTTCACCCACCTTAGCGCCAAGGACTCTGCCTGTTTCAGGGTCATCACCGCTCATCCTCCCCCTGAAGGTGTCGGGCAGAGGCAACTCATGCACCCATAAAGGCGCACCATTACCTCCTCTGCCATTATGCTTCCAGGGACTTATATCTATCATGGTTGTAGTATTGCCATGGTAGGAGCCTTCGAGCACTACAACATCCTTTTGACCTGTATATGTCCTTGCCAGCCTCACTGCCAGCTCATTTGCTTCGCTTCCTGAATTCACCAGAAAGACTCTGCTGAGTGAATCAGGGAGAGTGGATATCAGTAACTCTGCGTAGCTGTTAAAGGCATCCGAGAGGTAGCGTGTGTTGGTTGCAAGAAGCGCACTCTGCCGCCAGAGAGCCTCAGTGACCTCCGGATGGCAATGTCCAGTATGGGGAACATTATTATAGGCATCAAGATATTTCTGACCATTTGAATCAAACATATACTGCATCCATCCCCTTGACATCACCACTGGTTTGCGGTATGCCAGGGATAGATTACTGCCGGCCAGTTTGCGGCGCCCGTTTAATACCTTCTCTATCGGCGGCAGACTGTGCGGAAAAAGAGACGGGGGAATATTAAGCACCATATTTGGATCAGGTGAGAGGATTCTCCATCCGGCTATTTCGGTCGGACGGCAAACACCGGGAAAAGAGGCCTCAACCCTGCGCATATCACCTATTAACTGAAAATGGAGGTGCGGCGACCAGCCACCGTTTTCATGAGGTTCTCCTATCCAGGCAAACTCCTCTCCCCTGCTCACTCTGTCTCCCTTCCTCCTTCCGGCTATCGAGGATGCCGCCAGGTGGCCGTAGAGTGTATAAAAAAGGCCTCCTTCCGGAACAGTGTGTTTCAGTATAATCATATTACCATAATCGAGAGTGTCAGGATTATACTGAGCAATATACACTTCAGCTTCAAAAGGGGCGTAGAGCGGATGACCCGCATCTGCAAACAGATCCATCCCCAGGTGCACGGATCTGTCGGGCCGCTCCCTGAAGGCACTGTCGCTGAATAGCGGTGAGGTATAGAGTATTCTGGGTTCGCACCATCGTCCCACCGCCACCCGGGCACCCCTGGCATCCATCTCCCTCCGGATACGGGAAGAGAGTTCATCTTCACTGTTCATTTCCGGATCACCTGAAATAAGATTACCCTCAACACTCAGGTCAAGAACCATAAAGGAGGAATCATCAGGAGGGATACCTGTAACAGGGAATGCCTTATGTCCATTTTCAACAAGATATTTTTCGGATCTGCTGAACTTATCATTCAAAGGCAATCCGCAGGCCTCCCTGAACATAACCGCTGCCAGATCGGTATTCACAGCCTCAATGGCATAGAGGGTGCGTTCAATCGGAAGCTGACTGACAGTAAGGTATTCATCATCAGGGCGCTCCTGCCTCTGTGCAGCCGCAATAGATATACTCATTGAGAGTCTTGCCCTGACAAGCACCAGAAGAATATCAGCCTCCAGCGGTTGCAATGGAAAAACAGAGTTATAGCCCTTTACCACCTCAATGGCTACCGCGAGAGGGTCATCCCGGTCAAGTATCAGATAGGCAATTGCAATAGCCAGGTCGGCAATTGTATAGCTGTAGAGAGCATCTCCAAAATCCACAAATCCTGAAAGAGTGGGAAGTTCCCCCTCTCCGCCCGGTTTTACTATAATATTGTAGTCATTGGCATCATTGTATATAATGCTTTTGCGAATCTCTGAGTCAAAAGGCTTTACCATTTCATCCCAGAGGTCAAGTGTCTCATGGCAGAAGGAGATCTGACTGACCTCTTTCAGAAGAGGAAGACGGGAAGAGATTATTTCGGGTGCATTACGGATATCCCATATCAAATCTCTTTCAAAAAGTGGCTCGCTGTACCCTGCAAGAAGCCTGTCGGTTCGTGCAAGCGCTACCCCCACAGATTCAGTTAACTCACCAGGATGGTGTTTTAAACGGGCCCAGGGAACACCATCGATCCGTGACTCCAGCATAACCATATACTTATCGCTGTCATTTTCATCACTGAAGAGAGGTACCAATTCACCATTAAGGGAAGGAATAATCTCAGGTACCGGATTGCCACCGCCGGCAAGAAAAACGATAAGTTCAGCCATTGCAGATGCAAAGGGGTGATTCTCATTCCGGCTTAATATCTTCAGCACCAGGTCCGACTTTCCCGGTACTGAAACATAAAAATTCTGATCGCGTTCACCCGGCAGAGGAGTTACACTTCCATCGATATTATAAAGCTGATTCAGTATCTTAATTGCTTTGCTCCCGCAGAAATCTGGCTTACCGGTAAGTGACATAATAAAATCGTTTAAAGAGTAATTTCACTGTTTTACAAATTTCTCACTCCTCCTGCTCCGCTGCTCATCCGCCACCTTTAAAAATTTCACCAAAGTTATTACAGATATTCCTGTTAAGGCAGAAAATACTGAAAAATAGTGTGGACTTCTGATTCTTGCTTCTGAAGCAGGCACATTACTGAAACAGGCACTGTAATTAATGAGGTTGAAAAATCAGAAAAATAGTGTGATCATCCTCTTGCTTCTGAAGCATGCACTGCTACTAAAATTTGAAACAGTGATGATGAGTTACTATATTTACAGTTCCCTTTCTGAAAGATAACGGAAAGAGTATTTTTTTGCAAGGTCCTCTTAAATGGAGAAAAGGTCGATTGGCAGCCTGAGGCAATGACCGTTTGGTGGCCTGAATAAATGGTCGAATGGAAGTTGGAGGCAATGATCGTTTGGTGGTTGGAATAAATGGTCGCCTGGCAGCCTGAGGCAATGATCGTTTGGTGGTCGGAAGAAATGGTCGCCTGGAAGTTGGAAGCAATGATCGTTTGGTGGTTGGAAGAAATGGTCGCCTGGTAACCGGCAGTAATGATTAAGGGCAGTTGAAGGAAATGTTTATTTGGTCACCTGAAATAATGACCGCCTGGTAACCGGCAGTAATGATTATAGGGCAGTTGGAGGAGTAAAAGGGTTACAATTGCAGTTGTGTAGTTAAAATATTATGCGAGAGCGAAGCGGTTACATTCGTTCTCAAATTTTTAATCCACCTTCGCGTTCCGCTGCGGCGGACGAGAGGGTGTGTTTAATTCCCCGGGGCTTGCCCCGAAAAGAAAGGTCCAGGGCTTGCCCTGGGGTATAATACCATTTAATTAATTTATTGTCAAATAATTACAAAATTTTAAACGTATGAAATTTGCTATAATATTATCGGGATGTGGTGTTTTTGACGGATCAGAAATTCATGAAGCAACTATGACAATGCTTGCAGTTGTCCGAAACGGCGGAGTCTATGATATTTTTGCTCCCGATGTAAAGCAGCATCATGTAATCAATCACCTTACGGGGGAAACGATGAAGGAGAGTCGCAATGTGCTGGTTGAATCGGCCCGGATTGCCCGGGGCAAGATATCACCTCTGAGCAGTTACAATGCCGGAGATTTTGATGCGATAATCTTCCCGGGGGGCTTCGGTGTAGCGAAGAATCTCTGTACATATGCTTTTGAAGGAACCGATTGCGATGTGGACAGTGTTGTGGAAAAGGTTATAAGAGAGAGTCACGATGCCGGGAAACCAATAGGTGCTCTTTGTATAGCCCCTGTGCTTATTACGAGGATACTGGGGGCAGTGAATGTAACTATCGGAAGCGATAAGGCAACTGCTGAAACAATTGAACAGATGGGAGGTATTCATACCGGTGCGTCACACGGAGAGGTTATAATTGACAGGAAGAACAGGGTTGTAACCAATCCCTGCTACATGATTGACGGAACAATTGATGACATTGCCACCGGTGCAGATAATGTGGTAAAGGCACTTATTGAGATGATCTCCTTATAATAATCCTATTAGATTTATTGATCCGTTTGGCTTGGACACTCCTCAAGTAAATCTGAAATCAAGAAATGTTCATCAGACTTCGACCTTGCTGAATTAAGGTTTCAGAGTCTCTTTGGCTTCGTCCCAATCTGTTAGTAAGGAAGGATCTTTTCTTGACTTTTCAAACCGGCTCATTACAAGTTTTTGGTGAGATTCGGTAACTGAATATTTTTCCTTCTCCTTTTTGGTAGCAAAGTCGAGTAAATTCCGGATTGCGTCAATAAGGTTTTTATCGTCGATTTGCCTGAGCCTCTCTATAATCATCTGTTTCTTTACCTGCAAATTCATTATTCCCTGGATTTGATCTTAAACAAAGATACCAGTTGAAGGAGACTAAAGCAAAAAATCGGAGATTGACCCAGAATCCTGAATTTTAATACTTTTTAACTGAGAATTTTATTATTTTTATCCATGTTCTTTGATTTTTTAGCAAAACTTACTTGCTGGATTATGGGGCAAGGATGTACGATCCGCAGATAGGCAGGTCCAGTATATGGCCCGGCATAAATATGTCAGCTCCACAGAACGCTACCAGTTAAACAACCTGGACAACCTGCAGAGCAAGCTGGAAGAGTTCCATCCCCTGGGATAGCCAAATAAGAATATTAATACGTAACTTTGTAATAGAGTAAACAATGGGACTTATGAACACAATTGAGAAAAGAGATTTTATACACAGCCATTTGCACCGGGTAAAAGAACCTGTAATAGATGATATCTATGATAAGATGTTGTCCTTTCTTCATGAGTCATTGATCAATGAATCTGAGGAAGATATCAAAAACGGCGATTTAATATCCCATGAGTCATTAAAGAAAGAAGTCTTAGACTGGAGATGTACGAAATAAAGTGGACATCAAGGGCAGTCAGTGACTTACGCAAGATCTATCTTTTTTATACTGAGCAGCGGGGAGAAGAAAAAGCCTTTACCATGGTTCAGTCAATATTAAAAAAGGTAGATGTTCTGTCCGACAAACGATTTACCGGGATGGGTGCTGTTGATGAACAGTTTAAACACCTTAAGAGAGACTATAAGAAACTGATAGTAAGAAATATCAAAGTCACGTATCGCTTAAGTTCAAGCAAACCGACAGTATATATTAACAGGGTTTTTGATACACGTCAGGATCCTGTAAAGAACAAATAGCCTGATAAACCCACACAAAACATAATCCAGCCAGTTCGCTGCTCTCACTTCCCCCTGTCTTTTGTTTTGTTCCCCACGCCGGCCCTTCTGTTGCTTTGCCTACCTGACCTTATTGCAGCACATTGTTCCCAAGTCCTCGGGGTACCTGGTGATTACAATAATCGTCCTGGCATCAGGTTGGGTTCGGATAATAGGGGTACGAAATTACAGGTCGGGGTACTTAATAGGCCCGTTTTCAGAGTTGCAGCCTATATCCTTCCTGCCTCCAGCTCCAGAATTATTCTTTCAATAAGGTAATCGTCGCCGTACGGATCATACTTTGCCTTCAGGTTAGAGCCGAATATCCGCGCAATTCCCTGCCAGAAGAGAGCGGATACGGAACCCCTGTAATCCCTTATCAGATCATATGAACTATTCATTGTTTCACGGTCAATAAGCTTAATCAGTATCCTTCCCTGCGTGAGGGTCATGCTGCGCATATCATCCTCATATTCAGAAAATATCTCCTTCTCAAAGCCTCTCAGAAACCGGCGGCGATCAGAGTCATTACTAAATGTCTCAAGGGTATCATTTACTTCAGCAAGGGATTCCCTCACCAGCACACAGTAAGGATACACCTTCTTGACATTATAAACCGTACGCTGGTACCTCCACCACTGAAACCGGTCTTTCAGGCTCATACTGTGGGTAACGGTAACCTCATCAAGTTCAATCTCAGGAAGCGTTTCACCGTTACGGGTTACATTATGCAATATGTAAAACCTGTCAGGCAGGGTATCCTTCCTATGGATAATTGTATCCTGTGCCGAAAGGGAGATTAACGGTAGTAGTAACAATAATATGATCTGCAGATGTTTCATAATGTTATAATGGCAAAATTAATAAATTTGCCAACTATAGTAAACTGTACAACAAAAGGATCATCATGAATATCACTCCAGAAAGTATCAAAGGAAATCCTGAAAACAGTCACCTGCTGACACTTCACTACAATGAGATGATCCCGTTTGTGATAGAACACCTCAAAAAGCGTACCCTTCCTGTTTTTATTGCACTGCTGGTACTAATTTGTATGATTATACCTCTTATTGTCATCAGAGTTAATATCGCCGGTACCTATCCCCTGTCGAATATAGTACTTCATTCCCTGACAGGGCTGGTGATTCTGCCCCTGTTATTAATACTGCCTCACGAATTCCTTCACATATTACCCTACCGGCTCTCCGGAGCACGTGATATCAGGATAGGTGCAAACTGGAAGGAGGCATACTTCTATGTCACTGCGCACAACCATCCGGTACAAAGGGGATGGTTTATGGTAATTGCTTTAACCCCGGCAATAACAATTACTGCAATTATAGCCCTGGCAATGGTATATGTCACACCCCTCTGGCAATGGAGCCTTATCTGCGCCCTCTTTGCACATTCAACAATGTGCGCCGGAGATCTGGCTCTTCTAAACTATTTTTACATTAACCGCCACAAAAATATTGTTACCTGGGATGACGTGGGTAAGGGGGAGGCATACTTTTATGAGATATCTGACACCACCATGATATAAATCGTGAAAGAGTCATAAAGTATCCCGCCTGCATTAGAATGACCTTCATACTGCGACAGGTCAGAAACAGTTCCTTCGACGGAAGGAGCTTTTTTGGCGGAAGGAAGCAATACCCTGGACAGAAGCAGTTCTCCGGACGGAAGGAGTTTTTTTGTAGAAGGAAGAAATACCCTGGACAGAAACAGTTCCTTCGACGGAAGGAGTTTTTTAGTGGAAGCAGTAAGGACAACTGCGGTATAACATTCTCACTTTATACAAAAAATAATATATTTGGGCTTTAATTTGAAAATATAAGTAGTTTGTTATGGGCAATCTGAGAAGGGTTCTTAAAAAATTCCCAAGGGTTTTCTGGGTCTCCAATGTCATTGAACTATTTGAAAGATGGGCATGGTATGGCTTTTACAATGCTTTTGCACTCTACCTTACGCTCTCCAAGGATACAGGAGCGCTCGGTTTTACCCAGGTTGAGAAAGGGGCGATAATAGGAACAGGTTCTATGCTGCTCTACTTCCTACCACTGATAACTGGAGCTATGGCAGACAGACTGGGTTATAAAAAAATGCTCTTTCTGTCATTTACAGCATATATTGCAGGTTACTTGTATCTTCTGGACTGCCTTTAATCAGCTTTACTACTCATTTCCTGTATTTCTTGACCACTGGGTTGAGATGGACAGGCTGTCGGCATTCTTCGGTCTTGAGCCGGGTACCATTACAGCGGTTACAGTCACCAGTATGGATGCCTTTTTTATTATTGTGCTGCAGATGTGGGTATCATCGGTAAGCATGCGCTACAGACCCCTGCACTCAATGATGACAGGGATCTTTATTCTCGGCGGCGGCCTCCTGCTTATGTTTATTACCCGTGATCCATGGATTATTCTGTTGGGCGTTCTGATCTTTTCCATAGGGGAGATGGCATCATCGCCAAAATTCACTGAGTATGTAGGAAGAATTGCTCCTACCGACAAGAAGGCTCTCTATATGGGTACCTCTTTCCTTCCCGTGGCGATGGGGCATTTCCTTGCCGGCGTTCTTTCGGGCAAACCGTATGAAGTACTAGCAGATAAGATATGGCTGTTAAGAAAGGCTGTTGCCGAAAGGGGATTTGAGATTGAGCCGGTCTCTGATACTTTTACACAGAATCAGTATACTGAGAGGGCCCAGGAGCTTTTCGGCATGAACAGCGCTGAGCTGACTCAGTATCTATGGAACAGCTATAACCCTCAGAAGGTGTGGATCCTGTTTACAGGCCTGGCACTGCTGGCAAGTGTTTCACTTTTCCTCTATGACAGGTATATACTTAAGGATTAAAAAGAGAATAAAAAACCCTGGCATGATTAACCGGTAACAAAGATAACCGGAAATCAGTGCCAGGGGTACTGCTGCACTTACTTCATGGCCCTGGTTTCATGGCCCTGGTTTCAGTCCGGAATCCTGTAGTAAATCTTACTAACAATTCTCCATCCTTCGGGAAATTTGTACAGAGAGAGGTAATCGGTAAAAATCTGCTTTCCTTCACGGTAGAGCTCAACCTTAGCTATAGCCGCACTGCCGGTTATATCTATCATAGGGTATTTAGCCGTAGTCTGAACCGCGGGTGTGCGACCGGCCTCAACTCCCCGCTTTATTGAAGCTTCCCATGTATAGATGGGCAACATAGTGAGGTTGCCTGCCTGATCAATTCCGAGAAGGTTAAAGCCAGGATGAAAACCCTTGCTTATATTCTCAATCTCCTTTGCATTCTGGATCCCCTCCACGTATGCTGACCCGATAACCTTAATAATGGCTTCCTTTTCACCTGTAGCCTGTCCGGCCAGAGGCATGGTCATAAAGGCACATAACGATAAGATAAATAGTGATTTCATGATTCTGCATTTTAGTTTGTATCTGTTTTATTCTGTAAAGATCGGGTTTGTGAACAAAATAAAAAAAATGTTTTTGTTAAGCTGTATGTATCAGCATTCAAATTCTTTTCTATATTGCGCACATTAGGGGTCAGGGTTAAATCAAAAAAAGCCGGGTATGTACGAACTATTATCGCAGATTGATGACATCCGTTTAAATTTCAGCGCGGGGGGGCTTCTCTATATGAATGTTACACTTGCATGTATCATGTTCGGTGTAGCCCTTGATATCAGGATTGAACAGTTCAGACATATACTTCTTAATCCCAAATCAGCCCTTCTGGGCATCGGGTCCCAGTTTATTCTGCTTCCGGCCCTGACTTTCGGACTGGTTATGCTTTTAAAACCTCCTGCCTCAATTGCAATGGGGATGATACTTATATCAGCATGCCCCGGAGGCAATATCTCAAACTTCATCTCTTCCCTTGCAAAAGCCAATGTAGCACTGTCGGTAAGCCTTACTGCCTTTGCTACCCTTTCGGCAACCTTTCTCACTCCCATAAATTTTGCACTTTGGGGTGGTCTGTATGTAAAATACCAGTCAGCGGCAGCATCGCTGAATATTCCTATCCAGATTGACTTTCTTGAGATGGCAAGGGTGGTCTTTATCCTGCTTGGTATCCCGCTTATCGCTGGAATGCTTTTTGCCAGCAGATTTCCCGTGCTCACTGCTAAAA
>JAIVHO010000040.1:44524-55489 GCA_020201035.1 Bacteroidales bacterium
GGCCTTTATGGCAGCCTGGTGGGGAATATGGCAAATGGCTACAGGTATAGGCCTGGCTGTTATTCTGTCACGAATCCCGTTAGGCAAAGTTACTCCCGCATTCGTCAGGGCCAGATAAAATTCTGTTTTTTAGTCCGGACCGCTTTTATATATCAGGCACTACCTTGCGTTAACCTTGTGATCATTTAACTGACAGTTCCCTTAAAATCGAGACTAACCCTGACAGAAAGATCACTGATAAGAGATATAATCTTCCGCAGGGTATTGCTCTCTATCTCCGTGAGACTGCCAATCGCTACGCTGTTGGAGGGTTCTTCACCCGAGGTTATGCTTTCTGCCTGTATCCTCAACCTTAAACCCGAGAGTATTGAATATGCTTCCTGAACGGGATCAGTTATGTTTCCGGGAAGAACGCCATTATCCCTTATAAGCGAGAAACGCTTCGGGGTGTTTGTTTCACCAATTCCGCTTTTCAGCGAATAGAGCCTGCCAAAACCGGTTAGCTGGAGCATCAGCTTCTTTATATCTATCAGAGTACCTTCACTCCCATCCTTTTCACCCACAATATGTCCAAAAATATTTACCGGTGGTTTAAATCTGAGGATCTCCTGTGACATGTGAAACAGAAAAACGGCCCTGTCACGTGTCTTCGAAGTTACATGTTCCCTGAGCCTGTCTGCAAGTGTGATATCACCGCATATACCTCTGAAATCAAAGAAAATATTTGTATCGAGCACACTGTTTGGATCGCTGTTCTCAATCCAGCCGGAGAAAAGCTTCGTCCATTCATCCAGGGGCAACACCCATTCAGGGTTTGATGCCATTACATCTCCGCTGCAGTATTGATAACCAACTTTGTGAAGATCATCTGAAATCATCTTGCCAAGCCTCCTGAAGTATGCCAGCACATCATCCCCTGCCGATTCAGCATTTTCAATGATTATCCCGTTATCCTGATCTGTGAGGAGTGTCTGCTCCTGCCGTCCCTGGCTCCCCATTACAATCAGGCAGTATGCTGCAGGTGGAGGTCCAAGCCTCTCAACGGCAAATTCAGCTACCCGGCATGATATCCGGTCTGAGACTGAAGATATCAACCGTGTTATTATTGCCGGGGCTGCACAGAGCTCCACCAGCACTTTCACAATGGCTGTACTACGCAGGTATATCTCCTTTAGATCTTCTACACGGATCGCCATAGCTATCTCACCCGACAGATCCGTGAGCAGGTGGTGTCTGGCTATCAGCAGTCGCTCCATTGTAACCATACCGGCATAACGGCCGTTATCATCCTTTACAGCAAGTCCTGATATATCTTTCGACTGGCACAGGGCTATTGCCTCATAAACCGGTGTATCACCTGTGACACTTACCACCGGTGATGTCATAATGGAGGATACAGGATACCCGCCGCCTTTTCCGGCGGCAACCACTCTTTCGTTGATATCGCCGGCCGTAACTACTCCTGTGGCACCTCCATGGTAGAGTATCACCAGGATATCTTCCCCGCTGTCTCTCAGCATCACTGCAGCCCTTTCTGCTGGTGTATCCATATCACATACAGGAACTGTCTTCATCAGATTTGAGACCGGCTGATTTATCATAACCAGATAGAGCCTGAGATCATCCTCCAGTGCCTCCCTCTCCTTTTCCGCCACCTCTCTCCCTGTCAGTTCATTTACTATAATGATATAACTGTGATCATTATTATAATCGACACGTGAAACCGATAATATAATATCAATATCCCCTGCGGAAGATTTCAGGACTGCCTCTACTGCTGACGACCGTCCGTTTTCAGTAACCGAGCCCGTTATCTCCCGGGGTGTCAGATTAAATAGCTTTTCAATTCCCTCCTCCTCTATCCGTTGCCTTGTAAAACCTGATATATCGAGAAATTTCTGGTTAACATAAATAACCCTGTCATCGGCAACCATAATTGTTCCGATAGTTGAAGACTCAACCAGCGTCTTGTACTTCTGTCGTGACAAAACAAGGCTCTTTTCTGCATCACGGCGCCCCGACTCCATTTTCATACTCTGCCTGATAATATAGAGCAACATAAGAGCAACAACTACCACTATCAGCAAGGATATTCTGAGGAGGTTTCTTTCAGCAAGCGTAATCTCTTCCTTCACATCCTCCAGGTAGATTCCCGTGCCAACAATCCAGTTCCACTCAGGTATACCCTTTACATATGACAGTTTGGGAACAATCGTCAGGCTGTCATCCTTCCATTGCCAGTAGTAGTCAATAAAACCTTCTCCTTCTTTACGCACTGTTTCCACAGACTCCACAAAGAGGGTTTTACCCTGGGGATCCCTGTAATCAGATAGGTCCTGCCCCACCAGATCAGGGCGGTAAGGATGCATTATCATCACCGGTGTCATATCAATGATCCAGAAATAGTCAAGATCATCATCTCCGTATCTTATCCTGCCTACTTTTTCAGCTGCCTCCTCCCTTGCCTCTTCGTCACTCATAATCCCTTCAGCGGCCTGACTGGCATAGTCACTGATTATGCTGCCAACGGAATTTGTGAGCTCGCTGATCATCTTCTTTTTCCCATCCATGATATTCCTTTCCAGTGATGGAAGGTAGAAGATATAGAATGAAGTAATAAACAGGACTATTGCCAGTATTGAGGGCAGGATTATCCCCAGGAAGAACCTGCGCATATCACGGGTATTCATAACACAGTGTTTTTACCCGCCGCCGGCCGGAGCGTCTCAGAAGAAATAGTAGAGGGCCGCCAGTGCCCTGAGGTTTGAGACCCCTGTCGTTACAGACGGAATGTAATTTAAATCGTAATCATCTCCATATTGCGCGCTGGTATACTCCACTTCAAAGGCTACCCTTGTTGTTCCCGAATTAAACACTATCCTGGGTGAAAGTCTTAGAAGCGACCTGATATCAGTTGCCAGGCCATATACATCATTTCCGGGATCTGACATAGGATCCCTTGTACCCATATTAATAAGGTACCCCCCAAAAATTCCTATTTCCACTTGCCCTCTGGTATGAATCTCACCCCAGACAGAAAGGTTTTTAAGAGGTGTATACTCACTCTCACCTGTGATAGGATTGGTAACGTCCCTTACTGCAAAGCCACTAACAGAGAGCAGGTCTGAGATATTCTCTCCATACCGTGCCTCCATTTTCACTATAAGGGGATCGGTTGTTATTTTCGAGAATGCCAGCAGGGTCACTCCCTTCACCCTTTCATCCACCGCAAAACTGTATGCCGGAAATCCCCCGCTGTTCTCCAGTCGGGGCACTATCTCCTTATAAGCAACTGCAATACCGGCAGCATATCCTGTTACAGTGCCACTGCCGCTACCCTTGAAATGAAGCTGCAGATGCATATCCGGCATCGCTGCATTCCTGAGATAGGTACCTGTTGTTCCGGCAGGTCCGGCCGTAGCAAAATCACGCTGTCCGAGTGCTGCTCCCACAATGTAAAAATTACCATTTTTGTATGTAACCCTTACCTGAGGATTTCTGGCGAAGGAGTGCAGTGGTGTACCTGTATTGAAAGATACGGTTGCGGGGAAACAGTCGGTAACAAAAAGCGGGTTCCAGTACTGGCCTGCAAGCAACTCAATATCAGGCCAGGCGAGCTTAACATATGCATGTCTTAGCCTGAGAAGGTTAATATTATCGTTTGCCTGTGCAAAAAAATCAGCTTCTATCACTCCTGATGTTACTGCACCAAAGGCATCAGGACCTGTCAGGGAAGCTGTGAGGCGCGACTGTACCGACAAAATATTGAATGCCTCTCTGGCATTAACATCGTCACCATAGGAATCAAGCTTTTCAGGTGACGGCCAGAGCAGGAAATGTCCCTCTCTGGCAGCAACCGTCTGCCTGGAATCATAAAAAAAATCGGTCTTTACAAACCCTGACCAGGTGATCCCATACTTTTTTTCATCCTGGCCGTAAAGAGCTCCGGTTAATATTATCAGCAAAAAGATTAACAGATTTCTGAACATATCCCTCTATTTTGGTTGTATAACAAAGTTACTAATCGGTTCTCTTCTCATCCCTCGGAGGCGGAAATAATTTCTGAATTATATTCCTCTTTACCAGCGGCCTGCCAAGCAGGAGATTCAGATTATTCTCGGCACTGAGGTTTCTGTCCCACAGATCCAGGGCTTTCCGGTAAAGCTGCGCCGCTCCTTCATAATCTTCAAAGTGCCGCTGGATAATGCCCTGATTGGTGTAACATACAGATAACCTCCTGTCTGTTTCGGCCACCGATCGTTCTATCTCCTTCACCCTTGAAGCGAGGTATCTCTCTGCCTGTTTCTCGCTGTCAGCGTAAAGATCTGTTAAAAACTGTTCCCTGACCACTCCTCTTATCTCCTCAGCTGTCAGCCCGCTGAATCTCCCCTGCCATTTCAGATAGAGGCTTTCAGCCTGATGTGCATATAAGCGAGCAAGATCCATTATTGAATCATTGCTCAGGCTGCTGCAGGGATTCATCTCAGGAGGAATCTTACCCTCGCCAAGCACCAGGGTAATAAGTGCTGCCGACCTGTTATTAAGGACCACTCCTGTTTCAAAGGCTCCGGCATAATGTTCCGTTGCAAGGTAGACATCCTCTATTGAGTCAAACAGCGCAAATAATAGCCTGTAATCCCCGCTCCCGGCATAACCGTCGTACCGCCCATACATCTCCCGCGCTTCAATAATACGGGGATCGATGGAATTGTTTACGCTGCTATAGTAGAGCCAGGCTATAATAATCCCGGCTGCCACAACAGCTATCATTATCATTACAATTCTCCGGACAGCTCCTTTCTCAGATTCAACCATTAAGAATGAACTTTTTCAATCAGGAATCTGCGTATTTCCAGTGGTGTTCCCAAGAAGGAACAGAGGGAAAATGGTACAGCCGGCAAGCGAAAACGCTACAGCCACCAGCTGGGCTATCAGTGCAAAGTTTTTAAGTGCCAGAAGAGTCACTATCACAGCCATCAGGATGGTTGCCAGCCTGGCATAGAGAAGCTGGCTTTTCGGGCTTGCTGAAGGATTAATTACCTTAACATAGAGATCATGTGCAAAAGCAGATGACCCTGCCACCAGCAGTCCTGATACCGTTGAGAAGGCAGCTGATACCCCTCCTGCTGCCAGCAGACCAACTATCAGGGGGTGGATATCACCCAGCTGTGCTGTATAAACAACTATAGCATCCTTTGCAAGGGTTCCCACTTCAGGACTGGCTGACAAAATCTTTCCAAATGCAGCATAAGCAGGTGCACTCCAGTAGAGTATACAGATAAAAAACAGGCCCCAAACCACTGACCAGCGTGCATCCTTTGATTTAGGAACCACATAAAACCTTTGAATTACGTGAGGTAATCCGGCCGTCCCTATCATCAGTGAAAAAGCGATAGCTATCCACTGAAAGAATGTCATACCGGTTGGCGGATCCCATGGCATTGCAAATTCAGGAGTAGGAACAATGGCAAAATCATGCCCCAGCGAGTTAACAAGTGCCTTTGTTTCATTAACCGGCAATCCGGTAATTATATCTGTTACCACCGAGCCGTAACCAATCTGAGGCAGCAGCCAGAAGTAGTCAAATTTTGCAGTAAGCAGAAAGAGAGGTATGATGAATGATATAATTATTATCACATACTGGATCTGCATATTCTTTGTAACCCCCAGCATCCCGGAGATAAGGGTATATGTGAGAACCACAGCCCCACCTATGATCACCGCAAGGGGATAGTTAATCCCCATTACCCACTTAAACATCAGTCCTATACCTCCAAACTGTCCAACGCAGTATGCAATGGATATCAGAATTGCAATAACAGCACCTACCGCCCTCAGTCCCTGTGAATAATAGCGATCACCGATAAAGTCTGCGGCAGTATATTTCCCGTATTTGCGAATCTGGCCTGCCATCATAATAAGCAGCAGCACATAACCGCCGGTCCATCCCACAACATAGGCCAGACCATGGTAGCCTGTTCCATACATCAGGGCAGCCATTCCCAGGAACGATGCAGCGCTCATCCAGTTTGAGGCTATCGCCATCCCTGATCCCACACGTGAAATGCCTCTGCCGGCAGCATAGAAATCTGTTGTATCCTTTGCCCGGAAAATTATTCCAACCAGGACAAAAAGGACAAGTATTGTAATAAGTATTATGGCCGGTCCAACCTTGAATCCTCCCTCAAGTTGAGTTGCGGCCGTAGCACCCCTCATGATGGCAGGCATCAAAAGGACTATTATCAGAGTTAATATTTTCTTCATCAGAATATTTTTTTTATCGGTGGTGGTAATAAAAACAGCAGCTGTAATCCATAGTGAGCGGATGATGAATCGCCTTAGTCATCAATCTCATATTTCGCATGGAACATATCAGTGCGGACGCAGTAGAGCCAGCAGAGGCCCACAAAAAGTATCAGCAGCAATACAGCTGTGTAGAAGTAGTGAAAGGGAAAGCCCAGGAAGATGGTATCGGTCAGAACAGACCTGTTGTGTATAAGGTAGAAACCCATAGCCTCTTCCACCACCGGTTTTAAATTATCATCAAAAGATCCGGTAAGAGATGATTTTAACTCCACCGTTGCAATTCGTGCCCTCACATCTCCCGGCACCAGTCCAAAGATTTGCTCCACCATGGGTACCATGGCACTCTTTGCAGCCAGATATTCAGGGTCTGTTAACTCATTGATTGAAGCGTACACCTCTTCTACCCGTTGCATTGCTTCCAGCAGATCAACTCTCATTGAACTGTCTGCAATAGTAACTGCACTCCAGCTTACCAGTCGGGCCAGAGCGTCATGGTGTTCCGGGTCAATAGAAACCCTGCCAAGGACATTAAGAGCAGGTACGGCAACGTTTCTGATATCAACATCGGTAAAGTCTCCGGAAGAGACAGCAGGCCATGCCTCTGTGAACTGGGTGTATACAGGTTCCGGAACAGGCTTCTCCAGTATCTTTAAGAGTATCTGGAAGCCGAAAATAGCCACAGCCCATATCAGGACAAGCTGAACCGTCAGGTTACGGTTACGGCGGGCATTGTCTGTTGTGGGCCTGAAAAAGCTAATGTGATAATCATTCTCTTCAGGTTTCATCAGGCGGTTTGGTTTTAGTGGTTTTTTCTTAATCCGCTAAATATATAAGAAAAAACAAAATAAATACCTGTTGTAAACCTTATTTATTCATATCATTAGTAAACTCATTCCGGTAATGTCACCGCACGCATGGTGAATGAATAATCGTAGCGCTCTTCAAGCAGTGAATACTTCGGGTATGTTCTGGCTCCCCATCTGTTACGGTCACTGTAATTTTCATGGGGCCCCCGGCCATACCATGATATGGTTTCAAATCCGGCCTAAAAAACCAGAAAGAGCACTCTGCCTTGTCTTAAACCTTTTCCACCATACAGGCAGAGAGTTTAAAGGGGGCAATGCGCGAGTAGGGATCAAGCTCAGCACGGGTCAGGTTGTTCACCATTGCCTCGGAGAAGTGCCACGGCATAAAAAGCTCACCTACGGCTACCTCTGTACTCTCTCTGAGTATTGTCTCCAGTTCACCCCTGCTGTTTGAAAGCCTTACCCTGTCACCGTCTCTTAACCCTAGTCTGTCTGCATCAACCAGATTCATCAGAACATATGCCTCATTGGCAAAATCATTGAGTGCCTTGTTGCGCCTCGACATGGTTGATGAGTGGTACTGGTAGAGTATCCTCCCTGAGTTAAGCATAAAAGGATATTCTGCTGTAGGTTTTTCCGTCTGCTCGGTATAGTCTACCGGATTAAGCACCGCTTTTCCATCCGGGGTATTAAACTTCCCCAGAAAGAGAGTAGAGGTTCCGGGATGCCCGGGATCATGGCAGGGCCACTGTATTCCCTGGTGATCAATCCTTTTCCACGATATCCCCCTCATCATTGGAACAGCCTGTGCCAGCTCATCAAATATCTCTCCTGCGTCAGAATAGGAGCCCAGCGAGTATCCCATCCTTGCGGCTATCTCAGCAATAATCCTCCAGTCTTCACGGGCCTCTCCCGGCATTTCAACAGCCTTACGTACCCTCAGCACCCTTCGGTCGCTGTTTACAAACGTTCCGTCCTTTTCGGCATATGATGATGCCGGCAGTATAACGTCTGCATATGGAGTGGTCTCTGTTTCAAAGATATCCTGTACTACCAGGAAGTCCAGCTTTTCCAGTGCCTCACGTGTGTGGTTGGTGTCAGGATCGGTAACCATTGGATTTTCACCCATTATATACAACCCCTTTACCTCTCCCCTGTGGGCAGCATGCATTATCTCCACCGTTGAAAGTCCCGGCTCAGCGTCAAGTTCTTCATACGGTACATTCCACAATGCAGCCATCCTTCGTCTGTTGTCACTATCCCCTACCGGGATATAACCCGGGTAATTAACCGGAGAGCAACCCACATCTGTTGCTCCCTGCACATTATTCTGTCCGCGCGGGGGATTGATACCACAGTGTTCCCTGCCTATCTGTCCGGCAACAAGCATCATATTGATAAGTGAGAAGACATTATGGGTACCTGTTACCTGCTGACTCAAACCCATTCCTGTGGCAATCATTGCCGTTGAAGCTTCTGCATACATACGTGATGCCCTTATCATTATATCAGACGGCACCGTGGTTATATGCTCAACGATCTGAGGTGTATATTTTTCAACCAGTTCCTTCAGTTCCTCAAAAGCCTCCATTCCACCCTTTATCCTTTCCGATATAAAATTAGTATCTGTGTTTCCATCTTTTATAATCTGTCTTATCATCCCGTTGAGCAGTGCCACATCTGTTCCGAGCTTAGGTTGCAGCCAGATATCAGCATATTTTACAAGTGGAGTCCATTTGGGATCACACACAATAATCTTCATCCCCTTTGCCCTTCCCTGCTTCACATAGGTAGCGGTTACCGGATGGGTTTCAATAATATTATTTCCCGTAACAAAAAGACAGTCGGTGAGTGCAAAATCCTCAATTGAATTGGATCCAGCACCATCTCCTATTGATCTCAGCATCGCTACAACCGTTGATGCGTGGCATAACCGCGTACAGTAATCTATATTATTATTGCCGAATGCTATCCTGATAAACTTCTGGAAGATATAGTTATCTTCATTGGTACATTTTGCAGAGGCATAACCAGCCAGTGCATTACGGCCGTGATTCTCCTTAATGTCACTGAATTTTGAGGCTATAAGAGCAAGGGCCTCTTCCCATGATGCCTCCTCAAACTTACCGTTTCTCTTTATCAGCGGAGATTTCAGCCTGTCCCTGTTGGCTACATAATCAGATCCAAATCTCCCCTTGACGCAGAGGCGGCCATCATTGGGTGATACACCCTCCACGCCGTTTGCCCTGACAATCATGCCATCCTGCACCAGCAGCTCTATCTGACACCCCACACCACAATAGGGGCAGGTTGTTTTCACCCGTTTTTCAATCTGGTCGAGCTTAATGGTCTCACGGTGCGGCTTCTCAACTATTGCTCCGGTTGGGCAGAGCTGTATGCACTCTCCGCAGCCGTCACACTCCGACTCTGACCAGATGTCAAATCCGGCAATTATATGCGAAACAATCCCTCTCTCCGAGAAAGAGAGCACATTCTTACCCTGTATCTCATCACATCCCTTTATACACCTGAAGCACTTGATACATTTTGAGGCGTCATAAGTCAGTACCGGGGAGGTGTCATCAACCCTGTATCCTATACTCCTGAATATATTGGGCACCTTTCTTTGCGCAGGATCCAGAAGATCATACTCTGATGCCAGAATCCGTAGTTCATCATGGTATGTGCCGTCATCATGATCATTATGTTCTGCCAGCAGGTAGTCCACGGTATGGCGACGCGACTCCTGTAGCTCCCTATCAAAAGCGGTAACAACCATTCCTTCAGCGACCTGCAGTGTGCATGACATCAGCAGTCCGCGCTGTCCCTCCACCTTTACCACGCAGAGCCTGCATGCACCGGTTGGAGTAATTCTCCGGTGGTAGCATAGTCCGGGAATATCTATTCCGTTGTCACGTGCCACCTGTAAAAGATTGGCCCCTGCTTCTGCAGCAATCTCTTTTCCGTCTATACTGATTGAAATTTTTTCTGACATAATCCTTCTTAAAAATGATCACTAAAATACCTCTGCAGACTTTTGAGCGGCAAAACAGGGGATTGTCCGAGCGGACAAAGAGAGTTTGCCGCAATATACTCCGCCTCTTTTACCATCTCATCCAGAGAAGGAGCTTTTTTGTCTCCCGAATCGATATGCTCTCTCATCATGCGTACCAGCAGGTCTGTTCCCACCCTGCAGGGAACACATTTACCACATGATTCATGCTTAAAAAATTCAAGTATTGACCTAATCATCTGGTGCATTGATTTATCTTCGGCCAGAACCATGACTGCCCCTGATCCGAGAACAGCGCCCTTCTCTTTCAGGGAATCAAATCCCAGGGGAGTATCCAGGACTGTTTCATCCACAAATGTTCCGGCTGCTCCTCCAAGCAGCACTGCTTTGAGTGGCAGCCCATCCCTGATACCTCCTGCCAGATCATATATCAGCGCCCTGAGGGGTATTCCCATTTCAGTTTCATAGTATCCCGGTTTATTAACATCTCCGCTGATAGTGAATATCTTTGTTCCGGGCGATTCAGGCGTTCCGAATCCCATATACCACTCAGCACCATTAAGTATTATGGCGGGAACCGTTGCCAGTGTCTCAACATTATTGATAAGGGTAGGCATTCCGAAAAGTCCCTTCTCGGCAGGAAAAGGAGGTTTAATACGGGGATATCCCCTTTTTCCTTCAAGCGATTCCATAAGGGTGAGTTCCTCACCACAGAGGTAAGATCCCGCACCCAGCTTTATCTCAATATCCACCGAGTAGCCCGATCCCATAATATCCCTCCCCAGAAATCCGCGTTCCCTTGCTGCAGTGAGTGCCACCTCAAGCTTTCTGATCGATTCA
>JAIVHO010000072.1 GCA_020201035.1 Bacteroidales bacterium
CCTTTACATAGTCACCCTAATATCAGATAATGTAAAAAGTTCAAAGAAGATATTTGCTAGTAATTAGCAGGCGTTAAAAGACATCCTATATTTAGGAACGATATCTAATCAGGGAAATCATCTTTCTCAGTTCCCTTCATCTGCTATCAGATAATAGCTGCCATCACTGAACTCCTCTCCGATAATTCTATTACGGAATTTCTCCCTGCTGAAACAGGGAATATAATATAAAATGCCGATCCTTTACCCGGGACTGACTCCATCCTGACAGTTCCGCCCAATAATTCTGTTATCCCTTTCATAATTGATAGTCCCAGTCCGCTACCCTCATGCTTACGGCTACCCGAGAAATCTTCCTGCATAAAAGCCTTAAATACCGAACCCTGCGCTCCAGACTCAATTCCCGGCCCTGTATCAGTTACAAAAAGCTGCAGCTGACCATTTTTAATAACTGAGCCAACAGAGATTCTTCCCTCACAGGTAAACTTTACAGCATTATCAAGCAGCAGTGAGAGTGCTTTCATCAACAGGGTTCCGTCAGTTTCCATTATAAACCCGGAATCTAAATTGATCTCTTTCACAAACTCCAGGTTTTTAATGCGGCATTTAGTCAGAAATTGCCGGTAGACTTTTTCCAGCAGGGAATAGATATTAACCGGCACGGCCTGCACCTTCATATTGTCAGATACCAGAAGTGACATATCCATATAGTTTGTAATTGTGTCAAGCAGACGTTCACTGCTTTCATGCAGAATTTCCAGATACTCCTCCTTTTCTTCCTGTGAAATATCCGGCTGCACTATATATTCAGAAAAACCAAGTATTCCATTAAGGGGAGTACGCACCTCATGTGAGATATTGTTCAGAAATGCAGTTTTCATCCTGTCGCTTGCTTCAGCCTTCTCCCTGGCCCCGATCAATTCATTTATCAGCCTTTTTCTTTCAGTAATATCTTCCTTTATTGCCATAAAATGTGTCGCTTCACCCTTTTCATTCAGGATTGGACTTATTGAGGCTGATTCCCAGTATAGTTCTCCGGATTTCTTCCTGTTGTGAAATTCCCCTTTCCACTCCTTTCCGGATTTTATTGTCGCCCACAGGTTACGGTATTCAGATTCCGGCATCTCTCCGGAGCTGAATATCGCCGGTTTTTTCCCCAGCAACTCTCCGGGAGAGTATCCGTTTAATCTCAACACTGCCTGATTGGCATAGGTAATATTTCCCTGGAGATCCGTGATTAAAACGGAAACGGGGCTTTGCTCGGTTGCTCTTGATAATTTACTTATCTCCTGCTCATATACTTTTGGTTCAGTTATATCCTTGTCTACTCCCCTGTATCCTGTTAAGTTACCTTCTTTATCTGTCAGCGGAAGACCGTTGCTAAGCAGGCATACACGATGTCCATCCTTATGATAGTACCAGTTTTCAAAATCCCTCAATATCCCTTTTACCTCGGCAATCTTAAAAAACGCTGATTGCGCTGTTTCAACTTCCTCTTCACACATAAGATCAAAAGGAGTCTTGCCTATCAGTTCATCAGATGAATATCCCAATATCGTCTCGATTTTTCCTGAAGAGTAGCAATACTTCCAGTTCCGGTCAATCTCCCACACCAGGTCATTTGAGCTCATTATTATATCCCTGTATCTGGCCTCTGACTCTTTCAAAAGACGCTCGGCCTTTAATCGGGTCTCATGCTCCTCTATCTCCCTGACAGTCCGATAAATTGCTGCCGGTAATTTAGACAGATTATCCTTAAGAATATAATCCTTTGCTCCAAGATGCATTAACTCAACTGCCACGTCTTCTCCGATAGCTCCTGATATGCAGATAAATGGAATCTCCGGACAATATTCTTTTGATATCAACAGTGCTGCCAGTCCAGTGAAAGCGGGCATATTATAATCAGAGAGAATCAGATCAAACTCTCTTGTTCTGAGTTTATCCACAAATTCACTTTTGTTAGCAACATGCACAAAACGGGCAACTAACCCTTCTCGAACAAGTTGTTCCCTCACAATAATTGCGTCCTCTTCAGAATCTTCAAGGCAGAGTATTTTCAGCTTTCTGTTATTCATTATATTTCTTTTCTTGGCAGTTACGCTACTTTTACAGTATTGGCTATGTCATTAAAGGTTTTTATCAAAACTCCGAATTCCCGGTTTTTATCAAAAAAATAATCTGCCCCTTCCGAAAGACATTTCTCTTTGTACACTTTTTCAGAATAACCTGTGAAGATGAAAAATTTACATCCGGGTACCTGCTTTTTCCCTTTAATAAGAACAGCAATACCATTCATTTCCGGCATTCCTAAATCGAGGATTAAACAGTCAGGATTCTCATCCTCTAACAGACGCATTGCCTCAAGTCCGTTTTTGGCTTCGCCCACGATTTCAATGTTTCTTATCCCAGTTAAAGCGTTTCTTAGCCTTTCCCTGATAAGATCGGAGTCATCAGCAATAATTATTCTCATTACATCTGTATATTAAATTACTTCAAATTTAGAGGATGTATAGGCGACAGAAAATAATACCAATACTGATTCTTCTGTAGGTGTTTGTCTTATAAGATAGAGTGATAATAATCCTATCTGACAAATCAGACAAACAGGTTCTGAACCAGATTATAAGATTAAAAGGAAAATTCTGAAAAACCCACCTGAGGTTGTTAGTGACTACTATTCAATCAGATTATTCTTGATTGCGTAATTGGTAAGTTCCGCATTCTTCTCCATTCCCATCTTGCTCAGGATACGGGTTCTGTGTGTACTGACTGTTTTATTGCTTATAAAGAGGTCATCAGCAATTTCATTAACCGATTTTCCCCTGGCAAGCATACTCATAACCTGAAACTCTCTTGGAGAAAGCTTTTCGTGCGGCAATAAACTAAGCCCGTCTTTTCTGTCAAAGAGGATTTTTTCTGCCAGGGAGGTAGTGATATATCTTCCACCGGCAATAATTGTATTAATTGCCACAGCAAGTTCCTTATAGAGGCTGCTTTTACATAAATAACCGGATGCTCCAAGCTTTAGTACACGGACGGCATATTGCTCCTCTGCATGTATGCTTAGCACAAGAACCGGTATCATTTCATTTCTGTCTTTCAATATCTGAAGAATATCAAGTCCGGTTTTCCCGGGCATTGAAATATCCATTATTACCAGATCATACCTGTTGTTTTCTATTTTATTAAGTGTTTCATCGCCAGTTGAAGCCTCCTCTATATCTGTTGAAGGATTCTGCTTTTTGACAATTTGCCTTAGGCCTTCTCTTACAACCTCGTGGTCATCTGCAATAAGTATTTTCATTTCTCATTCCTTAATTAAATGGTAGTGTAATACTTAATCTGGTTCCTTCTGTCTGACGTGAGTGTATCTCCAGATTACCATTATGCTTTTTCAACCGTTCACGGATACCGATAAATCCAAGGGACTTGTAGGAGTTTATTGCCTCTTCTGCAAGACCTTTACCGTCATCATAAATCTCCAGTTTTATAATATCATCCATTCTAAAAAAACTTACTTCTACATTATCCGCATCTGCATGGCGGGAAACATTTGTGAGTGCTTCCTGTAGTATGCGGTAGAGTGTAAGGTTCTTTTTATCATCTGTAAATTCAATATTCTCCAACTTCAACCTACAACTGACTCCTGTTCTTTGTTCAAATTCGTTTATATACCATTCCATTGCTGACACCAGACCAAGGTCATCAAGGATTGATGGCCTCAGTTCAGAAGCGATACGCTGAACATCTTTGATCATGATTGTTATCAGGTCATTCATCCCTTCCAGTTTTGCCGCTTCCTTAATTGAGCCGGAAAATCTTTCATGTAACCATTCCACATCAATCTTTAATGCCGTAAGTGACTGACCGAGCTGGTCATGTATCTCTCTGGCAATGGAAGCCCGTTCCTCCTCACGGACTTCATCAAGGTGCTGATTTAGTCTTTCCAGCGAATCCCTCATATTGGTGATCTCCCGTTCTGCCAGTTTGGGATCAGTAATATCTTTCCCCGCCCCCCGGTAACCAGTAATATCTCCCTTGTCATCAAAAACCGGGACTCCGCTGGTTAACAGGCATATCATATTCCCATTGCGGTGAATATTCCAATTCTCCATATCCCTGAACGCCCGCTTTGCCCTGACATGTTCATTAAAGAGAAAAGTTATTCTTTCCTTTTCTCCGGAAGGCATAAAGTCGAATGGAGATTTTCTGATTACCTCATTAACAGTATAGCCTAATATCTCCTTCACATTTTCAGATATGTAGGTATATTTCCAATCCCTGTCTATCTCCCATACAAGGTCATATGAACTTAATATGATGTCCCGTAAACGGGCCTCTGATTCCACCAGCATTCTTTCAGCCTTAATGCGCGCATTACGTTCCTCAACATCCTTCATGGACCTCTGAATAGCCACATGCAACTTTGAAAGATTATCTTTAAGAATATAATCTGACGCGCCCATATGGATCAGTTCAACTGCCATTTCTTCTCCGATTGTACCAGATATACAGATAAAAGGAACATCAGGACAGATTTTCCTGGAGATTAACAGGGCTGCAATTCCGCTGAAACCAGGCAGATTGTAATCAGATAAAATCACATCATACTTTTCTGAGTTGAGTTTATCTCTAAATTCATGTTCTGCAGAGACATGATCAAATTTGAAACTCAGGCCCTCCTGTTTTAACTGCCTTTTAACCAGAACAGCATCCTCCTCAATATCTTCAAGATAGAGTATCTTCAATTCTTCGTTGCCAGAACCTGTATCCATAATTGCTCGCTGAGTAAAATAATCTTTTACTAAAATGATATTTATTATTGAATATTGTTATCAATTTAAGATAAAAATGATAACCAGAGAAGCGGATGGCTTAAGAGATCCTCTAAACTTAATGATTCTGACTAATGCCCCTTGAAATTATACACATAATATTTTAACCAGCGGGGTGGCCGGGGTAAAGAATGGCAGCCAGCTATA
>JAIVHO010000003.1 GCA_020201035.1 Bacteroidales bacterium
TCGGTGATTGATGCAACAAAATTTATCGGTGCGGCTGCTCTTTATAAAGGGGATGATCCGTGGGATATCCTCGCAAAGGGAACCCCGGTTACCGCATCACTACCGCTGGCTACCGTCCTTACACTGCCCGCTACCGGTACTGAGATGAACGGAAATGCTGTTATCAGCCGTAAATCTACCCGCGAGAAGTTTGCTTTCGGGTCGGTTCATACATTTCCGCTGTTTTCAATTCTGCTCCCCGAAGCCGCTGGTACCCTGCCGCAACGACAGGTGGCAAACGGAATAGTGGATGCTTTTATTCATGTTATTGAACAATATCTTACCTACCCGGTGAATGCTATGGTGCAGGACAGATTCTCGGAGGCACTGTTGAAAACGCTTATTGACGTGGCCCCTGATGTCTATAAGGATCCTTCCGATTACGATGCGATGTCTAACCTGATGTGGGCAGCAACTATGGCGCTGAACGGACTAATATCGAAGGGCGTTCCCGGCGACTGGTCGGTTCATGATATCGGTCATGAGCTTACCGCATTGCATAATATTGATCATGCCCGTACGCTGGCAATAGTGTTGCCGGGAGTGTGGGAAGTACTTAAGGAGGAGAAGATGGATAAACTTGTGCAGTATGCAGAGCGGGTATGGAACGTAACCGAAGGCACCCCGGTTGAAAAGGCTGACAGGGCTATTGAACTGACAGTACAGTTCTTCGAATCGCTGGGTGTTAAAACCAGACTGAGCGATTATGGTGTTTCACAGGATACAGTTGATCTTATCGTAAGCAGGTTCAGTGAAAGGGGCCGACTCGGTTTTGGCGACCGCCGACTGGTTACTCCCGTTGTTGTAAGGGAGGTTCTTCAGAACAGGCTGTAGCATGGAAAATCTCAGGAACATCCTGGTAAGATTGTTACCGTTGTAGCAGGTAAAATCTCCGGATCATCCTGTTAAGATTGCTACCATTGTAGCATGGAAGATCTCCTAATCATGCTGTTAAGATTGCTACCGTTGTAGCAGGTGTTTCTTCGGAACATTCTGTAAAGACTGCTTTTGTTGTGGAAGGTGATTCTGGCGAACAGACAGTAATAGGAACTTCGGAAGAGGTTAGGAAGATTCTCCGGAAATAACTGTGTGAGTTGATCAGCCAGTAAGCTAAAACATATCAAAATCATCAGAATACTCCGTCCTGAGATCTATGGAATACTCTTTTGAGACCTCCTCAGACCTTTTAATAAGTTCTCTGTTGCGGATGATTTCTATCCCCTTTTCAATATCGTCAGCAAAGACCCTGTCCTCTTCGGCAAATGTGACCCTGCTGCGAACCAGCTTGTGTATCTCGTCGAGAATATGGGATGAATGGAGGGGCTTGCGGTATTCAAACGCCTGGGCAGCAGTGATCAGTTCAATAGCGAGTATCTTCTCAACATTGTCAATAATGCGCAGTGCCTTGCGGGCTGATATGGATCCCATACTTACGTGATCTTCCTGTCCCAGCGAGGTGGGAATACTGTCGGCGCTCGAAGGAAAACAGAGCCCCTTGTTCTCACTTGCCAGAGCTGCTGTGGTGTACTGAAGCATCATATATCCGGAGTTTATACCGGTCTCTTTCATCAGCAGGGCAGGTACCCCCGGTGAATTGCCTTCAAGGGCGAGGTAGATTCTTCGGTCCGAGATATTTCCCATCTCTGATGCAGCGAGGGCAGCATAATCAATTGCCATGGCAACGGGCTCACCGTGGAAGTTGCCTCCGCTGATAACGGTATCACTGTCAATAATAACCGGATTGTCTGTTACGGAATTTATTTCAATATCAATTAGTTCCTTTAAATGAAGCCATGCGGTTCTGCAGGCACCGTGAACCTGTGGTATGCATCGGAGCGAGTAGGGATCCTGTACCTTTTCACAGTTTGCATGGTTGACCATTATACCTGATCCCTTCAGCAGAGCCCTGAATCTGGCTGCAACGTGTATATTGGCCTTGTATGGCCTGAGTTCGTGGAGCGGAGCAAGAAATGGCTTAAGTGATCCCTGAAGACCCTCAATCATCATCGCACCAATAATATCAGCCTGGGTCAGACATCCGTGCATCCTTTCGATAAACTGAACGCCATGGGCAGCAATAAACTGGGTACCGTTAATGAGGGCGAGACCCTCCTTGGGACCAAGGGAGAGGTGTTTGAGATTTTCATGCCGGAACATCGTTTCGGTGGATACCATTTCTCCCCTGTACCAGACATGGCCCAACCCGATAAGCGGAAGGAAGAGGTGTGCAAGAGGGGCCAGATCGCCGGAAGCTCCAACTGATCCCTGGGATGGAACAACCGGGGTAACATCATTCTCTATCTGCCAGTTGATACGGTCAAGCGTTTCCTCGTTTATTCCTGAATTTCCCATCGAAAGAGTATGAACCTTAAGAATCATCATTAACCGGGCTGTCTCAGGGTCAACCGGCTCGCCAACACCTACGCTGTGGCTCTTGAGGATATTTGTCTGTAATAACCGGGTGTCCTCCTTCGAAATACTGGTGGTGCAGAGCGACCCGAAACCGGTATTGATCCCGTAAACGGGAAGCTCCCTGTCAACAATATCACTTACTATTGCGGCACTCCTGCGTATACGTTCTCGGGCACCTTCCGTGATCACACCCTTAATCTGATTCCGTGCAATTCCAAGAGCTGTTGATGATGTGAGATGATCCTCTCCATACCTGAAAATACTGTTTTTCATAATTCCGGTTTTTTATGGGAAATACAAATATATCCAATATCATCGGAATCATAATCCCTGACTGAGGATTTATAACTGTTTAACAGACCTGATTTTCATGCATCTCTGGCTTGCTGCCGGTTCACAGAACAGGAGGGGAAACATCATCGGAACTGATACCATAATCGGTAATTATATCCTGCTTTGCCCATATCGGCGGATTGATAATTTAGTTACTTTTGCGCAGTGAAAACCCCTGGAAGCATAAAGCCGCATCTTGCACTGATAGGTGCTAACCTGATATACGGGCTTAATTATTCTATTGCCAAACTGCTGATGCCCGATTTCATTAAGCCGTTCGGGCTGGTAGCTCTCAGGTCAGTGGTGGCAACCTCCCTCTTCTGGATACTTTCACTCTTTTTCCCGAATGAAAAGGTTGCGAAAAAGGATATGCTCTATATGCTGTCATTCTTTCTTTTCGGGGTATTCTTTAATCAGGTATTCTTTTTGGCCGGACTAAACCGTACCACGCCTATCAATGCCTCCCTGATAATGCTGGTTAACCCTATTATGGCAATCATCTTCGGGGTAATTATTCTGAAGGAGAAGCTTCGCGCGAGGCGATTGGCAGGGGTGCTCACGGGTTTAACCGGAACAGCGATTCTTATTCTTGGAGATTCAGGTGTGAAATTCGGCGGAGGGTCAACCGCGGGTGATCTGATGATATTTATTAATGCTACCTCCTGGGCACTGTTTCTGGTGACAATAAAAAAGATGACCACAAAATACAGTAATGTTACCGTTATGAAATGGGTGTTCCTTTTTGGCGTAACACCAAACCTGCTCATTGGTCACCGGGCGCTGTTTGAGGTCGACTTTACCGCACTTCCCGCGGTGGTGATGATGGGAATGGTCTATGTAACGGTGTTTACTACCTTCCTGGGGTATAACCTTAATACATACGGACTCAAATATGTCTCTCCAACCGTAGTGAGTACCTACGTATATATGCAGCCTGTGGTTGCTGTTGTGGTTGCAATGATGATCGGTCAGGACAGGCTGACCCTGGTAAAAGTACTTTCAGCACTGCTCGTCTTTATGGGAGTATGGCTGGTAAGTACCAGATCGGCACGGGAAAAAAATGAGGGCAGGGAAAGAGTTGACAGGGAGAGAGGTGCCGGAAAGAGAGGTGCCGGAAAGAGAGGTGCCGGATAAAGAGTTGCCGGAGAAAGAAGTGCCAGGGAAGGAGATTCAGAAGAGAGAGTTTCCGGAGAAAAACGTACCAGAGAAAGAGATGCCGGGGAAATAGTTGCCGGAGAAACTGAACCGCTGCACGTAACAATTATGATTAAATCAGATAAAAAAGAAAATGACTGATACCGTTTCCGGTACAGCCATTTTATTCGTGTCGATGTCCGTGTTTCTGTAAAGTAACGCGGGTTTCTATCAATTATCAAAAAACTCCGGTTAACATTAAAAATGCTTGTTGCTGTCGGGTAACTAGTGTTCCTGCAACGAAGCGTAAGTCGCTGTCGAAAAACTAAAGTTACTTAGAGGGCACATTTGGTGCTATCAGGTAAACGGTGTTCCAGTAAGTAACTTGAACTTTTTTTTGCAAAACCAATGATACTCCTGGTTAAGGGTAATTGAAATCGGTTATACCGTGTTAAAGCAGGAATTACAGCACTGCCAGTGCAGCATCGTAATCAGGTTCCTCAGATATTTCCGGAACAAGCTGATTGTAGATAACCTTGCCGGCTTCGTCAATAACAACTACACTTCTTGCAAAAAGCCCCTGAAAAGGACCGTCAAGAATATCCACACCGTATGAAGAGCCGAAATCAGTGTCGCGGAATGCTGAAAGAGTGACCACATTCTCAATCCCTTCAGTTGAGCAGAATCGCCCCGCTGCTAATGGGAGGTCCTTTGAAATCGCGAGTACAACGGTGTTTTTCAGTGAGGCCGCCTTTTCATTGAACTTTCGCATAGCGGCTGCACACACCGAAGTTTCAAGACTGGGAAAAATGTTCAGTACAACCCGCTTGCCGGATGTCTCACTTAGTGACATCTCAGAAAGGTCACTCTTAACAAGAGTGAAGCCGGGTGCTGTTGTTCCCTTTGAGGGTAAGGTTCCTGAAATAGTTACGGGATTTCCTTTTAAAGTAATTTTTGCCATAATAAATCTCTCTTATATTGTTTATGTAAAGTTAAACTTCCTGATATATAAACAAGACAAAAGCTCCCGGGTTCATTATTTAAAATCATTTGGCGGTCAAAGAGAGCTTATGCATCAATGTTTCCGCAGTAGCTGTTGCTTTTCCGGTAATCTGCTGGGTTGCCACCCCTGGAAAGTACCGGCTTGCCTCCCCCGGAAAGTACCGGCTTGCCAACCCTGGAAAGTGCCGGCTTGCCCCTCCGTTAGGAGGCGGGTTTTGTGCCTGCCAGATGTGTTCCCGCGACAGCAATGCTGGTAACGCTCCGGCCGGTCAAATGGCAAATTGGATTGGCCCGGGAGTTTGCCGTGGGTTGAATACTGTGAAGGTATTTATGGCCGCTTGCTGCGATGAGCTTTAATAATTTTTTAACTTTGCGTTTCGCCATAGGCGAACAAAGAATGATAAACACTTAATAATATGATAAAGATTGTAGTACTGGGTACCGGATGCCCAAAATGTAAAACACTGGAAAAATTGGTTCGTGATACCGTGGCTCAATTGGGAATAGAGTCTGAAGTAACCAAAGAGGAGGATATAATGAAAATAATGGAGTACGGAATACTGCATACGCCCGGACTGGTAATAAATGGCAGGGTGGTTGCCTCGGGCCGAATCCCGTCGGCAAAGGAGATTACCGGTTTTATTGAGTCTGAGAAACAGTAATAGACAGGTTCTTTATATCATTAAGAGATGTATGGATTGTAAGGAGGGCTAATAACAAAGCCTCCCGGAAATTACATTAACTTATGATTCATATTTAACCAAATACAGTTACCTGTAGTTTTCTCTGTTTATTTCATATTTATCCGGTATAGAGAATTATGATTTTCCCTTTAAATCGGGAAAACTGAAATGAGTTCTGGTTTGGAATATTTTAGCAATAGTTGGGGGAAAGTAGTATTTGAGGGGAAGTAGTATTTGAGGGGAAGGTAGTAATTGGGGTAAGGTAGTATCCGGGGTAAGGTAGTATTTGAGGGGAAGGTAGTAATTGGGGGAAGTAGTATCCGGGGGAAGTAGTATTTTGGAGGAAGTAGTATCCGGAGGAAAGCGATCATTCCCTGATTTTCTGCTATTAGTTGATTTATAACATACTCAATTGAGTGTGATATCCCGGATAGTTTTGATATGTTTGATAAATAATCAAAATAACTCTATATGAATTTCAAAAGAACTCTGCTGCTGTTGCTGGTAATTGTACCGGTAATTGCTTTTGGTCAGAAGAAGACTCTGTCTCATGATGACTATGATATCTGGAAAAATCTGGGTAGTACCACACTTACCGATAACGGACTGTGGGTGAGCTATGAGATAAATCCCCAGGAGGGAGACGGCTATCTCTATTACTATAATGTAAAGACGGCCGGACTTGATTCGGTAGCCCGTGGAACAAATGCTTCATTCGCTCCCGGAACTGAATATCTGGTATATTCCATTAAGCCTGAATTTGCTGTAACTCGTCAGGCAAAAAAGGATAAGAAGAAGCCGGATGAAATGCCAAAGAATGACCTGGTAATAAAAATTCTTCCTGCCGGTGAAACAACACTGGTAGAGAGAGTTAAGTCCTACCAGATAGCCGCTGAAGGTGAGCCATGGATGGCGTACCTGCTTGAAAAACCTTTACCTGAAAAAAAGGATAAGGAGAAAGATGGCGAAAAGGAAGAAGGAGAGGAGGCTCCTGAGGTAGGCCAGGCTGCAACAGCTGGAACAAGCCGTGCAAGAGATGGTGCCTCCGGCGGCAGAAATGGTAACGGGGCCGAAGGAACAGAGCTTGTTATTGCAAATCCTGCCCTGTCGCTTAAATACTCTTTTAAGGACGTTACAGACTACAAGGTTGCCGACAATGGATCTGTTGTTGCAATCCTACAGGTTAAGTCTGATACAACAAAAATTGATACATATACCGTGTCACTGTTTGATACCGGTAAAAAGAGTGAAGCAGAAATCTTCTCAGGCAAGGGAAACCTTAAGAGCATGACGCTGGATGAGAGTGGCAAAAATATTGCATTTCTCTTTACCACAGATACATCCAAGGTGAAGATCTATTCATTATGGTTATCATCTGGTGCTACAGAAGCTGCTATGGCAGTGAATTCTGAGACTGCCGGGATGGCTGATGGCTGGAGTGTCAGCGAAAACGGAAGTATCTCCTTTGATGAGGACGGAACTTTCCTTCTCTTCGGAACAGCAGAAAAGCCTGTTGAGCAGCCTGAGGATACACTTCTTGATGATGAGAAATCCAGACTGGATGTTTGGAGCTGGCATGACCAGACCCTGCAGCCTCAACAGAAGGTAAGCCTTAACCGTGACCTTAAAAGCAGCTATATTGCTATGTACAGTATCAAAACCGGTAAAATGTTACAACTGACTGATGAGGAACTATCATCGGTACGCGTTCCACTTAAGGGCGAGAGAAATATTGCCCTTGGGTCAGCATCTGAAAAATACGAAATGATGACATCATGGGATGCAAGCAGGTATGCCGACTATTATATCGTTGATCTCTCTACCGGAAAAAGAACCATGGTTTTTGAAAAAGCTGCTTCCTTAGTTGAACTGTCACCTGCAGGTAAATGGCTTCTCTACTGGTCTGTTGAGGGTAAAGGGTGGATGGTAAAACCTGTTGGAGGAGGTGAGGGAAGATCTCTTACCGGTAGCCTTGAGCCTCAGTTTTTTAATGAACTGCACGACTCCCCCTCAGAACCCCGTCCGTACGGAACAGCAGGTTGGGTAGAGGGCGAAAAGTATCTGCTTGTTTATGACAGGTATGATATATGGAAAATAGATGTTACAGGTAAGGAGAATCCTGTAAATCTTACTAATGGGTTCGGCCGTGAAAATAATATAACTTTCAGGTACAGTCCACTCGAGGGATCGGGAGGCCGGTTCCGCGGCCAGAGTGATAAAATATATATTGGTGAAAAGGAGACTCTCCCACTTAGTGCCTCACACGGGTATACAAAACAGTCGGGTCTCTGGAACATAAAAGTAAACCGTCCGGCCGACCCCACAAAGGTTGATATGGGTGACTATGCCTACAGGTCAGTGTCAAAGGCTAAGGATGCCGATGTTATGATATTCCAGAGAGGAACCTACGTTGATTATCCTGAATTGTACGTTAGTAAACCGGACCTTTCGGGGGCTGTTAAGATATCAAATACCAATCCTCAGCAGGAAGAGTATAACTGGGGTACGGTAGAACTGGTAGAATGGCGTTCATTTGACGGCCAAATGCTGCAGGGGCTGCTCTATAAGCCGGAAAATTTTGACCCGGAAAAGAAATATCCCATGGTGGCATACTTCTACGAGAGAAGCTCTGACGGCCTCCATAACTACATGGCTCCGGCACCAAGTGCATCAACCATTAACCGTACATACGCGGTAAGTAACGGTTATCTGGTGTTTGTTCCGGATATTCCCTATATAATCGGTTATCCCGGACAGAGTGCCTACAATGCCATTGTAAGTGGTACATATGCCATGATGGACCAGTTTGATTTTATTGATCCGGACAGGCTTGGACTCGACGGACAGAGCTGGGGTGGTTACCAGATAGCTTACCTTATAACCCAGACTGATATGTACAAATGTGCCTTCTCAGGTGCTCCGGTAAGTAACATGACAAGTGCCTATGGTGGCATACGCTGGGGTTCAGGGATGAGCCGTATGTTCCAGTATGAGGAGACCCAGAGCAGAATTGGCGGAACCCTTTGGGAGAAACCAATTCATTATATAGAGAACTCTCCGATATTCTATGTTCCCAAGGTGAATACACCGGTTCTTATTATGCATAATGATGAGGATGGCGCTGTACCGTGGTATCAGGGAATCGAATTTTTTGTGGCTCTGAGACGCCTGGGTAAACCGGCATGGATGCTTTCATATAATAACGAGGATCATAACCTTGTCAGAAGGCCAAACCGCAAGGATCTTTCAATAAGGAAAATGCAGTTCTTTGATCACTACCTTATGGGTAAACCGATGCCTTACTGGATGGAGAATGGTATCTCCCAGATTGAGAAATCAAAGGGGGTGAAGGGTTATGAGCTGATAGATAATCAGTAATTTCCTGATTGCACCATTGATGCAGAGATAAAAAAACAGGGAGTTCCTTTCGGACTCCCTGTTTTTTTGTGCTCTGCTGTCGCTGTCGCTGTCGCTCTGCTGCTGCCGCTCTGTTGCTACTGCCGCTGTTGCTGTTGCTGTTGCTATCGCTGTTGCTGTCGCTCTGACTGCTTTGCGGACGCTCAGCTACCTATGTTCTTTTTCTCTTAGCCGGTCTGTTGCTGCCGGAGCTGGCTCTGCTGTCGTTCCTTTTGTCGGCAAAACGCCCCTTCCCCTTGTTCCGGTTACTGTATACAGAATCCTTCTTCTTTTTGGGTTTACTGTAACCTCCACCGTATTCCCTCTTGCTCCTGTACTCATCACGCTCGGTTTTGGTATCAGGATTCGATACCTGTACAGTCACTGGCATCTCATTATATACAGCTCCTTCAAAAACCCTTAAAAGCTGCTTTTCAAAATTGCTGTCGGCCTCGAAAAATGAAAAATTTCTCTGGATATCGATTTTGCCGATACTCATATTGCGTTCCCTCAAATTCTCATTGATAAGGGATATCAGTCCGGTAACATTAATATCATGCTTTGATCCTAAATTGACATGGTAACGGGTATATGTTGTCTTACCCTTGCTGCCCCTTCTTTCATGTGAGGAGTCTCCGCCCGATTTAACATTCAGGTCTGTTGCGTTCCTGTAATACTCGAGAAAGCGGTTAAACTCGAAGGATACAAAATGTTTTATTAGCTCATCCCTGTCGAGCCACTCAAGCTTCTTGAATATGACCGGCATAAATTTCTCAATAAGCGATTCGTCAACCTCAACCTTTTCAACTTTGTCGATCAGGTGGAAGAGCCTCTTTTCGCATATCTCCTTTCCTTGAGGAATCTCCTTTAACTCAAATTTCTTGCCTATGCTGCGCTCAATCTCCCTTATCCTTCCACCTTCACGTGAGTGTGTTATGGTCATACAGATACCCGACTTGCCCGCCCTGCCAGTTCTGCCACTCCGGTGAATATACACCTCATGGTCGTCGGGCAGGTTATAGTTGATGATATGGGAAAGGTCTGTTACATCAAGTCCGCGTGCAGCAACATCAGTTGCTATCAGCAGCTGCAGGTTGCGGTTGCGGAAACGCTGCATCACACTGTCGCGCTGTGGCTGTGACAGATCGCCGTGAAGAGCATCGGCATTATAGCCATCTGCAATAAGCTTTTCAGCTACCTCGCGGGTTTCAGCCCTGGTTCTGCAAAAGACTATACCGTAAATGCCGGGATTTATATCTGCCAGTCTCTTAAGCGCCACGTAACGGTCGGCAGCCCTTACTACATAATACCAGTGTTCTACATTTGCGGCGCCTGCATTCTTTTTACCCGCAGAGATCTCCTCGGGGTTGTTCATATATGTTCCGGCAATCCTTCTTACTCCGTCAGGCATCGTAGCCGAGAAGAGAAGAGTCTGCCGTGCAGGGGGTGTAACTGAAAGTATCTCGTCCAGATCATCACGAAATCCCATGTTAAGCATCTCATCTGCCTCGTCAAGGATCAACCACTTAATCTTTTCAATCTTCAGGATGCCCCTTCTGATCATATCAAGGGTTCTTCCGGGTGTGCCAACAACAATATGGCTCCCCTGCTTAAGTGATTTCATCTGGGGAACAATGGATGCTCCACCATAAATGGGGGTTGTAACAAAACCCTGAGTGTACTTTGAGAAACTGTTTAGATCTCCGGTTATCTGCATGCATAGCTCTCTGGTTGGACAGAGAATAAGAGCCTGTACATCTTTAACCGTTCTGTCAATCTGCTGAACCAGCGGAAGGCCAAAGCCGGCCGTTTTACCTGTCCCTGTCTGGGCAAGTCCGATAATGTCGCGGGTTGAGCCCAGAATTGCAGGAATAGTTTTTTCCTGAATGGGAGTGGGGCTAACAAATCCCATTTCACCAATCGCCTGCAGGATCTGATCGCTGAGGCCATAATCTTTGAATTGTTCCATTTTGATGGTCTGATAAGCAGACCGGAAGAGTATTAATTTATAATTTTAAACTGGGGTGCAAAGGTATGATAAATATTTGATTAAAAATAGGTTCAGTTCAATATATTGCCGATTTTCATCCCGAAATATATCATTCTTGGATTTCCCGGACCGTACATATATCCGGGATCCCTCCTTACTCCCCTGTCTGCATCACTCTGGTACGAGTTGAAAATATTTTTAATACCTGTATATAGCTGCAGAGAAGCCCCGTTAATCTTTATGGTATAACTACCCTTAACACCGATATCGAAAAACGGATCTGACTTTCTCAGCTCTCCCTCTCCGGGGTCTGGCTGGTTGAGACCAAAATAGGGGATAAGCATTGTTCCGGTATAGTTACCTGTTGCCGAAAGTGAGATCTTACTGGTTGGAGTTGATCTGACAGTAATATATCCATATGTTGCCGGTGTCCGGAGCATCTCGTCTGAGTTAAACTCCTGCGGATTATCATACCTGCTGATCTGGGCCGTAAATCCTGATTCAATATTCAGACCTTTTATGCTGGCAACATTTAGTTCCACATTAACTCCGGCTACTGTTGCGCCTCCCTCTGCATTTATCCTGGTATAGGTTGCAATATTGTTCTCATCCGGCTCACCGAATTCATTTGTGAACGGATCAAGGAGTCGGGTCGAAAAGAGCTCCATCAGCATATCTGACATAAAGGTACTGGTGCTGAAGTTGTATGTTGCTGACAGCATCCAGCTGTGACTCGTCTCCTGTTTAAGATCTGGAGAATTACGGTGGATAACCTTTCTCAGTCCTGACGTTTCGATATGCAGATCTTCATCAAAAATCTGCGGCGCCCGGTAACCCTGCGAATAGCTGGTACGCAACTGCGCCCTTCCGTTGAAATCATACCTGAAAGTAATTCTGGGACTGAATACATTTCCTGAATTATTGTTTCCGCTGTTGCTGTTGTCTGAAACTGAGTAACGATCATACCTCATACCCGCTGAAACATTAAGATTGCCCAGTTCTGCTTCATATTGAGCGAACAATCCTGTTGTAAGAGTTTTCTGATCAGCAATTTCAGTCCCCGGAGCAATGGGGATGGAAACTATTGAATCGTTTTCAATCACTGCGTTGTCAAAGTCCTGGTATGATAATTTACGGTCGTTAAGTTTTGCCCCCCTTACCTCGGCACCAGTTGTAAGAGTTCCGCTTTTGAAGTGGCCGGTGTACTGTGTGCCTACTGAATAGTCAGTCTCATCAGTTATCCCGTAGTCTTTCAGAGACCTTGAAGCGCCGTAATATGAGTCTCTTGTCACACTCATGCCGGAAACATATACAGACCACAGATCGGTCTCCCTGAAAAACTGGTCATACGTTACAGCGCCGCTGATCATATTGTGTTCTACTGCTTCAGAGATGTCTGATGTGTGAAGGGGTTCCCCGAAACCGTTTCCGCCCCTTCTCTTTTCGCTTATAACAAAGAGGTCTCCTGATATCTTGCTTCTGAATCCAAACCTGTGAAACAGTCTTGAACCAATTGTTTTGTTGCTTATTGATGTGAGCTCACTGTAACCGTCATTATTGGAATCCCACGGACTCCTGTCACGGTAAAAGCCATAAAGCGACATACCGGTCTTGTTGTCACCTGAAACTGCTGAGGAATTGAAAGTGATATTGAAATCCGGAGCAGGATCTCCCGCTTCCTTTACACCAGCGCCTGTCAGTGTATAACTCATCCCTGTTTCATATGAGTTGGTGATGGGATCTTTGAGTATGAGATTTATTGTTCCTGCAATGGCATTGCTCCCGTAAAGAGCAGAACCACCACCTCTTACCACCTCAATACGCTCAATCATATTGGAAGGGATCAACTCCAGTCCGTAAACACCTGCCAGTCCTCCGAATACAGGCTTGCTGTTTATCAGAATCTGTGAATAGGGTCCTTCAAGTCCGTTCATCCTAACCTGGTTGAATCCGCAGTTCTGGCAGTTGTTTTCCATGCGGAGCCCCGGTGTAAAATTAAGTCCTTCACCAAGCGTAACAGATTGTGATGCTGAAAATATTTTCGGGGAAATAGTGTTGACAATTACTGATGAACTGCTTCTGTCTTTCTCATTGCGGTTTCCTGTAATAACAACCTCCTCAAGCCCCAGAATATCTTCTGATATATCAAAATTGACCTCAAGGGTGATATTGTTTTTAATTTTAATCTCCTTTTCCATGGGTCCGTAGCCCAGTGCCTGAACCCTGATGATATGAGTGCCTGCAGGCAGGTTGATAAGATTATAATGACCTGTTTCGTTGGTCATGGTGCCAATGGTTGACCCCTTTATAATTACAGTGGCAAATGGTATGTGCTCTCCCTTGCAGATAACATGGCCGGTTACATTTGCATCTGTTCTCGTTGTTTGGCCCGTCAGCATAAGGGTATGCAGTAAAAGCAGAAGGGCGATCGTATATAGTTTATTCATTGAAATGAATCTGTATAAAGTTATTTTGTAAAAGATTATTTTCAGAAAATGAATCTGTAAAAAGTTGTCCGGTAAATTTTTTAATTGGTGGAAAGTTGATCTGAAATGTGCTGAAGTCCGTTGATGGTTCAGCAAGCGTCTCGGTGTATCCGGCTGGCCTCCCGCAGTTTTATCAATGTACTGGGATTAAATGCTGAATGAAACAGGTGCTTTTTAAGCAGTATCTCTTCAGGCCCGGTTACTTAACAAAGTATCTCTGACGGCCTGATTACTTAAAAAGCATCTCTTCAGGCCCGGTTACACTGTGTAACAACTTTCCTGTTGTTTTTCAGATCAAAGGAGGGGACCTGCCTGTTGTGTGGGGTGCAATACCAGAGATGATAGTGCGTGATGGCGTGAAAACGGTTGCTACAGATGCGATATTACCTGCTGCTATTACCAGCAGGGTAAGCATAACCAGTAGTGAAAGGGATGATATTAAAACCATCTCGAGCCTGTTGTGGTCATGCTGCTTTACCGGACTCGAATCGCCGGTTCTGTCAAAAGGATGAGCATGGGTTACAATACTGCCGTTATTAAGGGCATGATTATGAGTATAGCGTATATTGTTGTACGAGATCAGCAAAATAATGCTGCTCATTAGCAATACTCCAACCTCTCTTGTTATTTTATTCACAACATTCACGGATGCAAATATAGTAAAGATTGCTTAAGGCTCTATTGTGATTAATTAATTCATTTTCTGCAGTAGAGGTTAAAAAAGGTTAATACTGCTTATCTGTTAATTATCAATATGACGGTTTTATCGCAGGCAGTTTTTTTCCGGGTTAGTTCGTATCCCATGCCCACAACTGTCTGCCGATTCCCGTGGAAATTCCGGAGGTTTAAATATCTTTGGCTATTCTCCTCTTGTTCCCAAACGTGTTTTTCTTATTTTTACAATCAAAGATCTCAGATGAATTTTATTGATATAATTATTCTGCTTCTGTTGGCCTGGTCTCTGATAAGGGGATTTAAAAACGGATTGTTTATTGAAGTTGCATCAGTTGCAGCGCTGATACTTGGTATATGGGGATCAATTCGTTTCTCAGGATTCACCACTCACAAACTGATAGAATTGTTTGATATGCAGAGCGAGTATCTGGGCCTGATATCTTTTATAGTGACGTTTGTGATAATAGTGGTAATGGTACACTTCCTTGCCAGAGTAATTGACAAACTGATGAAGGCAGTGGCACTTGGGTTTGTTGTCAGAATACTGGGAATGGCATTTGCACTGATAAAAGTAGTTCTTATACTGAGCATTTTCTTTGTAATTCTGGAAACGATCGATCACAACAAAAAGCTGCTGTCGCGTGAATCGGTAGAATCGTCACGGCTATATCGACCAGTAGCCGATTTCGCTCCAATGCTGTTCCCTATTATTGAGGGGGGTGATCTTCTTGAGAGCTTCAGGAACCTGCGCGGAAGGCAGGCAAAAAATGGTGAGGAGATAACTATTTGACATTTACCTTCATCCTGTTAATGGAATCCCTGATATATGTATCATTCAATATTCCTATCTTTGCGGTTTCTTTGTATTGCGAAAGATGAGATAGTATAATATTCGCGGTTTTTTACTATTGAAAGGGCCGGATTAGCAGTGGAAAGACAGAATTAGCAGTAGATAGACAGGATTAGCAGTGGAAAGGCAGATCTAGTAATGATATATAATCTTTGAAAATGAGTTTTGTTGAAGAACTGAGATGGAGAGGCATGTTGCATGATATTATGCCCGGGACAGAGGATAAACTGAAAACAGAAAAGATGTCGGCATACGTTGGGTTTGATCCTACTGCTGACTCCCTTCATATTGGTCACCTGGTGCAGGTTATGCTCCTCAGGCACTTTCAGAATGCCGGTCACCAGCCTATTGCGCTGATTGGGGGAGCAACGGGCATGATTGGTGACCCTTCCGGTAAATCGGCTGAACGTAACCTGCTTACAGAGGAAGAATTGCACAATAACCAGGAGGCAATAAAGGCTCAACTGGCAAGGTTCCTTGATTTCGAATCTGATATCCCCAACAGGGCGCTGCTGGTAAATAATTATGACTGGATGAAGGGATATTCATTTCTGGGGTTTATACGTGATATTGGCAAGCATATAACAGTTAATTATATGATGTCAAAAGATTCAGTGAAAAAAAGGCTGGGCAGCGAATCAAACCAGGGGATGTCATTTACAGAGTTTTCCTATCAGCTTGTTCAGGGATATGATTTCCTGCACCTGTACCGTGAGTATAAATGCCGCCTGCAGATGGGTGGGTCTGATCAGTGGGGTAATATTGTAACAGGGACCGAACTGATCCGCCGTAAGGAAGGGGGAGAGGCATATGCACTTACCTGCCCGCTGATTACAAGGTCTGATGGTTCCAAATTCGGGAAAACCGAATCAGGAAATGTATGGCTCGATCCTGAAAAAACATCTCCCTACTCATTTTACCAGTTCTGGCTAAATGTCTCTGATGAGGATGCCGGACGGTATATAAGAATATTCACAATGCTTGGCAGGGAGGAGATAGAGTCACTGGAGAAGGAACATGCCGGCGCACCCCATGTCAGAATACTGCAGAAAAGACTGGCTGAAGAGATGACCATAATGGCTCACTCACGTGAAGACTTTGACACTGCAATTGAAGCGTCACAGATACTTTTTGGAAAGGGAACAACAGACACATTGAGGAAAATGAATGAGAATACATTCCTGTCCGTTTTTGAAGGAGTTCCACTTTTTGATGTCAGAGGTGATCTGCTTGATGGAGGAGTAACCCTTACGGACCTTTGTACAGTTCATTCTTCGGTGTTTACATCAAAGGGAGAGATGCGCAGACTGATACAGGGAGGAGGAGTGAGTATAAATAAGGCGAAGACGGGAGATCCTGATATGATTATTGGTAAAACAAACCTTCTGAACGGAAAATACCTGCTGGTACAGAAAGGTAAAAAGAGTTACTTTATAATAAGGATAATTGAGTGATGCGCCCTCTCTGTTTTTTTGGTATTTTTAGGAGTAATAATCAAATATTAATTCTCCATGGCTGAGAGTAACAGTAATGATTTCAGGGTAAGTTCATTTGACTTTGCAGGTTTTGTTGTGAGGCGGTGGAAGCTCTTTCTTATAACCGCGATCGCTTCTTTTATTATATCTGCAGGTGTGTCGTTGCTTATAAAGCCGATGTACCTCTCTACCGTAACCCTGTACCCTTCTTCCAGCGTAACGGCAGGTGCTCCGGGTCTGTTTGACGGCGAAAATGCTGCAATAGGTTTTGGTGATGAGGCAGCAACCGAAAAGGTTCTGCAGATACTGATGGCCGACTCAATAAGCGATTTTATTGCTGCCAGATATAACCTTATGGAACATTATGGTATTGATCCTGAAGAACGATATCCTTCATCTAAGCTAAAAGAGAGGATGAATAAGAATATCAGTTTCAGGAAAACAAGATTTATGTCTGTTGAGGTAAATGTTCTTGACCGGGAGCCTGAGATGGCTGCTGATATTGCAAATGATATTGCAGCCCTTATAGACAGTACTTTTAACTGGTTACTTCAGGAAGCCGGGAATAAACTTCTTCACGTGGTGGAGTCACAGTACCGGCAGCAGACTGAGGTGGTAATGGCTTATGAGGATTCACTCCTTGCTTCAGTATCGGATCAGTCAGTGGATGAACGGTTCCTGCCCCTTATTCTGTCAGGGGCCGGACAGGGTCTGAGTGCCGATAACCGTGATCTCTATACGCCACGGTCGCTCCGGTTCCTGCTTAACTATGAAACTGCAATTGCTGACCAGGGGTTGCTCCGAAAGAGATATATTGAAGCCCGTATGGCTGCTTCTGAGCAATTGCCCTATACACTGGTGATCAACAGGGCCAGAATTCCTGAAAAGAAAGCATTTCCTGACCGTTCATCAATTGTAATCCTCTCAACACTATCAGCAATGCTGCTGCTGCTGATAGTGACCGTATCAATTGAAAGCCTTTCACTAAAAGGCAGAGACTAAAATATCTCATTTCTTGCACAACAGATCAACTCAATACAGTGCAACAGCTATTACGGTCTTCGTAGTATTGCTTTTTCTGGCAGCATCTCTCTTTGCTGCCAGCAGACAGATGTATCTTATGTGGTCACTGCCACTCATACTGATGCTGGTGATCATTGCATTTGTAAGGCTTGATGCCTTTTATCTGATAATGCTCTTTTTTGTCCCCCTGTCACTCCAGCTCCGCTTTATAATGGATGATCCCCCGGCAGATATTTTCCTGCCTACGGAGCCTATGCTTATACTCCTGCTTTTTATACTTTTCTTTAAAATTGTTGCATCCCGTGAACTGAATCTAAACTCCTTCAATAATCCTGTTACCATAATAGTGGCTGTAATGCTTCTATGGATGCTTATTACCTCGCTTGCCTCATCTATGCCCATGGTATCGATTAAGATGACAGCGGCCCGATTATGGTTTATTGGAGGATTTTATATGATGGCAATTCCGCTTTTTGTCAGGAGAAATTTTATGGAGAGGGCATTTAAGGTGCTTATTGCCGGAATGGTGCCGGTGGTGATATATAATATGAACGGACTGTCTCAGGCTGGCATGTTCAATCAGCAGGCCGCACACTCAACAATGTGGCCCCTCTTTAATGATCATACATCTTTCGGAGCTGCACTGGCCTTCCTTATACCTCTCTCTTTGTGGCTGACATTTACCCGTCGCAGAGTATTAACGGGTGCAGCATGGGGAGTAGCCTCCGTAATACTCCTGACCGGATTGCTTTTTTCATACAGCAGGGCAGCATGGATCAGCATGGCCGGAGCAGCAGTGCTTGCGGTGCTTATGATTTTCAGGATACCATGGAAACTTATTATTCCCGCAACATTGTCCCTTATATTGGTGGTGCTGATTTCATGGTCCTCTATAGTTTCATTTCTGGAGAGTAACCGGCAGGACTCATCCACTGATCTGGCGGAGCACATCAGGTCAGCTGCCAATATTACAACGGATGCCTCAAACCTCGAAAGGATAAACAGATGGAAGGCCGCAGGAAGAATGATAGCTGAAAGGCCGGTTTTGGGATGGGGCCCGGGTACATACCAGTTCGTTTATGCACCATACCAGCTGCCGGCAGAGCGAACTATTATAAGCACCAACTTCGGCGACCGGGGAAATGCTCACAGTGAATATATAGGGGCCGCCGCCGACTCCGGTGTGCCCGGGGCACTGATCTATATCGCTCTTCTTGTTTCGGTATTTATTCCGGGAGTAAGGTTTACCCTATTCTCAATAAACAAAAAGAAACGGTGGCTTATGATAGCACTCCTTTCAGGCCTGTTTACCTATTTTATTCATGGATTCCTTAATAACTTCCTTGATACCGATAAGCTCTCAGCACCATTCTGGATGAGCATCGCTGCTATAGTTGTAATAACAGGAAAGAGGATATAGGAATCATGCCCCAAAAGTGCCAAAAGCGTTTCCCTTCCTCCTTTAGCAACCTGGCACCACACCACTGTCAGCAAATGATTCCTCCGTCACAGCCAGCAACCTGGCACCACACCACTGTCAGCAACTGATTCCTCCGTCACAGCCAGCAACCTAACACCTCACCACTGTCAGCAACTGATTCCAGGCTGCTTTCTAAAACCGATTCTGGCCTGTGACCGCCGCCGGCAGATCTCCAAAATCATTATCTGACTGATCCATAATATTATGCCAGCACCACTCCTTAGACTCAGTATAAATTATTAAACCTCATTTTTATCACTTTCCCTGCTGATAAAAAATTAACAATAATGTTTATATTGCGGCCATGTTTGGATTTAGCTTTTTCTCAATGAATATTGTATACCTGCTGTTCGCTGCCGTATATATGGTGTCGTTCGGTGTGCTGTCATACAATAAGATAGGGGAGAAACTAAAGGGTAAGCCGGCCGAAAGCGATGCATCAGTTATCATAGATGAATCACAGGATGAATATCCTGAAAATGGTCTACGGCTCTTTGCAGACATGGATGACTATGCTCTGTCACCTTCTGACAATATAACACACTTTTCACTGGAGTATTCATTCCCGCACTGCTTATCCACATATCACCATTGCACAGGGACAATCTGCTGCAATCTCTACTCCCGTCCCCCTCCCTCAATCTCCTGATCTGTTCCGGAGAATACGGAACCGGCTGCCTTTGACAGTAATCATTATATCAGTTGGAATTTCTATAAGTTGGAGCAACTCCCGGTTGAAACTTCTATCAGGTAATATTACTGCTAATCAAACTGCCGGACTACGGATCGTCTGCTGAAAATACCATTCCCCTACTCAGCAATTATAAAACCGGAACCATTAACTGACCAAAACTATTTTAAAAGTAATCTTTCGGCCATAAGCAGAGTTTTAGGACTCACTGGTGGCTGTGATGAAAAGGAATAAAAGGAAAATTGAAGTGGTTAAATCCACTCATACTTTAAACAAGATATTATCAAATGGTTCAAAAATATAAGACTTATGAACATCTACAGATATATTTTACTTCTGCCTCTTCTCTCAGCGACAATAAGCGTTGAGGCACAGAATATTATTGTGGCAACTGATACTACAAAAATACCTGAAGTGACCCTGGGTGAAGTTTCGGTAAATGCTTCACGTACAAACCTGAGGGTAAAGGAACTGCCAGCTTCAGTGTCAATGCTTTCATCATATGCAATTGAGGCCAATGAGATTTCATCCCTGACAGATGTTACGGGTGCAGTACCTAATTTCTTTATGCCGGATTATGGCTCAAAGCTAACATCGCCTGTCTATATAAGAGGAATAGGGTCTCGTATAAATGCTCCTTCCGTGGGGCTGTACGTTGATAATGTTCCCTATTTTGACAGGGCTGCCTTTAACTTTGATTTCTTTGATATCGAGCGTATCGAGATACTACGCGGTCCGCACGGAACACTCTATGGCCGCAATACAATGGGAGGTATCATAAATATTGTAACACCATCCCCCTTTACAACCAGCGGAGGCAAAATAGCACTTACTGCCGGTAATTACGGCTACCTTAACGGTACGGCAAGTTATTACGGAAAGGCGGGTGAAAACCTCGGATACAGCGTGGCATTTAACTATCTTCATAAGGACGGCTATTACGAGAACCTCTACACCGGAGATAATGTGGATAAATCTGATTCATACGGATTCAGAAACAAGCTGATATGGAAACCGACGCCCCGACTCTCAATTGAGAATGTTATAAACGCTGAACACAGCAGGCAGGGCGGGTATCCCTATGCACTGTTTAATCCTTCAACCGGCAAAGCAGAGGAGATAAGCTACAACCAGTACAGCTATTATAACAGGAAAATGCTGTCTGATGCCATTGTAGTGCAGTATCGTGGCGACAAAAACGAGCTCAGGGCAGTAACTTCCTACCAGTATCTGGACGATTATCAGTCTATTGATCAGGATTTTACAATTGATTCACTCTATTACGTTACTCAGGTGCAGAAACAGCATATGATCTCCCAGGAGATAACCCTCCGTAGCCTGCCAAAGAGTAAATATCAGTACCTTTTTGGCCTTTACGGGTTCCGCCAGATCTTTGATAAGGAGGTGGACGTGGATGTATGGAGCTCAGGAATGCGCCTGATGAAGGAGTATGACCATACAATAGGCGGGTACGCCATGTTTCATCAGTCGACACTCAATAACTTCCTGACGGAAGGACTATCGCTGACTGCAGGGATAAGGTTCGATCTTGAAAAGGATGAGCTTGTGTACCGGTACGACAGGGAGATGGGGGGATCACTTACATCTGTGGCAGACACCCTGTATCCCTCACTCGACTATTTTGAGGTAATGCCCAAAATATCACTCAGCTACGCAGCCGGGAAAAACAGCTTCTATATAACGGCATCACGCGGATATAAGGGCGGAGGATTTAACTCAACCTTTGAACGGCCCGAGGATCTTACCTTTGACCCTGAATACAGCTGGAACTATGAAGTGGGAGGGAAAGGATCAATGTGGGCCAGGAAAATCTATTACGAGGTTGCCCTGTTCTATATCGACTGGAAAGATCAGCAGATATACCAGACCGTTCCGAGCGGACGCGGATCAATGCTTAAAAATGCCGGTCACTCTGCCAGTAAAGGCTTCGAATTAACTCTTAAAGCAATTCCCCTGTACGGATTTGAAAACTCTCTCTCCTATGGCTATACCCATGCTACATTCCTCAGCCATGTAGTGGACGATGCTACTGACCACTCCGGTAACTTTATACCCTATGTGCCCCGACATACACTTTCGGTGCAGACCAACAAGGTGCACTATATTAATGAGGGATACCTGGTTGACAAAATTTCATTCAATATCGCATACAGGGGTGTGGGTGAAATATTCTGGAAAGAGGATAACCAGCATTCACAGGATTATTATGGCGTGGTTGATCTGAAAGCAACATTCTCACGCAAAAATATCGGACTCGATTTCTGGGTTAAGAACCTTTTTAATACAAGCTTCGAGTCATTCTATTTTACAGCATTGGGCAATGAGTATGTGCAGATGGGAAAACCGGTTAACTTTGGAACCAGACTGCTGATTAAATTTTAATTGAATGAACGATAAGAACTGGCAGAAATACCCTGTACTGTTTTCATTGTATATCGCCCAGTCGATACCTATGAGCTTCTTCTCCACCGTGGTGCCGGTAATTATGAGGCAGGAGAATTATTCGCTCGAATCGATAGGCTTGTTGCAGCTGGTGAAGCTCCCATGGATATTCAAATTCCTGTGGGCTCCGCTGGTTGACAACAGGGCGGTATCTATACCTGCAATGAAAAAATGGGTTATCATGTCAGAACTGTTCTATGCCGTGGTGATACTGGGAATAGGCCTTCTCAGTCTGCAGACTGATTTCAGGCTGATAGTAGTACTGATGGTTGCCGCATTCATCGCTTCTGCAACACAGGATATTGCCACCGATAAGTATGCAATCAGAATCCTCAGACCATCGGAACGAAGCCTGGGAAACAGTATGCAGTCGGCCGGAAGCTTTGTGGGGACCCTCTTCGGTACCGGAGTCCTTCTTATAGCATACCACTACTTCGGATGGCACCTCCTGCTCTCACTGCTTGCCATATTTGTAATCTTTGCCATAGCACCGCTGGTAATCTACCGGAAGGAGGACAGAACAATACGCGAAGAGGATATGAAACGTACCAGTATGGCTGACCTCTTCAGGTTTTTCCGGTTGCCGGGAATACCTGTGCGGATAGTGATGCTGGTATTCTATTACTCAGGACTGATAGGTATACTGGCAATGCTTAAACCCTTTATGGTGGACCTGGGATTCTCTGTCCGGGAGATAGGCTTTATATCAGGAATACTGGGTTCAACGGTAGCTGCACTGTCGGCAATAGGATCAGGACATATAGTAAGAATTGCCGGGCGCCGAAGATCACTGATCCTCTATTCTGTGCTGATACTGCTTGTGGCACTCTATTTCTTCTCAATATCTGCCGGAACACCGGCACGCTGGGAGATATACCTCGGCATCATAGTGGTGTGGGGAACATACGGACTCTCTACGGTGGCAATATATACTGTATCCATGGATGCAGTGCGTAAGGGATGTGAGGGTACCGATTTTACACTGCAGATAGTGATAACACACCTCAGCGGAATGATAGTGGCCATTGGAAGCGGGAAGGTGGGAGATGTTCTCGGTTACAGGGGGATATTCGGACTGGAGGCAGCACTGGCCGCCGTTTCACTGCTTATAGTAATATTTACCTATTCAAACATTAGGAAAGATGAGCCGATTGAAGGAGTTAATTGACAAGTATGATGTGCCGGTACCCAGATATACAAGCTACCCTCCTGCAAACAGCTTCGGGGACGGTTTTTCACATGATGACTATATTGAGGTACTGAGGGAATCAAACAGTGAAAAGCCTGAGCATATAGCAATATATATCCACATACCTTTCTGTAAAAAGCTTTGTTACTATTGTGGTTGCAACTCCTGCACCTTCAGGGGTGACGCGGTAACAGCTGAGTATATGAATGCACTCAGGGAGGAGATAAAAATGATTGCCACCCATATTGACAACAGCAGGGCCGTTACACAGATCCATTACGGCGGGGGAACTCCCAATGCAATAGCTTCAGACTATCTTAAGGAGCTTAACAATTTGATCTTTTCACTCTTCACAATGCACCCTGACGCCGAGATAGCAATTGAATGCAACCCGGCATACCTTGACCGGCAGTATATGGATGACCTTAAGGAGGCGGGGTTTAACAGGTTCAGCCTTGGCATTCAGGATTTTAACCTGCAGGTGCTCAGAAATGTAAACAGGGAGGCTCCGGTAATGCCTGTGGGGGAACTGATGGAATATCTGCGCGAGGGCAACAGGGGTGCTGCTGTTAATCTTGATTTTATTTATGGGTTGCCCGGTCAGACACCCGCATCCTTCTCAGATACTATCAGTGAGGCAATAGGGCTGCGTCCCGACAGGTTGGTGACCTTTTCATATGCCCATGTGCCCTGGCTGAAGAAAAATCAGCTTTTCCTTGAAAAACTGGGACTGCCGGCTCCCGAAGAGAAGGTGGATATGTTTCTTGCCGCTCACGATCTGATGAAAGGGGCAGGCTATAAAGCGATAGGTCTCGATCACTATGTTTTGCCTGGAGATGAACTGTGGGTGGCTCTTCAGGAAAATATGCTGCACCGTAACTTTATGGGCTATTGCACAAGACGCACAACAGGTCAGGTTTATGCCTTTGGCGTTTCGGGTATCAGCCAGACGGCCTCAGCATATGTTCAGAACCTGAAAGAGATAAATGGCTATATTGATGCCATTAAAGCAGGCAGGTTACCGGTTGAAAAGGGTCTGCGGCTCACTAATGAACAGAAGGTGATACGTGAGGTAATTACACAGTTTATGTGTAACGGTGAGCTGAAATGGTCTGAAATGGCTGAACAGATGAAGATGACAACAGATCAGCTACGGGGTTACCTCAGAAATGACACCGCTGCAATGGATCAGTTCCTTTCGGACCAACTGATAGAGAGAGGTGATGACTTTATTAGGGTGACCGGGGAGGGATCTCTTTTTATAAGGAATATTGCTGCCTCAATGGATCCTGCATATAATGCCGAAACAAACAGATATTCCAAATCACTATAGGATGAAAAGAGTTGAAAAGAAAACCGATATCATTATAATAGGAGGAGGCCTTACCGGCCTCACCCTGGCACATAACCTCAAAATAAGAGGTGTTGACTTTACTTTGCTTGAGAAAGAAAACAGAACAGGGGGGGTAATTGGCACCAGGAGTGAAAACGGATTTGTCTATGAAACCGGACCCACCACGGGAGTACTCTCGTCACCCGAACTGGTACAGCTTTTTGATGAACTGGAAGGGAAATGCGAGGTGGAGAAGGCAGACGAAACATCAAAATACCGGCTTATATGGAAGGGAGGGAAATGGCATGCCCTGCCCTCAGGACTGGCATCAGCAGTCACAACACCCCTGTTTACCCTGAAGGATAAGTTCAGGATACTGGGCGAGCCATTCAGGAAGCCGGGGAGCGATCCCTATGAGAGCGTGGCATCACTTGTGCGCAGAAGAATGGGAGAATCATTTTTGGATTATGCAATTGATCCCTTTATCGGAGGTATATATGCAGGTGACCCATCAACCCTTGTGACCCGCTTTGCCCTTCCAAAACTGTATAACCTGGAACAGAATTACGGCAGCTTTATAAAGGGCGCAGTGAAAAAGGGCAGGGAGCCGAAAAGCGAGCTGGAGAAGAGGGCTACCAAAGAAGTCTTTTCTGTAACGGGCGGACTGGGTAACCTTATTGACGCACTTGAAGAGAGTGCAGGCCGGGAAAATATCCTTACCTCATGCCATGATATAGAAGTGATGCCTGCAGAACACGGATTTGTTGTAACAACAAACCGCAGCGGAGCACATGAACAGTTTAAGGCCGGGATGGTGGTAATAACAACCGGAGCAGGATCATTCAACTCCCTGATGCCTTTTGCCGATACCGATATCATAAGCAGTATAACATCACTCCGCTATGCAAAAGTGGTGCAGGCATCTGTTGGTTATCATAACTGGAAGGGAATAAGCATAAAGGCCTTCGGTGGTCTCTTCCCTTCAAAGGAGTATGATAAACTGCTGGGGATACTGTTCCCCTCTTCAATATTCAGCGGTCGGGCCCCTGAAGGCGGTGCCCTGCTCTCGGTATTTTCGGGAGGCAGCCGCAACCCGGGAGTGATCTCGCTTGATGACAATGAGATAAAAGAACTGGTGATGAAAGCAGTCAGGGAGGTGTTGTCAGCCGGTGATGATGAACCCGATCTCTTCAGGATATTCAGGTATGAACATGCCATTCCACAGTATGAAAAGTCGTCGGAAGAACGGTTTGAGGCAATTGAACTCATCGAGAAGAGATATCCGGGACTGATAATTGCCGGAAACAGCAGAAACGGAATAGGCATATCAGACCGGGTGGTGCAAGCCTCAAACATTGCCGAACAGGTGGAAAACTTTTTAAGGTAAGGAGATGAAGTCAAAAAGCGCAGTTGTACTGGTAAACGTAGGCACTCCCGATAACCCGGGAGTGCCGGCGGTGCGCCGTTACCTGCGGGAGTTTCTTGGTGATCACAGGGTTATTGACCTTCCGTGGGCATCAAGGAAGATACTGGTAAACCTGATTATAGTGCCATTCAGGGCCCCCCGGTCGGCTGCTCTATACCGGAAGCTCTGGACCGAAAAAGGTTCACCGCTCCTTGTAATACAGGAGTCGCTCCGCTTAAGGCTTGCAGCCTCCCTGAACGGGTCTGCAGATGTATATAGTGCCATGAGGTACGGATCACCATCCCTTTATGATATCCTCGGTGACATTTCCATCAAAAAGTACGGGAGAGTAATAGTGGTTCCTCTGTATCCGCAGTACGCCTCCTCCACTACCGGATCAGTAGAGGATGTGGTGGAAGGTTTTATTCGCCGTCAGAACAGCAAAATGGAAGTGGTAACTGCCTCTCCCTTTTATAATCACCCGGGCTTTATTGACTCGTTTGCCGTAAGAATGGAGGCATCGGACTACAGGGATTATGACCATATCCTCTTCTCATATCATGGATTGCCTCTCAGCCACCTGCGCAAAATTCATCCTGCAGTTGATCCTCTGCAATGCGAATGTGAGCGAAGAATGCCGGAGCACGGGCTCAATTGTTACAGGGCACAGTGCTATGAGACAACCCGTTTGCTGGAACAACGGCTAAACCTCAAAAGTGACCAATACTCAGTGGCATTTCAGTCGAGACTCACCCGCAACTGGCTTACTCCATTTGCTGATGAGACCGTTAAAAAACTGGCAGGTGACGGGGTAAAAAGATTACTGGTGGTGGCTCCCTCCTTTGTGGCAGATTGCCTTGAGACTATTATAGAGATAGGAGAAGAGTACCGCGATATGTTTATCGCTTCAGGCGGTGAGGAGCTTACCCTTGTACCCGGACTGAACGACTCCGACAGGTGGGTTGAAGCGCTAGCCGGGATTGCGATGGATAGTCTGGGTGCTGCTGAAAAAACGTAGGTGAAGGCTACCGGACTAAAAGAGCCGATCAGGTCTATCCGGAAAATCGTATCGGACCGACTAAAAGAGTGTTGCGACTTAAAAGCAGTATCAGTGATGCCGGGGTGGTAGTTTGATCAGGTCTACCCGGAAAATCGTATCGGACCGACTAAAAGAGTGTTGCGGCCAGAATAGAAACATCATCAAACAGGTAGGGGTTATTATCAGGAATACCGAGTTCATCGATCAGGGAGGTGATATTAACGTTAATAGCTTCATTATTGGCTATATGCCTGCAGATCGCTTCTGTCCCTATATCATTGCCGTGCCTGTCCTTTAACTCCGATAATCCGTCCGTATAAAGAACAATCTTGGACATGTTGGCAATTATTATCTCACTTTTTGATACCGATGGCATCTCATCAAGCATGCCTATGCCCACGCATGAGGGATCAAGATGAAAAAACTTCCCTGTCACCGTATCATAGAGAACAGGAGAATTATGCGCTGCATTGATATATTCGAGTATCCGTTTGTCCGGGTGGTATCGCGCAACAAAAAGGGTTATGAATTTTTCTCCGGAGGCATTCTTTATCACTACATCATTAAGACTCCTGACAAGAGTCTTTAGCTCTGTACCCGATGAAAGGAGTGCCCTGAAACTGGCCTGAAAATTTGACATCAGAAGTGCGGCTGAAATTCCCTTTCCGGAAACATCGGCTATGCATATTACCGTTGACCCGTCATCCAGCTCAATACAGTCATAATAATCGCCGCCAACATCATAATGAGGATGGTAGAAGCCAGTGACCATAATATTCTTGTTGTGCGGAAGCAACTCGTTGTCAGGAATAAGCAGTGATTGCATCTTCGCAGCAAGCTCCATCTCCTTTTTAAATGTCTCCTGCTTGATTGTCTCCTCAAGCAGCCTGATGTTTTCTATGGCAACTATAATAATATTGGAGATGGTCTGTACAAAGTGCAGGTGCTTGAGGATGGGGCTCATCAGCTCACCCTCCTCCTCAATATCCCCGATAAGTACATATGCCAGTGGCTGGTTATTATTGTGGACAGGAATTATTATATCAACCTCCGGGAATGGTCTCTCCTCCTCTGCAGTGAAAATCTTGGTTTCGGAGTATGGTACAAGGTCTGTTTCTGGGTCAACACGGGTTTCAAGCCTGCTGGTGAATCCCGCATTCAGAAGAGGTTCCCAGTTTTGGGAATGCATATATATCAGTATTTTGCCAATTCCGAGACTTGAGCAGAGTATATCTTCATACTTGCTTAGTAGCTCCTCTGCATTGGCATTGGCATTAATTGACCGGGTAATGTCAAGGAGTGAGTCCAGCTTATATCTGGACATCAGAAGGCGGCTTCTTGCTCTTTTACTCTCCATCAGACCCCTCTATTTAACCCTCTCCACGTAACTTTTATCCCTTGTATCAACCTTTATCTTTTCTCCGGCCTCGATAAAAAGGGGAACCATAATAGTTGCTCCTGTTTCTATGGTGGCTGGCTTAAGGGTATTGGTTGCGGTATCACCCCTCAGGCCGGGTTCGGTGTAGGTAACCTCCATAACCACAAACTGCGGGATATCAACACCCAGTATAATCTCATTGTCGGCGTGCACCACTACCTCAACCTGATCTCCCTCTTTCAGGAATTCATGGTTGTCAATAAGTGATTCCTGAACAGTAATCTGTTCATAGTTTTCCGTATGCATAAGTACAAAACCCATCTCCTCCCTGTAGAGGTACTGGAAGGGACGACGTTCAACTCGGGCAACGTTTACCTTAACGCCCGCATTAAAGGTATTGTCTAAAACTTTACCGGTTTTGATGCTCTTTAGCTTTGTCCGTACAAAGGCAGCACCTTTACCGGGTTTAACATGCTGGAACTGTACAATTGTATAAAGATCATTGTTATACTCAATAACAAGGCCGTTCCTGAAATCTGCGGTAGTCGCCATAATGTGTCTCTTTATTCTCTAAGTATGGTTTATAAATACCTCTGTTTGGTGTGTAAAATGCTTCTGTTCGTTTTTAAAAAATGCTTCTGTTCGGTTTTTAAAAATGCCACTGTTTGTTTTGTAAAATGCTTCTGTTCGTTTTGTAAAAATACCACTGTTCGTTTTTAATGAAAAAGTCATCGTGAAAAATTAAGGGGCCATGCAAGACCTTCATACTTTTCAATATCCACTGTAACTTTGCCAACAAAGATATCAAAACGTATCTTAATGGGTAAATAATTTTTATCATTGGAAAACCATATTGTCATATCCTCTTCGGTCTTGAAAACACGGCCTACCTCCGTGACCGGATTGAATTTAAGGCACTCAATTTTACCGAACGGGGTTCGTACGGTCTCATAGCCCTTGAAACGGAGTCGGATTGGATATAGCTCATCCGTAAACCAGGTCATTATTGTTATTACCTCACCCTCCTTCAGCTGGTAGCCTGAGGCAAGGTAATTCTCCCGCAAATGGTAGAAGCAGGAGATTATATCCCAGATGGGGTTTGGAGTAATATGGGTGCCTGTAAGCTGGCTGTGAACAAGGGCTGAATCGGGTCGGGCATAGTGGTCAAAAACAAGCTCATTATACTTCCTGTAGCGTGATTCACTTATGTCCCTTATGGCCTTAACCGGCAGTAAGGTAGTCGGATCAAAATAGCTGTGGTAATAGTCGCGTACCTTGTAAATAACATCAGCTATCCCGGTAGTTTTTCCTGTAAGAACTCCGTAAATCACATCTTTACCGAAAATTGTATCCTCCCGAAGTTCAAGGGAAGCCACTCCGCCGCTGAGTATCCCGTAGTGTATATAGTAGCTTGCCTTTTCACCCGCGCGGAATGATTTATACTCCTGGGAGTGACCCATGTGTGCCAGGGAAACCAGAATTATCGATATAATTATTGACCGTTTCATCCGTTCAAATTTTTTTATTTTACTCTGAATGAAGAAAATAAAAATTTTCCTCACTCTGTAACCGCTTCGCTCTCCCATTAACTTTTTTAATCCACCTTCGCGTTCCGCTTCGGCGGACGAGAGGGTGTGGTTAAATTCCCCGGGGCATGCCCCGGAAAGAAGGGTCCAGGGCTTGCCCTGGGGTATAATACCATTTATTCATTTCCTTTTGTGAAATTTTGATTAAAAAAGTTAATGTTCGTTTCATAAATTGAAGCTTGCAAAGGATATGCCACTTATTTAACGGGATTACTGTCAGGCAGATTTTTACGCGGGATGGTGGCAACGAAATCCTTGAGATAGAAGGGCTCACAGTATGCAGTGTCAGCAAACTCTTTACTTTCCAGGGCCCTGAAAGAGGGGATAATCATTGAGGATGCAGTAAGGGAATATCCGGGGATAAAGAGAGCATTGGGATGGCTGATTGCATCCATGCACTTATCGGCACCATTACCAAAGAAGAGAATTCTGTTACTCTCCAGCAACTCACTAAAAATCCCGGGCTCCACTATTCTGGCCACTGTATCAGTGTGCAGCCTCCCGTCATTACTGTAAATTGCCATATAGACCTCCATCCTGCGGGCATCAATCATAGGACAGACAAGATCTGCTTTCAGGGCCTTTGCCCTTGCTGAGACCCCGTGGAACATTGATTCCAGGGTGTTGATCGCAATCAGCGGGATGGCCGCCCCGTAGGCAATGCCCTTGGCAACGGAAACCCCTATGCGCAGACCGGTATATGATCCTGGTCCCATACTTACCGCTACACCGTCAAGGTCAGCGGCTCCTATTCCCTTCTCCTCAAACAATTCCTCTATAAAGATCGTTAACCTGGAGGCATGACTCTTATCCTCGAAGCTCTCCCTCAGGATTATCTCCCCCTCCTGTGAGCAGATTGCTGCCGAGCAGACGGTGGTTGCCGTTTCAATGCAAAGGATCATAACCCAATTTTATTTTTTAATGTCAAAGAGATCCTTCTTTTCAACTATCTCAATCAGTGTGCTGTCAGAAAGTCTCTTGCTTATAGCAGTGTAGGGAGCGGATATAACATCATCGCCCGGTTCAATACCTGAAAGAATTTCTATATAGTTGTTGTCCTGAATACCGGTTTTGACATCCCTTGCCAGTGCATATGTTCCGTCAGTAATAAACACCAGTGTTCTTATCACCTCCTCTGACAATGTGGTTATAATATCAGAGGTGTCAGCACGGGTGGTAACCGCCTGAATAGGAATTGTGGTAATATTATTCCGCTTATCGGTCATAATATCAGCCGTGGCTGACATGCCTGGCCTGAAGGGGTTGCCCGATTCAAGGTGGCTATAGCTTTCAGGAAGGATCAGTATCTTGACATCAAATGTTGTTACCTGGTCTGCAGACATTCCCGTTGATATCGCCGAATTGGCAATCTCGGTTACCACCCCCCTGAAATCCTGGTCAAGCCATGCATCAACCTCAATAATTGCTGTATCACCGCTTTGAACCTTAATAATATCATTCTCGTTCACACTTGCCATTACCTCCATCCGTGTAAGATCGGCAATCCTGAGCACCTCTGTTCCTGTCATCATTTCCGTCCCCACAACTCTCTCTCCCTGTTCAACGAGGAGGGTTGAAACAGTTCCGCTCATAGGGGCATATACTGTTGTTTTGGTAAGCTGTTCGCTGGCCTCTTTCAGTGAGGCTTCAGCGCTGCGTACAGAAAAGCGTGCCGCCTCAACCTCGGCAGATGCGACCTTGAAGCTTGCCTCCGATTGCTCATATTCAGATTCTGAGATTGCTTTTTCATCAAAAAGCTGCCTGGTTCTTTTAAAAGCCAGTTCGGCCTGCAGATTCTGGGCTTCTGCCTGTGTAAGTCTGGCGCGCGCCGATTCAAGGGCGGCCCCTGCACGGTCCCGCATTGAGATATAGGTGTCTGGTTTGATCTTAAAGAGCAGGTCACCCTGTTCAACAAAATTGCCTTCCCGGACGTTAAGCTGTACTATCTCACCTGATACATCAGGGCTGATTTTAACCTCTTTTTCCGGTTGTATCTTTCCGTTGGCAGTTATGGTTTCAATAATAGACCTTGGCTCAGCCTTTTCAATGGCTACCTTGATGGTTACCGCTTTGCCAAACCATCCCTGCTTTTTGCCTATTACTGCAAGTATCAGGAGCAGCACGGTTAACGCTGCAATTATCTTAAGCAATTTGTCCGATTTCATGGTATTCCTGTTCAGGTAAAGTTTTATTTGGTTTTTCAGATATCGAGAGTAAGAGGTAATCCTCTGTAAAAATCAAGCACCTTGATGCGGAAGAGAAACCTGTACTTCGATTGTGCCAGTTCTGACTGGGCATTAAGCAGATCTGTTTTGGCACTGTTATACTCAACAGTGGTAACCATTCCCACATTTAGTTTTTGCTCGGTATAGCGAAAGGCCTCTTCCATTGCTGCCACTGCTTTCTGGCTGGCAAGGTATGACTTAAGACTTCCCTCAGCATCCGCAATAGCCTGCTGAATATTTTTGTACAGATCCTTGCGCACCGATTCCAGATTGTAGCGGTTCGATTCAATAGCAAGGTTGCTGTTCTTTATTGAAGTGTTCACCTGCCAGCCGTTGAAGATCGGGATGCTCAGGTTAAGACTGATGCCGTAATTGATATTGTCATTAAGCTGCTCGGAGAACGGATAATCCCCATAGGTAACACCCTCGATGGGATCAACTGCCAGAATCTTTCTCCTGATATCTGAATAGCCTGTGCTGAATGTGGAGTTGAGCGAAAGCCGGGGACTGCGCGCCCCCCTGGCTATCAGCAGATCATGTCTGGCGGTCTCCATCCTTAGCTTTGCGCTTTCAATCTCCGGCCTGCTGTCAAGGGCCTCTGAGTATACCTGCTGCAGGCTGGCTTCCACTACCGGATTAGCCGAAATATCATATTCCGGAATAACTATATCAAATCCTTCTGCCGATTCAAGTTCCAGAAGCTGCGTCAGGGTGAGCATTGAGATATCCAGCTGGTTGATGTTATTTATCAGTTGTACCTCCTCACGTGACGCCTGTGCTTCTATGTCAAGAAGTGTGCCCATGGCCAGACTGCCGGCATCTACCATCTTGCGTGTTTTCTCAATCTGTTCCCTGGTAATTGAAAGCTGATTTTCCGTTACCGTTACCAGTTCTCTGTTAAGCAGTATCTGAAGATAGGAGAGGGCTACATTAAGGGCTATGCTCTCCTTCATCGCCTCAAGGTCACTTAAACTGGCTTCCAGATTGTACCTGTTACGCCTGATCTGGTTAACCTGCTGCAATCCGTTAAAGAGCGTGACACCGGCTGAACCATAAAAGGAAGCCGATATAACATTTTCATTATCAGTAAACTGGTAGGTAGTTTCATCCAGGGCCCTTCCAAAGGAGTAGTTGTTTGATCCCTGTGCATTAACCGACGGAAGAACATTCAGCCGGCTCTGCAGAAGAGCATTCTCTCCATACCTTACCTGTATCTCCTGCTGTTTTACCTGTATATTGTTTTCAATGGCATGCCGGATGCACTCTTCAAGGGTCCATCTCTTTTCCTGTGAATTAACTACAGGAGTTGCCAGGGCAAATATTACTATAAGTGTTATCAGGTGACGTATCATAACCGCATTAATCTGTTACAGGTCACGAAGATAATCATAACTGTTAAAAATGGCATTAAACAGGCCTGATAAAGAAAGTAATTAACATTATTGGCAATGATTATTGTAATGGTGCATAGCCTTATGTTATTTGTTATCCTCCTCTGCCCAAAAAATATCTGATTGTTGTATCTTTGCTTAAGAAAGAAGAATTTTTAAATTATTGTGATATGACCAAAAAGAAATTGAAACTTCAGCCGGGCGTCCTGTTCGGTGATGATGTAAAAAAACTGTTTGATTATGCCAATCAGCATAACTTTGCACTTCCTGCAGTCAATGTGGTAAATACCAATACTGTAAACTCTGTACTTGAAACAGCAAGAGAGGTTAATTCACCTGTTATTATTCAGTTTTCAAATGGTGGGGCCCATTTTTTTGCCGGGAAGGGCCTTACATCTGAAGAGCATGAAGGAGCCATTGCCGGTGCCGTGTCAGGTGCACTCCATGTTCACAACGTGGCTGAATATTATGGTGTGCCGGTAATTCTGCATACCGATCATGCTGCCCGTAAACTGCTTCCCTGGATTGATGCATTGCTGGATGCCGGAGAGGAGTTCTACGAATCAACAGGCAAACCGCTTTATAGTTCTCATATGCTCGATCTCTCCGAGGAGTCCCTGGAAGAGAACGTTGCAACCTGCAGGGAGTACCTTGAAAGGATGAGTGCCATTGGCATGACACTGGAGATTGAACTGGGTGTAACAGGTGGCGAGGAGGATGGAGTTGATAATACCGGGATCGACAGCTCCAGACTATATACACAGCCGGAAGAGGTGGCATATGCATATAATGAGCTTATTGGAGTAAGTAAAAATTTTACGATAGCAGCTTCATTTGGGAATGTACATGGCGTATACAAGCCAGGGAATGTGGAGTTGAAACCTGAGATACTGAAAAAGTCACAGGAGTTTATACAGGAAAAATATAAAACAGGAGCTAACCCGGTTAATTTTGTTTTTCACGGGGGATCAGGCTCTGAGAAGCATCAAATAAAAGAGGCTATAACCTATGGTGCCATTAAAATGAATCTTGATACTGATATGCAGTGGGCCTTCTGGCTTGGAGTGAAGGGTTATACCGAGGAGTTTAATGATTACCTGCAGGCACAGATAGGTAACCCTGACGGCGATGATAAACCCAACAAAAAGTATTACGATCCAAGAGTATGGCTTCGCAAAGGTGAACAGGCGTTTATCGCAAGGCTCCGGGAAGCATTTGATGATCTTAACGCAATGGACGTGCTTTAAAGTTTTAAGTAGTGTATAAGACAGGCGGTCAGGATCTTATCATCCTGCCGCCTTTTTTTTGTTGATAATTTCAGGCAATATCCCTTCATCACGGGCTTCGATTTGGTATTTTTGAATCCGGTGGGCGCATTCCCCGCATCGCCGGACCAAAAGTTTCTTGCAGCCTGCTGTCTGAGGCTTCAGTTTAATTAATAAAGAACGCTGGGTTGAGACGTATTAAAATCAAGGATGAAGGCCTTAAGAGAAGCAATCGCCTCACTATTATGCTGAATAACCGTGAGATGAGAGCACTAAATCTCTACTGTCATCGCTTCAGGGTAAAGAACAGGTCGGGATTTCTCCGTCAGACAGTTATGACAGCCATTTTGCAGCGCTTTAATGACCAGATGCCGACACTGTGGGAGGATTCAGATCCTGACCTCTTCTCTGAAAATGTCAGGAAACAAGCCTGACGGAAATCATGGAGATAATAACCTAATCTTCTCTGAAAATTTCAGGAAACAGTCCTGACGAAAATAAGAGGAGCGGGCAGATCACCTTATCTTCTCAGAAAACTTCACTGCACAGGACCGTGAGTAATAAGGGAGAGCGGATCATTTACCCTGCTTCCAGAGGCCATAAAGGGATCTGTTGCCGTTAATCCGCTGTTGAAGCATAAAGGCATGCGGCTCGTCATGGAAATGACTCCTCCTCCTGACTCGTTAAGTATCAGTGTGCCGGCGGCAACATCCCAGATAGCCAGGCTGCTGCTTTTTATATAAAGATCACCTGAGCCTTCTGCTATCCTCCCAAATTTTATTGCACTACCCTGATAAACCTCCTCCAGTTCAATTTTTTGTTTTATAGATTTAATCAGTCGCGTATCTTCATCCGTGTGGTGCGACCGGCTCATAAGCAGCAGAAATTTTTTATTGCCGGTAGAGCAGGGGAGAGAGAGTGCTTTACCATTCTCAATCCTGGCTGCTCCCTTGTTTTTTATTGCCCACCAGAGTGTTCCGGTAACGGGGGCATAGATATACCCCTCTACAATAACCCTGTTTTTCATTAGGGCAAGGCAGATGGCAAACTCATCATTCTGTTTGATAAACTCTTTTGTTCCGTCCAGGGGATCCAGTATCCAGCATGTATGTGGTATATCTTTTATTCCCGATGAGGCATAGCTCTCTTCACCTATTACGGGAATAGCGGGAGATATCTGCTGCAAACCTTCACTGATTATCTTTTCAGAGATCAGGTCTGCTGCAGTAACAGGAGTGCTGTCATCCTTGATTGTTGTATTCAGATTGCCTCCACAGTAAATATCCATGATAGCCTTCCCTGCTCTGGTGAGCAGCGCAATAACTCCAGGATGAGGATCCGGAATGCTCATTGATTATCTGTTTTTTTCTGTCAGATTCATGCTGAAATCTGACTTTTCCACACTGAACAACGATGAGGCATTTACCCATCTGCCATTTTGGTCAATGCCATTCAGGATTGAGATATAATCCCCGAAGAACCGATTTCTGTTGCATGTAATGGTACCCGACATATCTTCGGTTAACTGTTGAAAGGAAATGGTTGGTTCAAGAACCGGGATATCTCCCACTGTTGCGATTTCGTTCACCATTTCTCCCCTAACAGGAACTGTGGGCATGACCGTTGATATAATTCTCGACCCCTCGGGGAGGTCAAGACCGGCAAGATCACCGTTAACTGAAATAAAATTTACCACCCCGGCAAAAACCTGGTTGCCGTGTATATAAAGTGAGTTTACAACATCAACCCTGCTGAACCTGTCAGGAGGCAACTCCAGAAACTCATTAAACCTTATCAGGGGAATACCGTCAAGCAGAATCAGAGGATCATACATCTTTGGGAAGGGCGTTTCCCTGAATACCCTCATGGAAAACAGAGCACCCTCCTTTTTTACGGAGACCGTGGGTACAACCTCAAAAATAACCTCCCTCATATCAGGGAGTCTGATGAAATCATCAATAAGAATAATTTGGTCAGGTATTCCGTAAAAAACAGTTTTGCCGGTTGATCTGTTTTCTCCGGGCAGGGCTGGCGAAAGGTCCCCGTTTTTGTATAGGGAGTTTATTTTTTTGTCAACTATCATCTGGCTGACAAACTCTCTTTCATCAGCCGACAGAAACAGTTTTGCCGGAGGCAGATCATAACTCCTGCCGTCAAACTCGGGCTCAATCTCAATATCCATTCTGGCCTCAGGCCTTATTGTGTAGGATAGAAGCATATCTTTTGCTCCTTCTCTGCCGGGCAATGTGAAATGGAACCTTCCGGAGTCAAAGGTGCGTGTTGTAATAAAGAGGTTATCATTAAGTCCGGTAAGTGACAGCGAACGGTCTCCCACAGGAGATCCGTCGTTCAGGGTAACCCTGCCGTTCAGTGTAAAGCCTCTGGTCTCAGGGATAAAATTGACACGTGACTCCCGGTTATCTGACAGATCGCTGAAGCTGATAAGTGTCAGACGTGGCTCGCTGTCCTCTTCGTTGAAAAAGGCCGATGCTATATCCTCCCTGTAGCTGCTGGCTATCAGCCATCCCTCTCTTTCTGTAGGGTCGAGCGGAATATCCCATGTAACAGGCCATCCCGGGAGGGCAGGCATGTAACTTCCCATAACTTCATCGGGCTCTCTCCTGCGGGTGGTGAGGGTATAAGAACCGGGGTTGCCGGGATTGCGGATATTGTAGCTGGTAGTAATTTCAGTGTTGCCTGTACCGGACTCTGCTCTGGTTGTAACGGTTGCTGTCTGCCCCAATTGCCTGTCAATAATGCTGAGGGCAGAACCAAGTGTGTTGTTCTCTTTATCGAGAATGGTAAACGACAATAGTCCGTCCGGAAGATCTTGTCCCGGAACAGAAAATGTGATGGTGCCGTTTCGGGGGACTGCCTCGCTGAACAGGTACCATGTACTGAGGCGGTGCACAAGCAGCTTAACTCCTGATGCAGGAAACCTGCCTGATACTGTTACTGTGATCTCCCGGGCTGCTGAACTCCATTGGCCATCCGCAACGGGATGATTGATGCTTACGTCTATAATCGCACCGGAGTGTCCGGGCATTTCTGTTATTAGAGCCATTCCCGGGTCTGAATCAACAGCTATCCAGTAATCAGTCTCTGCCTCAGGAGTCCATGTGAGGACTCCCCAGCCGGTATAGCCGGTTGAAAAACTGGTCAGGGTATCGCCATATTCGTTAACCAGAAATCCATTAACTGCCACCGGCTGCCCTTTCATGGTAACAGCCCGTATAGCACACCTGTTGGGAACACCTGTCAGTGCTGTTCCATTACGGCTGATAACAGACACTTTCAGAGTGTCATTCAGGACATACCTGTTAAGGCTTGAAGCATCCGCAGGATTTATTATACGGATATCTATACGGGAGAAGAGTTCGGGCCCCATATTTCTCATCCATGCGGAGTAGGCTCTCAGCTGGTACCATCCGGTAGGGATGTCACCCTGCAACTTTAATGAGCCGTTGCACGCACCCTTCCTGGTAAGAAACTTATCGCTTAATACCGAAACACCAGAGCTGTTAAGCAACTCTACCCTGATCACTTTGCTCAGCTCCGAAACAGTAAAATTATCCGCCTCAAGTATTACCCCTGAAAAGTAGATCCTGTCTCCTGCCAGGTAGATAGACCTGTCAGCGGTAAGCATTACTGCCTCAGCAGGCAACGGACCTCCCGTCTGGTATTGCCGGGCGGTCATAAGGCATGTATGGCTTAGGATAATTGTTATTAAAAGGATCACCCTGAGCAAGGGGAATTTATCTAAGGATCTGTGTAGATTCATAATTATCAGATATTTAGTTTTCCCAGAAAGCGGGTTGTTGGGTATATCCGCCTCTTACCCGGCAGTCGAAACAGGTGGCGGGCGCTGTCAGGTAGACTTCGGGTTCATCCTCTCTTATCCATGAACCGGATGGAACCTTATCCCAGGGAAGATCTGCAGTACCTATAGTGTCAGCAACGCACCTGTAGGTATCCACTGTGAAGTCATCATAGTTTCTGGGAACAAAAGCACGGGTCTCGCTTACACCCGCTACCTCAAACACACCGGCCAGATTAAAATCATCATGTGACGTGCACTGAATATTTCCTGACAAACGAAAGGGTACAGACTCATAGAGTCCGCCCGTCTCGTAGAGAAGTGTCTGCAGATCCTTCCAGAACTGATATGCTCCCTGAGAGATGCGCATCTGTTTTACATGCAGGCTGTAGGTAATCTGCAGCCTGTCACCAACCCTGGAAACTGTATGGAGAGGGGCATCCACAACCCGGTTCTCTTCCAGACCCTCAGAGGTTCCTGTAAAAATTCCGTTTATACGTTCATCTTTATAACAAACCATAATGTCGGTGTTGGAGGCCTGATCCAGTGATATTCCGTTCCACCGGTAGCTTGCCAGGAAAGGTACAGAATACTTGTATGTTGCATCAGGTTTCCATCTCAGGAAAAGGGGCTCATTATCAACGGATGCTGAGGAGATATAGAACCTGTAGCCCTCATCCTGATCACCTGACTCCTTTGTTTCCCATCTGTCAACACCCCAGGTGATATCTTGGATGGGGGGAGAGGGCAGATATTTTTCATATTCTGACTCAAAAATATAGCCATCATCTGTCTCTATCTGCAACCGGTAACTGCGTCCTTCGGTCAGTTCAAACCCGGGTTCTGAAAGAGTGTAGGTTACGCCGGGATTATATCCGGGTTGCGGACCAATAAGGCTTTTATAATGAAAGATGACCTCCTGACTGAAGTAGTATCTGGCTCCGTTATCATCTTCTATATAAACATTTGCCCCGTAAATATTGGCCATGGGTTCTCCTTCGTAGTTGTCATATTCAAGGGGATAGGCATGTGAGATCCTGACAATTGGTGGCAGTTCAGGGTCATCGGTCACATGAGCCTCAATAAAAAGCATGTTCTCAAATTTCAGGTCGCCGGGTGTAAAGGGATCGATGCACCCCTGCAACAATAGTAAGATAAAAAGAGATAGAGCAATATTTTTATTCAACAGCATAGTTTCCCAGTTTAAAGTTGTAGCTGATGGTAAAGACAGGAGTTCCGTAGATTGACATTTTATAACCGTTGATTCCTGAAGCTTCCTTTTTGAAATAGACAGAGTAGGCATTTCTGCGACCTGTAATATTGTAAGCCGAGAGCATCCATGATCCGTGAGCCAGCTTCCGTTTAAGAAGGTTGCCCTCAATATTTATTGATAGGTCTGCCCTGAAGTAGTCCGGAATCCTGTACTCATTCCTGCCGGAGTAGACTATCCCCGTTTCACCGCCAATATCAAACATACCGGTTGGGTAGGTGACGGGTCTGCCGGTACTGTAGACTACGTTTCCTGAAAGGCTGAATCTTCTTGACAGCCTTAGTGTACCAACAAAATTCACTGCATGAGGCTTGTCATGGTTTGCCGGAAATATCTTACCCTGGTTTATCTTTTGCCAGTTCATATCCCCGTCTACCTGTACCATTGATCTTGAATATGTGTAGCTGACCCATCCGGTAATCCTTCCTGCATTTCTGCGGATCAGGAGTTCCGTACCCCAGCCGTTCTGTTCACCCTGCAGTACTGCTGTCTCCAGCAGTGGATTAAAGGTGAGGTCAGCACCATCACGGTATTCAACCTGGTTATGTGTTCTTTTATAATAGATCTCTGCGGAGGTCTCTAATGCCCTGCGGGGTATATTCTTGTATATTCCCAAACTCACCTGGTCAGAAACCGGGGGTACAATATGGGGATCGGCCAGTTTCCACCTGTCTGTAGGTGCTGATGCAATGGTATTGGAGAGCATAAAGAGGTACTGCCTCATCCTGTTGTAGCTTGCCTTCACAGATGCTGTGGGTGAAAGGGTGTAATTGACAGAGAAGCGGATGTCAGGGCCGCCATAATTATTAATGGTGCCCAGCGCTCCATAGGTTGTTGTATCTGTGATATGTTCCTGCTCCCTTGGCAGGGATTCAGGGTAAGTATATATGGTATTTGGCCCCAGGTATTTGTAGAGGCTCAGTCTTATTCCGCCATAGAGAGTGAGCCTGTCAGTAACCGCATATTCATCAGCTCCGTACAGCGAGATCTCAACCCCCTGTTCTCTCCCTACATCAACAGGGGAGATGGCTGAACTGCTTCCGTATTTATCATAGCTTCCGTGGTCAAGAGAATAGGCTATAATGCCACCACCCGCCGTTGTAGTATGGTTCATCCATTTGTAGCCTGTGAATTTGGTTTTTATCTCCCGCTGGTCAACGCGGAACCTGTTCTGCCATGCTGTAAACGGATTTTCACTGTTGGCATGGAAGTTAATATAACGACTGAAGACGGCTGTACTCTTCATGGTCCATCTTTCGTTCAGCTTGCGGTCATAGATAACTGATGCACCAATATTCTCATAACTGAATCTGTCAATGCCGGAGAGCCTGAATCTGTCATTGCTGTAGTAACCGAACAGCTGAAGTGATGACGATTCGGAGGTAATAATATGAAATGAGCTCATCAGGTCGTAGAACGAGGCGTTGCTTGTCTTAAGTTCCGGATCATCGAGTCGCGCCAGTATCCAGTCCGAATAAGTTGATCGTCCCGCAAAAACAAGTGATGAACGATCCTTCACAATGGGTGTTTCGGCCAGAATGGAGGCTGTAACCGGACTAACAGCACCCCTCGCACCGAAACGCTTTTTATTCCCTTTTCGGGTTGATACCTCAAATATTGAGGCAAGTCTTCCTCCATATTCAACCGGGAAGTTGTTTTTGTAGAGGTTGAAATCACTGATCATATCGGGGTTGAAGGCGGAGAAGAAACCGAAAAGATGCCCTGTATTAAGTACGGGAACCTCATTGATAAGAAAGAGATTCTGGTCGCTGCCCGATCCTCTGACATTTACTCCCGATGAACCCTCCCCTACACTCTGAACGCCCGGCATCATCTGGGCTATCTTCAGAATATCACGCTCTCCCATCACTACGGGGATAGATTTTATCTCCTTGATATCAATCCTCTGAAATCCCATCTGCATCCCTCTGACATTGTCGTGCCGCCCTGATCTTACCACTACCTCCCTGATATCGATCAGCTGCTCGGCAAGTTCAATATTCAGTGTGCCTGTTGAATTGAGCTCCAGTATATAGGACTCCTTTTCCATTCCCATACATGAAATGGTGAGATTGTACACCGCTCCCGGCATAATTTGCAGGGCATAAAATCCTTCCCCGTTTGAGATAACACCGGTGGATGTCCCCTCAACGATAATGGTGGCCCCTGGCACAGGTTCACCCGAAGTGGCTGAGGTAATTCTTCCTGTAAGCAGGGCACTTCCCGACTGGATATTTTCCCTTGAACCCACTGTTACGCGGTTTATCTTTTTTTCATAGGAAAAATGTCCCAGTATATTCGACGAATCGGCAACCTGGTCAGGAATCTCCTTATCCGTAATAGATATCAACATTGTACCTGTTTTTGAGATCATCGGCCATAGCCTTAAACGGTATGTTGTTGTAATTTACTGACACGGTAACAGTATCCTGCTGAGTAAGCAGGGTTGTGTGCTCCGACAGGTTAACTGACCCTGATAATGACTGTGAAACAACCAGAAGGAGGGGAATAATGATTATTCTATTTATCATTGCCGGCAAGTAAAGTGTTACAATAATCTATCAGTTTAGCCCTATCCTGAGTATTTTTCCGGGTGGGATAAATATTTGTCATCCTGATAAATCTTTTTAGATCCTCCTTCAGTTCAGGGAATAGCCTGAAAAGTGAGTTTTTGCCTTTAAAGGGGATAAGCGTTCCGTTATGACAAAGGTATTGCCTGAAATTCTCCTTGTAAACATAGTCTGATGAGCCGGAACCGCTGGTTATCTGAAGGGTTTTCAGGCGTGTAACCAGATATTGCACTTCCCCGTCGCTGATAACTTCAGCAAAAGGGGTGTTAATTGAATCAGCAAAAACGGGGAGAGGGATAAATTCATTTCCCCCTATTGTTGCCCTGACAATATTACCCGGACGAAGCCCCACCTGATAAACCGCATTGTCTGTTGAGGTATACATCAGGATGATCCGGTTAAGATAGTTGTCATACTTCAGTTTCAGGCCTCTGAAGACATCATCTGCAGTCTCTATGGTTCCGTCTTTCCAAAAATCATCGATGTAGTAGGGATGCCCCTGTATGGAACCCCTTGTAGGTCCGTAGTAAAACGGCCCTGTTATCAGTCTCTCATCAGCACCGAAGAGATTGTCGAAATACTGACTGACCAGAAGGGTTGCTTTCTGGTTACCGTTCTCCTGTGGTATGACATGATTAGTTGCTGTCAGTAGCAACAGAAGAGATAAAACACCAATTTTCAAATCCACGTAACACAGGATTAAGTTAGGGAAAAGGGGCTGTCACGGTAGCGCACCGTACACTGCAAAAAATATTTAAGCAAAAGTATTAAAAGGTTTAAATCTTTTGATGTTATGAATTGTTAAAGTATCGTAATAATTAAGTACTGTTATTGTTAAGCCTCGCGTTTGATAGTAATTAACATTGGGACTAGTTATTTGCTTTCACTGATAATTTTGTAATTGTTAAATTCTGTGCCTGATAATTTACTTAATGCCGGGTATTGTTATAATTACTCCTGTCACAAATAATTTTGTTTTTGCCAGGTATTGTTAAGTACAGTCATTGTTAAAGTATTGTAACCGGGTCGGGTCTCTTCTATCAAATTTCATTCCATTTAGCTGGGTAGCAGATTTGGAATATTGGTTTATTTTTTTCTATTTTTGCACCACCTTATTAGGTACGATTGACCCGTGGTGTAATTGGCAACACGTCTGATTTTGGTTCAGAAGAGTCCAGGTTCGAGCCCTGGCGGGTCAACAGAAGAAGGTCTGCCCGGCGGCAGACCTTCTTTCGTTAAGAGAATTTTCTTTACGGTCGGCCCCCGCGACAGTCTGGCTCCTCCCTAAAATTGTTCACCGGACAATTTCTTTACGGTCGGCCCGCTGCCACTTTCTGACTACTCCGAAATTTATGGGTCCAAGATAGATATTGGAGACGGTTTTGCCTATTACGTAGGCAATGGTGGCGGCAATTACACCTACCATATCAAACCAGACTATGGATGCCAGCAGTACGGCTACAATAACTATCAGTTCAACAGCCGTTGCCACGGAGATGGGTCGGGTGCGGCCGGCAACCACCAGTGTTGATCTCTGGAATGAGAGAAGCACCGAGAGTGCAGGAAGCAACAGCATGAGACGCACCGGCAGATATGCCATCTCAGAGAGATCATATGTAAGACCGGAGATATTTTCAAACCAGAGCCTTGCCAGCGGGGTAAAAGCAATAACAGCCAGCAAAACTGTTACGGCCGTTCCCAGAAAGATGGCAAAGTTACGGAGCTTGCGGTAGTTCTGTTTACGTGCCCCTATAAGGGCTATATTGACCTCCTGAAAGGAGAGCCCCATACTTCTGAAGATAAAAACTAGTCCGTTTATGGCTGGCAGAACAGCAAGTGACTCAATCGGTAATTGGCTGCGCCCCATAAAGAAGGTTACAAACGGGTTTACACCAAGCGAAAGAAGTGAGGTGAGTGCAAGGGGGAAGTAAAACCTTGCAATAAACCGGTACCGTAAAGGCTCTCCCGGATTATTCATATCAAAAGCGTTACCGGCATTGGCCTGGCCTGCCTGTAATGAGGCAACGGTTTTTCGTGCCATTACCCAGCTGGCAACAGCTTCTAGCATAACTGCAACTGAGAGGGTAAGTGACCCCACATACGCCCCTTTCATTCCGGTTTTATATAGAAAAAAACCTGTAATGACAATAGCTGAAAGCCTTACCAGCGTTCCATAAGTCACCCTTCGGGTAAGATTGTTCCTGATTAGTATTCCCTGATAGAACCTCCTGTATCCAATGGCGGCGGGCCAGGGGAGAAGCAGTATTAAAGAGTAATAGGTTATGCGGGCGACATCTTCGGGAACCTCCATAAGGTCCTGAATAATAAAGCTGAAGACCGGGGGTATCAGTATAAGCAGTTGAACAATGGTAACAGACGCATTGAGCAGGTCAGTGAAGCGCTTCATCTTTTTCAGGGAGTTGCTGTCACCAACAAGGGCCGTAGAGGCGCTCATAAGCATAATCACGGGAGCTTCAATAATCAGTGCAAAGGAGAAGGCAATACCAAAGGCGGCAAGATTATTTTTGGCGTCACCAAGCCTTGCTATAACAGCAACAAGAAAAGGCTGCTCAATCGACATCATCAGCCAGGTGAGCGCCAGAGGCCCCCAGAAAAGGAAAATCTTTTTATATGTCAGGTTCTCCGTAAAATTCACCGCTTTCAGGAAAGATGTAAAGATATAAAAAGCTGCATACCTAATAGAATCTCTTTATTACTACTTAAGGGTAATTTTGCTTCTTAAGGTTAACTTTATTACTTAGGGGTAGCTTTGCTACTTAGGGATAACTTTACTTCTTGGTGGGTAACTTTGCTTCTTAGGGGACTTAGGGGTACTTTACTACTTAGGGTATCTTTAATGCTTCGGCGTAACTTTGCTGATTACCGGTAATGTTTTTGCTTACGGGGAACGTTGCATGAAATCCTCTTTTTTGTCTTTTATTTTAATCGTACAGTGAAAAAGTTTACTTTTGATATAAGCCTGCAGGAGGGTAAAATCTCAGACGGAAATAGTGCTGATCAATAGGAGGCAGGTCTGCTGCAATTTGGAGCAGAAAATTAGTTACCATCCGCTTACAATAATATGGATAAAATGGACAGAGTTTTGATTGTGCCGGGAGAGAATATCGGCAAAAACTTCATTCCTGCAGAGTACCTCCCGGAGGGCAGGGATGAGTATTACCAGAGAGATAAACAGGTCACCATGCCTGATTCAGGGTGGAGAAACCTTCAGTCTGAAGAGATAGAAAGGCTGGTGAAAAACGATAATACCGCAGAAAACTGGGATGATATCCTGGTGACTGATGAGTTTGACCCCGGGCAGATAAAGAACAACCGTTTTTACGGTCTGGTACGGATAGGAAGGGTAAAGAACAATATCCTGCAGCATCACGACCTCAGACTACCGGCAGGGATTACAAACAGTCTGGTTATATCATGTGATATTGGTGACGATGTGGCAATACATAATGTCCATTACCTGGCTCACTATATTATTGGTAACCGATGTATGCTATTTAATATTCAGGAGATGCATACAACCGATCATGCCAAGTTTGGCAACGGTATACTGAAGGAGGGTGAGTCTGAGAGTGTCAGAACATGGCTCGATCTGATGAATGAGACAGGATGCCGGCAGGTTCTTCCATTTGATGGCATGCTGACAGCAGATGCTTTTCTATGGGCCAAGTATGTTGAAGATAAACCCCTGCAGCAGAACCTGAAAAAGATTACCCAGGAGAGGATCGACAGCAGGCGCGGTTACTATGGAACCACAGGAAATTACTGCGTAATAAAAAACTCCCTTATACTGAAGGATGTTCAGGTAGGGTCAAACTGCTATATTAAGGGTGCCAACAAGCTGAAAAATCTTACCATCAACTCTTCACGGGAAGAGCCCACCCAGATAGGTGAAGGTGTTGAACTGGTAAACGGGATAATAGGGTACGGGTGCCATATTTTTTACGGATGTAAGGCTGTGAAGTTTATCCTGGGCAATAACTCAAGTCTTAAATACGGGGCAAGACTTATTAACTCCTTTCTTGGCGACAATTCAACTATCTCATGCTGTGAAGTGCTTAATAACCTTATTTTCCCGGCACATGAACAGCATCATAACAACTCGTTTCTGGTGGCTTCGGTGGTGATGGGCCAGAGTAATATTGCCGCAGGGGCTACTATCGGCTCCAACCACAACAGCAGGGCCAATGATAATGAGATACAGGCAGGAAGAGGATTCTGGCCGGGGTTGTGTACCAGCCTGAAGCACTCGTGCCGGTTTGCCTCCTTTGTGCTGTTATCAAAGTCTGACTATCCGGCCGAACTGGATATACCTTTTCCCTTCAGCCTGCTGAACAATAATGTAACCAATGACAGGCTGGAGGTGATGCCTGCTTACTGGTGGATGTATAATATGTACGCCCTGGCCCGTAACTCATGGAAATTTCAAACCAGAGACAAAAGGATTCATAAGGACCAGAATATTGAATTTGAGGCTTTTGCTCCTGATACGGCTGAGGAGATGATTGCTGCACGACGGTTGATGGAGATATGGGTAGCAAAGGCTGACCTCAGAAAGAGGGAGGTGCCTGAAGATAAATGGCCCGGAGAGGATGCGCTGGCAAAAGCCGGCAGGATTCTTCTTTCAGGATCGGTAAGCGGGGTTAATACCCTTGAGGTACTTGGGGAACATATGGAAAACAGCAGGAGGAAGGTACTGATTCTGAAACCATATGAATCATACCATGCCTATGGGGATATGCTTTTCCATTATGCAATGAAAACCCTGCTTGATTATATGACCTCACACCCCAAGGCTACATTTGAATCAATGAGCGAAGGGCTGCAGGGTGAGAGAGTAAAGGAGTGGGTTAATCTGGGTGGTCAGCTGATGACACAAAGTGATCTGGATCTCCTCAGGAGTGATATCGGAAAAGGCCGGCTTAAATCATGGGAGGCCGTTCATGCCAGGTATAATGAACTGTGGGAGAAGTATCCTCTGGAT